>JBGSHT010000106.1:0-1842 GCA_041752135.1 Chitinophagaceae bacterium | reverse complement strand
TGCGTTGAACTGCGGTGCAGTAAGTTGTCCGCCCATTTTATTTTATTCATATGATAATATAGAAAGCCAGCTGGATATGGCAACAAGGTCATTTCTTTTATCCGAAACGGAGATCGATGATGATAAAAATGAGGTCAGGGTATCAAAAATTCTCGACTGGTTTCGGGGGGATTTTGGCGGAAAAGGAGGCATTAAAAATATTATTGGTAGTGTCTTCGAAAAAAATATTGGCAACTACCATATTAAGTTTAAAGATTATGACTGGTCTGTGAAACTCAGTAACTTTGAATAAGTTGCAAAGCAGCCCTCATGTTCCATAGAACATATTATAAACTTTTACCAGCCTGTATAATCCGGCGGTTTAATCCCATTCAATCTTAAGTATACCATTAATTGGCCGCGATGGTGAGTCTGGTGATCACTGAGCAGATTGATCATTTGTAGCTTATTCTTTTCGCCGGCGAAGAAGTTTACTTTTTCAGCCAACTGTTTTTTATCGAAAGCTTTTAATGTGTTTATGGCGTAGTCATAACTTTTAATGAGTACCCCGATGATCTCTTCCTTTTTTGTCATTTGTTTGTCTGCTTTTGTTACAGGGTTTTCTTTTCCGTTTAAATATGCTGTGCTCAGCCAACTCATATTAGCGGAGATGTGTAGCAGCTGTTCTCCAAAACTCATTTCATCCGGGGAGGGTTTGAATGCATATTTTTCAGCCGGCATCATATGAGCAACTTTCAAAGTGTATTCTTTTGAGTTTTGGAGTTTGGTGATCGCCGCCTCCAGGAAAAGGTTATCAATACTTTGGCTACTGGCCGTATTTGTGATCAGGATTGTCAAAAAAATGAACAGGAAAAAATATTTCTTTTTAAAAGCCATTTTTACTGGTATAAAATGTTTCCTGAAAATAAGATTCTTTTTTAAAGCATGGAATATTTAAGTATTGATAAATTGAAGCCCTCCTGGAAAGGAAGGCTTTCTTATTTAGCTCCAAAAAAAAACACTTGATAATTCTTTATCTTAATGCCGGATAAATTTGATGAAATATAATATTTTATTTTTTGAATTGGTAGTATTATGCAGTATTATTTCACAATATCACTTTGGATCAATATAGCATGTTCGTACAGGTCAAGGTCAGCATCATACAGGTTTCCGGCAGTAATGGCACCTTTAACTTTAATATTGTCCCCTACTTTTATATTGCCGATATTTTTACTGGATTCAATGCTAAAAGTAGCCGATACGCCTGCATTTGCACCAGCATCTTTAAGTAAGATCACTTTTTCCTGGTTTTGATTAGTGGAAATTGAATGCACAGGGCCTTCTATAATTAATACCTTTGAATTGCCGTCACTGGAAAGATATTTTGCATTAGCTTTTTCTGTATCAGTATTGAATTCGTTTATAAGTTCTGATACTTTTAGTGTAGCATACGCATCTGTGTTTTGCACATCTCTGTGTGGTTTAAGCCACATGTATGTTCCTATGGAAACCGCAGTTAAAACACCCACTAGAATTAAATTAATTCCGATTTTTCTAGATCTCTTTTTTGACATGATTATTGATTATTTAAAATAGTTGACTCATAGATTAATTTCAGGTTTAACGATCCAATATACTGTGGACGCAACCATTTTAGAATCCTTACAGTTTACCGGTAAAAATATTTCAGTTTAAATGTTTAATATCCGGGCATATATTCTTTATCACTAGTGACCGAGTAAACTAATCAAAAAAGGTAAAAAATAGGCCCCGGTATGGGGGCCCACTTATGTTGTAGATTTGTTTTACGACAAACAACCTATAACATGAGCAAAAATACAGAACTAAAATTAGTCGGTC
>JBGSHT010000105.1:0-3685 GCA_041752135.1 Chitinophagaceae bacterium | reverse complement strand
TTTTGCGCCCATGATATTATTGCAAAGCCAGCAAAACCTGTCAATTCCGGAGAAGATCCTGCATGCAGATTACTGGCTCATGCTTAAGGTAAATAAAGAATGGGCCGTTCCCTCTTTGGATCAAATTGCTTTACTGGCGAGAGAATCCTATACATATGTTCCGTTCTATATATTTCTGGCCTTGTTCATGATCCTGAATTTTGGCAAAAAAGGCGCCTGGTGGGTGGTAACGGTGCTGGCGATGGCCGGGTTAAACGATCTGCTCAGCAGCCAGGTGATCAAAGAAATCTTTGACCGGCCAAGGCCATGCCGGGATCCCATGATGGCGCACCAGATCAGGTTTATAGCCCGCTATTGCGGCATGAATGGAAGTTTTATCTCATCGCATGCCAGCAATCATTTTGCCGTGGCCACTTTTATATACCAGACCCTGAAATTCATGAGCCGGAAATGGTCGCTTGTATTTCTCTGGGCCGCGGTCATTTGCTATGCACAGGTATACGTAGGCGTTCATTATCCCTCGGATGTCATCGGCGGTGCTGTATTTGGGGTAATGATGGGGCTTGTGACAACTCGTTTTTTTGAAACACAAATTGGTTTAGTAAATTCATATAAATGATCGAAATCTTTATCATACTCGGATTGATCCTTTTAAACGGCCTTTTTTCCATGGCGGAGATCGCCCTGGTATCTGCAAGGAAAGCCCGGCTGGAGGCACAGGCAAACAAAGGCGACCTGCGGGCGAAAGCAGCGCTTGGCCTTGCTAATAAACCCGAAACATTTTTATCCACCGTACAAATCGGCATCACACTGATCGGCATACTTACCGGTATTTACTCAGGCGATAAGATCGTGGATGATGTGGTGGTGATGCTGGAAAAAATACCGATGCTGCAACCCTATGCAAATGGGATCGCAACAACGCTGGTGGTGGTTATCCTTACTTTCTTTTCGCTGATCCTCGGAGAACTGCTGCCCAAAAGATTAGGACTTACGGCACCGGAAGCCATTGCCAAAGGCGTTGCCGGTCCTATGAAAATAATCAATATCGTAACCTGGCCATTTGTATGGTTGCTCAATATAACAACCAATATACTGATCAAACTTTTTAAAATAAAGACAACCGATAACCAGGTAACGGAAGAAGAGATCAAGGCCATCATCAGCGAAGGCACCGAACACGGCGCCATTGAAGCAACCGAACAGGAGATCATAGAAAGGATATTCCACCTCGGCGACAGGAACATCACTTCCCTGATGACCCATCGCCATGATATCATCTGGTTTGACATTAACGATAACGAACAAACGATAAAAGAAAAAATACTGCAGGAACCACATTCCGTATATCCCATTTGCCACAACAGCATTGACAATATAAAAGGCATTGTTTCCATAAAAGATATGTACGTAACACCAGACGACATACCCTTTAAAGACAGCATGAAAACAGCCTTGTTTGTGCCCGAGAATAACTCGCCTTACCAGTTGCTGGAACGCTTCAAGGAATCGAAGATCCATACCTGCTTTGTAGTGGATGAATACGGCACCCTGCTCGGACTGATCACGCTCAACGATATACTCGAAGCCATTGTAGGTGAATTGCCACAACAGGATGTGGAAGATTATGAAGTGAAGGAAAGAGAAGACGGAACCTTCCTGGTAGATGCACAAATACCCTTCTACGACTTCCTGACGAAATTTGAAAAGACCGAATGGATGAATGAAGGCGAACAGGAATTTGACACCCTCGCCGGATTCATCCTGCACCGGATGGAACGCATACCCAAAAGCGGTGACAAGATGGACTGGAGCGGGTTTCATTTCGAGATCCTGGATATGGACGGGCATAGGATTGATAAAGTGCTGGTGAAAATCTCCGAAGAGATCAAACAGGAAATGGAAGAAGATTAAATTGATTTTCTTTTCAGTTGTAACTTTTTAGCCAACCACAATTATGGAATTATCGCTCAACGGTAAAGAAGCGCTGATCTCCGGCAGCACCCAGGGCATCGGCCTCGCCATTGCCAAAGAACTGGCGCTGCTGGGCGCCCATTGCACGCTGCTTGCCCGAAACGAAGCAGGCTTAATTGAAGCGGTGGCACAATTGCACCAAACACCCGGCCAGGAACACCGGTACCGGGTAGCCGATTTTCAGTTCCCGGAGCAAGTGAAAGAAGTGATAACGGGCCATACAAAAGAATTCCCCATACACATACTTATTAACAATACCGGCGGACCTGCACCAGGGCCCATTGTGGATGCAACGCCCGACCAGTTCCTGCAAGCCTTTCAACAGCATATCATCTGCAACCAGGTACTGGTGCAGGCGGCGCTGCCTTCCATGAAAGCCGCAGCTTTTGGCCGGATCATCAATATCATTTCAACATCCGTACGCATCCCGCTGAATAACCTGGGCGTGTCCAATACCATCCGCGGGGCCACCGCTTCCTGGGCCAAGACACTGTCCAATGAAGTGGCACGGTACGGCATAACCGTAAACAATATCCTACCCGGCTTCACCAAAACAATCCGACTGAAAAGCCTGATCGCACAAATTGCAGCCAATACGGAAAGCACTGTTGAAACAGTTACCAAACAAATGGAAGCAGACGTTCCGGCCAAAAGATTTGGCGAAGCATCAGAGATAGCTGCAGTTGCAGCTTTTTTAGCGAGTCCGGCAGCAGCATATGTAAATGGAGTAAGTATTCCGGTGGATGGCGGAAGAACAGGTAGTATTTAAATCAAACAAATGAATTTTGAAGCACATCGCGACTTTGCGGTTAAACTAGACAACCAGGATCCGCTAAGGTCATACAGGAATCAGTTCATCATTCCAAATCATAACGGTAAGGATCAGGTGTATTTTCTGGGAAACTCCCTTGGACTCCAACCCAAAACAGCCAGAACACAAATAGATAAAGTACTCGGCCAGTGGTCGGACTACGGCGTGGAAGCTTTTTTCCTCGGTGATGATCCCTGGATGAATTACCACGACCACCTCCTGAAACCATTGGGAAAAATCACCGGTTCCTTACCAACCGAAATAACGGTGATGAACCAGCTGACGGTCAATCTCCACCTGATGATGGTGAGTTTTTACCGGCCCGAAGGAAAACGGAACAAGATCATCTGCGAGGCCAAAGCCTTCCCCAGCGATCAGTATATGTTTGAAACACATGTCAGGCACCACGGGCTAAATCCAGACCAAACCATCATAGAAGTAAAACCAAAAGAAGGGCAACACCATATAAGTGTAGATGATATCCTCTCCACTATCGAAGCACACCAGGATGAACTCGCGCTTGTCCTCTGGGGCGGGGTCAATTATTATACAGGCCAGTTATTCGACATGCAGGCCATTGCAGCCGCGGCCAAAAAAGCCGGCGCCAAAGTAGGCTTCGACCTGGCCCATGCGGCAGGAAACGTACCCTTACAACTCCACGACTGGAACGCCGATTTCGCCTGCTGGTGCAATTATAAATACCTCAATGGCGGGCCGGGAGCCGTGGGCGCTGCGTTTATTCATGAACGTTACCACACCGATCCATCACTCCAGCGGTTTGCCGGCTGGTGGGGACATGAAAAAAGCACCCGCTTTAAAATGGAAAAAGGTTTTGTGCCCATTGCCGGTGCGGAAGGCTGGCAACTGAGTACGCCTTCTCCCCTCTTATATGCCTGCCTT
>JBGSHT010000104.1:0-14637 GCA_041752135.1 Chitinophagaceae bacterium | reverse complement strand
GCCTTCGAAGCATGAAACAAAAAGAGGGAGGCAGTGAGTACAACAACTACTTTATGCCGGTATATATACTGCAGATCCCTAAGCTTAATCTTTTGCATGTGTTTTCCTTGAATCCGGTTTGGTTCAGAATATCTGTAAATGCCTTTCCTTCCGGAAATTTTTGTACAGAATCGTGCAGGTATTGATATGCGTCCCGGTTTTTGGAAAAAATTTTGCCCATTCCGGGAGCCACAATGCCCATGTACAGATTGTAGAATTGTTGTATACCTATGATTTTTGGTTTTGAAAATTCCAGCACTACCAGTTTTCCGCCCGGCTTCAATACCCGGTAGATCTCTGAAAGCCCTTTTTCCAGGTGGGCGAAATTACGCACACCAAAGGCCACAGTCACCGCATCAAACGAGGCATCGGGAAAGTTTATTGCTTCACTATCACCCGTTTGTAACTCGATCCGGCCATCAAGCCCCTCTTTTAACAGTTTCTTACGACCCAGGTCAAGCATACCTGTAGAAATATCTATGCCAATAATTTTGGCCGGCTTCAGCATATGGGCTGCCATGATGGCTACATCCGCGGTACCGGTAGCAACATCCAGCATTACCTGGGGTTTAATTGATTTGAGTTCCGAAAGGGCTTTTTTTCTCCAGCTTACGTCAATGCCGGCCGAAAGGAAACGGTTCATGAAATCATACCTGGGGGCGATATCATCAAACATCTCTGCTACCTGGTCCTTTTTACCTTGTACGGAACCCTGGTAGGGTACAACCTTGTCGTGCGCAAATTCACTCATGAAGCTGCAAAATTAGGTGATTGAAGGGGTTTTTGGAAAAGCTGTTGCCATAGTCCTGTTAAAAGAGGGTATTCTTGGCATTTACACCGATATTTACAATCCTGTAAATGGAAGGTTCATATGGTGATAAAGAAAGCCGAGTATGTTATCAGCAGTCCCAGCTTAGCGCAATGCCCAAAGCCCGATAAGGCAGAATATGCTTTCCTGGGAAGGAGCAATGTGGGCAAGTCCTCCCTGATCAACATGATCGTCAACCAGAAGAACCTTGCCAAGACTTCATCCACGCCGGGAAAGACCCAGCTGATCAACCATTTCCTGGTTGACAGCGGAGATTACCAATGGTACCTTGTTGACCTGCCTGGATATGGCTTTGCCAAAGTATCGGTGGCAAAGCGTAAGGACTGGGAAAAAATGATCCGGGAATATATCCAGCTCCGGGAAACACTGGGTTTGTTATTCCTGTTGATCGATGCCCGCCATGGTCCCCAGAAAACTGACCTCGATTTTATCAATAAGCTGGGAGAATGGCAGGTGCCATTTTGCCTGGTCTTCACCAAAGCCGATAAAGAAACACAGAAGACCGTAAGCCAGAATGTGAAGGATTTCCTGCAGGCCATGAAAAAAACATGGACAGAACTCCCGCCGCATTTTGTAACCAGTGCAGAAAAAAAACTGGGACGCGAGAAACTGCTTTCTTTTATTGAAGAAATGAACCTGGAATATTTGGCAAACAAAGAAGGGAAGGTTGAAGAGGAAAAGGAAAAGTAGCCAGTCGCCAGTAGGCAAATCAGCCACCATTAACAGCCTGCCTTTACTGTCCTCTGCCCTCTACCCTCTAATTCACTATCTTGTTAGCGCAGCAACTGCTGGCAAAGGCTTCCGGTTTTGCTTTGAAGGCAAAGCCCATACCCAGGATATAGCCCATTGCTTCACGCAGTGCTTCGTTGCTTTTAAAGGAAGGGTTTGTATTGATATCTGCATGCACTTCCATATCCACCTCGTAAACAGTAAAAAGATCGCACAATTCATATGCGATCTCAATGCTCTTGGCTACTTCTACAAGCATTCTTTCTTTGATCGAATACCTGAGGTAGGTTTTTTCATTGTGGATATACATGAATCCTCCCCGGCCCTCCCGCAGGAAAACTATGACCGTAGCGAATTCCGTTTCCTGTCCTTTTACTTGTGAGTCGGTACCGATGCAGACTTTCAGCCGGTTACCGGCTTCGGTTTCCTTTCGTATGGCCTGTTCTACGGCATCCTTGATGGGTAGCTGGATGGAATCGCCGTTGAACCTGCGCCAGAGTGGTTTTTGATGCCCGCTTTTCAGCATGGCTTCCTGAAATGTTTTTTGAGGAGTATGCATATCTGATGGGGTTTTCCGAATTTACGAAATTTAATTGAAAGCCCGGAGGCTGTGCATTATGGAATCATTAAGGAAACATCTTGGCGCCTTTGCGGTTAATTTCTTCACCGTTATGTTCGCAAAGAACAACAGACTGGTTGATTTTCTTATACTTTTTCCTGAATTCTTTGCTATTTTTAGGCCTTTTGAAAATGAAACCAAAATCACTTTCTGTTTTTTTGATCATCACGGTCTTACTGGTTTTTTCCATTTTTATTCTGGAGTATTGCAAACCGGCCAGCCAGGACAAAGCAGATGCATTAACAAGTTCCGGTGATGCAGCTTATGTGGGTGATAAATCCTGCCAGGGTTGTCACGCCAAAGAGTTTGATCTATGGAAGGAATCAGATCATTTCAAGGCGATGGAACCTGCCAATGACAGTACGGTGCTGGGCGATTTCAATGATGTTTCCCTGACCGCAGATGGAATCACAAGCAGGTTTTTCCGCCGGGATGGTAAATATTTCATCAATACCCAGGGGCCGGATGGGATCAACCAGGATTTTGAAGTGCTTTATACTTTTGGCTATAAACCATTGCAGCAATACCTGGTGGCATTTCCCGGCGGGAAAATGCAGGTGCCACGGATGAGCTGGGATTCACAGAAAAAAAAATGGTTCCACCAGTATGCCGGTCAGAAGATCCACCACAACGACTGGCTGCATTGGAGCAGGGGCGGACAGAACTGGAATACGATGTGTGCATCCTGCCATTCAACCAATTTGCAGAAGAACTATATGCCTGAAACTGACAGTTTTCATACAACCTATTCCGTTATGACGGTAAGTTGCGAAAGTTGCCATGGCCCTGCCAGCAAGCATGTTGATTTTGTTTCATCAAAGGACTATAAGGAAAGCGAAAAAGTTAAATACAGTTTTTTAAAACCGCTTGATGGACCCAATACGGTGCAAGTGAACACCTGTATGCCCTGTCATGCCCGCAAAGCCAATATTTCTTCTGAGTTGCTGACCAGTACAGAAGTAATGGATGATATGATTCCCGAAATTCCATCTGATGAATTTTTTCATGCAGACGGACAGGTGAATGACGAAGATTATATATACACTTCTTTTCTTCAGAGCAAGATGTTTCACCGGGGTGTCAAATGCAGTAATTGCCATGACCCGCATTCGGGTAAAACATTATTTGCTGCTGCCAACCAGGTTTGCTTACAGTGCCATGAAAAGAAATACGACAGTTTTGAACACAACCGGCATGAAGCAAGCCTTACACAGGTGAATTGTGTGAGTTGTCATATGCCCGGTAAATTTTATATGGGCAATGATTTCAGGCATGACCACAGTTTTCGGGTACCCCGTCCCGATCTGTCTGTTAAATATGGAACACCCAATGCCTGTAATATGTGCCATACCAATAAATCATCTGCCTGGGCATCGGAGGCTGTTAATAAATGGTATGGTCCTGAACGGAAATATCATTTTGCTGATGATCTTATTCCCGGAAGTAAAGGCGGTGCTGATGCTGAACCGCATCTTGCGCGCTTGCTGGGTGATACAGCCGTGCCTGCCATTGTAAAGGCAACTGCTGCGCATTACCTGGGAAGCACCCCCACGGAGAAGAGCCTTTCTCTTTTATTAAAAGCGCTTCGTGAGACCGATCCACAGATAAGGTACAGGGCAGTTCGTGCGCTGGGGTCATTCCCTGTACAAAGGTGGAGAGATGCAGTAGGTCTGTTGCTCACAGACAAAGTGCGGGCTGTTCGTATTGCGTCTGCCGACCTGTTCATGCAGATCCCGTCAAATGAGGTTCCTTTTTCTTTCAGGGAATCATTTGCCGTTGCCAAAAAAGAATTAGAAGCGTATTTACAATACCAGGCTGATTTTGCCGTAGGAAATATCATGATGGGTGATTACTATCTGCGGCAGAATGATTTTTTCAATGCGGAGAAATACTATATCAGGGGACTGAAGAAAGACAGTATGATGAATTATGCCCGGCTTAATCTTGCATCATTGTATAACCAGCAACAAAAAAATACGGAGGCACTTAATATGCTGCTGGAAGCCCGGCGCACCGATCCTAAAAATGACCGGATTCATTATAACCTCGCCCTGTTGTATGTAGAGATGAAAGATAATATCAATGCCGAAAAATCCTTTAACCAGGCGGTTTCCCTGGGCAGCAGGGATCCAAGGCTGTATTATAACTTCGCATTATTTCAGCAACAATCAGGCAAGTCGGCGCAGGCGGAACAATTACTGAAAAAAGGATTGCTTTCCGATCCGTCAAATCCTGATTTGAATTACGCACTTGCGTACCTGTATGTTCAAACCGGTCAGCCACAAAAAGCGATGGGCCCTGCACAGTTACTGAAACAGCGTGATCCCCGGAATCCGGATTACCAGGCTTTGTTTCGTTCTTTACAGATCAAATAACCGCAAAGGTGCGAGGAATATATTAAGTGACCTTTGTTTTTTCGCGGTTAATCATTAACGTTACCAACTCACCCCCAATCCCCTCTCTTGAAAGAGAGGGGTGCCTCACAGCAATGTACTTTATTAAATGTGAATAGATTTATTTTCATTTTATCCTGGTTATTTTAGAATTAATACTTTCAACTTTTTTAGTCTTTTCAATAATATGGGGTCTGTTTAAAATCTGGTTTGAAAATTTAAGAGATTAATTAATTCGTAATAAAACAGCATGGAGGCACCCCTCTATTTCAAGAGAGGGGCGGGGGTGAGTTGGATCAAGCATTCATCTTGCAATCAAAGGCATTCACGTATTTATGTTTTATTTTCTTCGCGATTAAACGTCTCAAAAAAAACCATTGCAATTTGCATTGGCCTGAATGTGTACCTTAATATGGGGTTTGTTTAAAATCTCTTTTGAAAATTTTGGTGATTTATTGATTTGAAAGAAAGTTGCATGGAGGCACCACTCTCTTTCAAGAGAGGGGCAGGGGGTGAGTTGGATCAAGCATTGATCTTGCAATCAAAAGCATTCAGTTATTTATGTTTTATTTTCTTCGCGGTTAAAAGTGTCAAAAAAATCCTTTGCAATTTGCATTGGCCTGAATGTATACCTCTTTTTTACGTGGTGGCTGCCGCTTCTTTGCAGAATATCCCTCAGGGATCGCATAACCTCCATGATATAATCGCCTTTATTGAGCATGATGCATTCTGCCATAGCGGCATAGGAAGCATCTGTAACTTCAGCACGTGTAGCGATGCCTGATTTGTTTAGTGTTTCCAATACTTGTGTTGCCCATATTACCGGCACATGAGCCGCTTCGCTGATCCATAATATTTCTTCCTGTATCTCGCTAAGCCTTTCAAAGCCAATTTCAACGGCAAGGTCTCCGCGTGCGATCATCACACCAAAAACTTCTTCATGCATACCTTGTATCAGTAAGGAAGGAAAATTTTTTACGGCTTCCGGTGTTTCAATCTTAATGATGATATGTGGTCTTTTTTTATATCCGGAAAGGGCATGCTGCAATGTTTTAACACATTCCACATCTCGTACAAAAGAATAACCTACCAGGTCGGCATGTTTAGCTATAAATGGTATGATAGAAAGATCCCTTTCTGTGAGTGCAGGTAAGGTCAGCTGTGTGTCCGGGAAATTGATGCCTTTACGCGCTTTCAGCACAGGTTTTTTCCCAGATATCCGCATGATCTTTATGCAGGCAATACCTTTTTCAACTGATAAAACCTTTGATTCTATTAACCCATCGTCAAAGAGTATCCGATGTCCGGGTAATAATTGATTTATCACATTGGGCTCGTCGCAGCCAAGTACAATTTCCGACCGGTTGAAATGTGCGTTTTTTTCTGCAAGAAAAATTTCCTGTTCTTCCTTGAGTTCAACTTTGTCGAGCAGGTGACCCTTGCCTAAAACGGCAACCCTCATTTTAGGGCCTGCCAAATCCATATAAATTTTGCAGGGGAGACCGGTTTCTTTTGTTGCCTTTTTAACAAGCCGGATCATATTTTCCCAGATCTCTTTATTGTCGTGCGCACAATTGATGCGTGCCACATTCATGCCATTCTCCAGGAGGTTTTTTATCAGTTGATAGTCTTCAGAAAATTCCGCATCAAAAGTTACCATGAGGTGGGGAATGGCCTTTATTTTTTTGGCGCCGAATAATTTGGCAGATTTTTTATGGATCAGCCGCTGCCCTGTGGCATAATCGCAGGCGGATATTTCTGCCGGAAGGAATTTTTTATTCAGCCTTTCCAGGATTGCCTGTACTTGCCGAAGGATATGAGACTCGCTGCTGGCCAAAGAAGACAGGCCATATGTGTGGAGCCGGTCCTGTAAAGACCTTACATCATCGCTGCGTAAAGCCAGGTAGCGGATCAGGTTTCGGGCACTGATTTTCTGGTCAGGATGAATGAGTTTAATGAGTTTTTGTTGGTTGGTTAAGGCCAGCTGCATTTTATCAACCAGTTGTTCCAGTTCTATCCTGATGGATTTGAGTTCTTTATCCGCTTTAGTTTGGGAAATCTTTTTTGGCATAATCAAAGGCTAAATTATTTTACACTGGTTGGGATACAAATGATCATATTCATTGCTGTGAATGATTATGGTTATAAAAAGAATTAACCGCGATGATGCAAGGAAAAAAGAATTGTCATTTTTAGTGGGCTGATTCTAAGTTGAATTCAGCAGTTTGTTTTTTTGTAATCTTTTCGAATAAAAAGCAAAAATTGGAAATTGTGAAAATATGGTATCAATGATTTTTCTGTTCATAAAATTTATTTTCAATAATGCATTGGACTTTTAAAAAGTATTAAATAATATTTTTCCACGATAGTTTTCAACATTCTTGCCAATATAAAAAATCAAATTACATTTTTACATACCTTAATTGAACTTTAAAATTCAATCTTTCTCTGTAAGCCGTCATCCTGCCTTTTGAATCTTCCTCTGTAACTATACCATATTTTTTATTGGAACTTACCGGTTTTCTAATTAATTGAAAGCTTATCATTACGCGCCTGCGTTTCAGGCTGTAATGCTATATACATTAATATTCATCCTGATAAGTCCACAGGTCATTAGTGCTGCTGAATTTTAGTTTAACTATTTCATTGATTTGTATTAATACCGATATAGGTCAATAAAAGTTGAAACATTAAAATAATGCTGTAGTTATTGAAATCAGGAGGATCGCTAGTGTGGTTACGTTTTTCAGCACCTGTTTCAATATTTTATATCGGGGAATTATCGCTAACCAAATATTGCTTTCTATGAAAGAGTTTTTTACAACAACACCCAGGAACAGTTTTTCCGGTAACAATGAAAGAGACGACTCAACTGCAAATTATCCTAACGTTGCCGGAAATATCAAACATTTTATCTTCTCGTTTTTGCCTCAATTGCGATCAAATGTTTGGTTGCTTGCACTTTTTTATTTCTTAACCCTCACATCTGCCAGGGGGGAAGATGAGCCACCAACGGATCCGGGTAAGCGTTTTTCCCATGGGCTAATAAATGACTCAGGATTGACTGTATTAGCATCGTCAAATATATTTGATGCTTGTGATACGTTTAAACTCAAATTCAATCCTCTTTCCGATACCCTCAAAATATGTGGTAACAGTGTGGAACTGGACGCTGGGGCGCCTTACACAACCTATAAGTGGACAAACGGCGCTATCACCCAGAAAATTTCTGTAAGGCAAAGTGGCTGGCAAAAGGTTGTTGTTACAAATGCGGAAGGTTGTACTGCGGTTGATAGTTGTTTTGTAAGTATCGTTAGTACGTGGGTCAATGGGGGGCAGGGGACTTACTATTGTAATAATGGGGAGGCTCAATCTTATACATTTTGGGTTGATTCAACCTTTGCAGGCCATAGTGGATTGAAAGCATCAATCCTTTGGTCAACAGGCGCCAAAACATTTACCTTAAAAGTGCCTATAACTAAAAGCAGCTTTAATGCAACTGCAGTAGTTACAAATGGGGTGAACAGTTGTAATGTAAAGGCTTTTGCATATTATTCAGGGTCGTATACGGCTGACACCATAATCGTTAACTCAGACAGTACCATAATCAGAAAACCTAAAGTTACACCTCCAATTATTAATTGGAGTTGGAGAACGCCAGGTCTTACTGGGGATTCTGTTATTGTCAGGAAAAGTGGGGTATTTAGATGTGGATATAATCCATCAGGCGGGTTTTGTCCAGTTCTATTAGATTTTATTGTGATCATTTTAAATATTGACATTGATGTGAAGGACACTACCATTAAGCGCGGATCTTCTGTCACCATGAATGCCCTGTATGACACATCTGGCGCCCTTCTTAAAAACCATCGCTATCTGTGGTCTACCGGTGAAACAACATCCAGGATAACGGTAAGGCCTGATAAAACCACAAAATATTATGTCACTCTTTCGCTAAATAATGTCAGCAGGAAGGATAGTGTGACGGTGACGGTGGTGCAGCCTTATGTTTTTAATCCGCTTCCGGATACTTTGAAGATTTGTGGTGACAGTGCTGTACTCGATGCCGGATCGAATTTTGCTTCTTATAAATGGCAGAGCGGTCAAACAACACAGAAGTTGACTGTTTTTCAAAGTGGCCGGTATAAAGTGACCGTTACAGATTCTGCCAAAGGTACGGCCACGGACAGTTGTTTTGTGAGCATCGTTCCTTCAAAAATAAAGGCTGCCAGCGGTTATTGTGCAGGGAAAGATGTGAGTTTAACATTATTTGTAAATTCTGCATTTGGTAATTATGCCGGTTTGAAGCGGAGCATTCTTTGGGATTCGGGCGATACAGTATTCCGGATCACAAAAGTTTTTTCCGGTAACAGTGTCTTTGCTTCTGCAAAAATCAGCGACGGTGTCAACACATGTATAGCCACTGGTTCTTTTCCCAAATCAGGAGGAAATTATACAACAGATACTGTTATTGTAAATCAGGATAGTGTTAAACTCTGGGCCATTTCTCGTTGTGGACTTTACTGTATTAGTACTTGGAAATTACCGAATGGTCTTAATGTATCGGGGGATTCTCTAATCGTTAAAAGAAGTGGTAACTATATTTCAACATTTGCTGCTGGAGGTCCCTGTCCGCTTATTATTGATTATTATGTTGTCATGGTCAATGTTGATATTGACAAAAAAGACACAACGGTTTGTTCCGGGTCGCCGGTTACACTCAATGCAAAATATGATACTACCGGTGCTTTCACAAAGAGCCATAAGTTCTTGTGGTCAACCGGAGATACATCAGCGTCCATTACAGTAAGGCCGGTGAGAACCACTAAGTATTATGTTACTGTCACTGTTGAAAATGTGAGCAGGAAGGACAGTGTTACCATTGCCGTCTTCCAGACACCGATATTCAATCCGCTGGCTGATACAACCAGGCCCGCTTCATCCGTGACACTGAATGCAGGCGCAGGTTTTACCCGTTACAACTGGAGTACCGGAGCCACTACCCAGTCGATAACAGCTGCAACAAATGGCAAGTACAAAGTGACTGTAACAACCGCACAGGGTTGTGTGCTGGCAGACAGCACCATTGTGCAATTACCTGAAATGATCAACTTGTTCATACCGGTCATACAGGGCCAGTGTGGCGCTACTGTGGATGTGCCTGTAAAAGCGTATGCCGTAAAGAACCTGTTGACGATGCAGGGCAGTATCGTTTGGAATGCAGCTGATCTTCAATACCAGGGGATTGCAGGATTGGGTCCGGTCTCACTTGGGATGACTGCATCCAATTTCGGCATATCACAAACAGCATCGGGTATCCTTACGTTCTCATGGAATGATGCCACGCTAAAAGGTGTGACCTTACCCGACACGGCTGTTTTATTTGTTTTACGCTTCACGGCATTGGGCTCATTAAACCGTTCAATACCGTTATCGATTACGGGCTCACCTACACCGATTGAATTCTATGATTCCTATTACCGGAAGAAGGCCATATCCGTGCGCAACGGCGCTGTAAATCTGGTATGCCTGGCAACATTGAAAGGACGCATTATTTCGCCTTTGGATGGCGGAATAGCAGGAGTGGAGATGTCGCTGACCGGAACAGAAAACAGGAAAGCGATTACAGACAAGAATGGCATATACCAGTTCACGGTTATCCCCGGCAACTATGGCATTACACCGGGGAAGAATAATGAGAAGGCAAAAACAAATGGTGTTTCCACACTTGACCTGGCACTGATTCAGTCGCATGTGCTCAACACCCTGCCGCTGAATTCACCTTATAAAGTGATCGCGGCGGATGCTGATAATTCAAGTACGGTGTCTACTGTAGATATCGTATATATCCGGCGTATGTTGCTGGGTATTGATACCGCACTGCCAGGGAACCGTACCTGGGCTTTTGTGGATTCTTCGCAAACTTTCGCTAATCCTATGTCGCCGTTCCCGTTCAATAAGAACCGTTCAATTACTGGCCTTGCTGGTGTTGTGAACCAGACTTTCCGCGCCATCAAACTTGGCGATGTGAACTGGGATCGTAATCCGTTGATTGATCAGCCCATGATGGAAGACACAATGAGTTTGTATTATGAAGTTGGAGATGCTTCAAACGGAGAAATTAAGATCAGGGTGCGTGCAAAGAATGTACATGCTGTGATGGGTTTCCAATACACCATGCAATGGAAGCCCGGTCAGATGGAATTCCTGGGCATTGGCGACAACCCCCTTGGTGTGAGTTTCGGTGAACGTTGGACCGATGAAGGTTATCTTGTAATGAGCTGGAATGATCCGCAGGCAATGGGAATAAGTCTTATGGAAGGCGATCTGATGTATGAATTGCGTTTTGCCCTTCGGGTTAGTTCGGTTCAAGCAAGCCTTCAGGCAGGTTCATGGAAAGTTGCCACTGAAGTGTTCAACAAAGATTACCTGACTATCCATCTGAAAATGGAAGCATTGAAAACTACTGTCAGCCAGCCATTGGCAGATGATCAGCTAAGGGTATATCCAAACCCTGTGGAAAATGTTGTCAACGTACAATGGAATGCAAGTTCAACTGGCAAAGGATATCTACGCATATTGGATGTTACAGGAAGAAAAATGCTTGAACAAAAAATAGACGTCATACAGGGATTGAACAGTTACCGATTGACCCTGGATAAGAAGATAATTGGACAGGGTAATTATTTGATTCAAATCGAGAGTGAAGGACATAGCAGAACGTCAAGGATTATTGTGGCGAAATGAGTTGAACGATCATGCTTATTAAACCAATTAACCGCCATGTTGCAAGGGAAACGAAGTTCGCGTCCTTTGTGTCATGGCGGTTAAATGTAGCATACTGACCAGCATCATAAATAAAGTCGCTAACCATACTTAGCTTAGAAATAAAATGCCGGGAATCAACGATTGCCATTCCATTGCCGATTTGCGGGACGCTGCCCGTGCGCGCATGCCTTCCGTATTGTTTGATTATATTGAAGGTGGTGCAGAAGATGAAATAACTGCTTCATGGAACCGTGATGCATTTGGTGGCTACGCTTTTCTGCCGCGGACACTTCGGGATGTCTCCAGGGTTAATCTTTCCACTACAGTACAGGGTATCAAAATAGACCTGCCGATTATTGCCGCACCAACGGGCATGACGAGGATGTTTCACCACGAAGGAGAACTTGCAGTGGCAAAAGCTTCACACAAGGCGGGAACAGCATACACCCTTTCGTCAGTGGCAACTACTTCTATAGAGGATGTGGCAGCAGCTTCCAACGGCCCTCTTTTTTTCCAGGTCTACGTTTGGCACGACAGAAAGATGATTGAGGATTTTATAGAGCGCTGCCAAAAAATGAATTATGCCGGTATTATGCTCGCCGTTGATCTTGCCGCTTTGGGCAAACGCGAACGAGATCTTCGTCACGGGCATGGCCATGCGGCAAAACTAAAATGGAACATCGCCCGTTCGGCCATCATCAAGCCTTCATGGCTTTATCATTACCTTGCTGAACCTAAATGGCGCATGGCAAATATGCTGCAGCACCTGCCACACGGGGCACTGGCAGACAAAGTGCTGGACAAGGTTAATGAGCAGTTTGATGCCTCTGTCACCTGGGAAGATGCACGCGAATTGATGAAAGCCTGGGACGGAAAATTTATACTGAAGGGCATACAGTGCCGGGAAGATGCGATATTAGCTGCGGAGATGGGCGCCACCGGAATTGTTATTTCTAACCACGGCGGCAGGCAGCTTGACGGCGCAGCGGCAACACTCGACCTGTTACCGGAGATCGTGGAGGCGGTGGGTAGCGATCTGGAAGTAATGATAGACGGAGGCATCACCCGCGGATCTGATGTGATCAAGGCACTGGCACTGGGCGCGAAAGCCTGCCTCATTGGAAGGGCATACCTGTATGGCCTTGGTGCCGGCGGTGAAAAAGGCGTAACACGTTGTTATGATATTCTTCGGGAGGAAATGGTGCGGGTAATGCAACTTATCGGATGTTCCGATGTGCGTGAACTCGGACCAGAATACTTACGTAAACGAATACCCTAATCTGAATCGAAGGACCTTCATCAAACCCAAACGCATGAAAAAGACTGGCGCCCAGCTGGCGGTTTTTGCCCTGGAACAACTCGGGGTTCGCTACACATACGGCATTCCCGGCACGCATACAACGGAGATCTATGATGCGTTGGAGGAAAGCCGGCAGATCACTCCTGTGCTGGTAACGCATGAAGGCTGCGCCAGCTTCATGGGTGATGCCACTTCGCGCACAACCGGTGGGATCGGCGTATTGGTTATAGTTCCCGGGGCCGGTCTGACCCACGCAATGAGCGGTATCGCCGAAGCCTGGCTGGACGGCATCCCGATGCTCGTAATTTCCGGTGGTGTGAGAAGGGACGTGAAACAGTCGTACCAACTGCATGGCATCGACCAGCTTGAACTGGCAAGGCCGGTTACAAAAGCATGTTTTTTAGTTAACAGTCAATCTGAAGTGATATCCACGATATACAAGGCTTATGATATTGCGATGAGTGGTGAACCCGGTCCGGTCTTCATTGATATTCCGATAGACGTTCTGATGTACACCGGCTTGGTTGAAGAGATGCCCGCTTATATCCTACACCTTGATGCTCCGGAACCGGAACATACTGCAGTAGAAAAAGCGGCTGATCTGATCAGTTCATCCCGTTTTCCCATGCTGTACCTCGGCTGGGGGGCTGTGGATGCCTTTGAAGATTCGGTCATCCTGGCGGAAATGCTGGCCGCGCCCGTAGCCACTACACTGCAGGGTAAGAGTGCTTTTCCCAACAGTCACCCGCTCTTCACTTCAGCAGGCCTGGGGAAAGGGGCGAAACCATCCGGCCAGTGGGCCCTGAAAAATCATGACCTGCTCCTGGCCGTAGGCGCGCGTTTCGGGGAAGTGGCAACTGCCAGTTACGCACTGGATCCACCGAAAAACCTTGTTCATGTAGATATTAATCCGGAAGTGTTCAACAAAAACTTTCCGGCTGTACAAACGGTGGCATGTGATGGAAAGGCATTTATAAAAGCCCTGCATACGGAACTCAGCAAACGAGGTTATTCATCACGGGATCGCTTAACCGAAGTTACCGGGGAGATTCGCAAACGGAACGAAGCTTATTTTGAGGAATGGATGCACAAAGTCCGGACAGATATCGTGCAACCCGGCCTTTTTTTCCGGGCCTTACAGCAAAGAGCAGCCGAAGATGCGATCGTTGTAACGGATGACGGACAACATACATTTCTGACTGCCGAGCTGTTTTCGGTTAACCGTCCCCGGCACTTTATTTCACCCACCGATTTTAACTGCATGGGATATTGCATCCCCGCAACCATCGGCGCCAAACTTCACCATCCGGGCACACAGGTGATCTCCATCGTGGGCGACGGGGCCATGCTCATGACCGGACTTGAACTGGTAACGGCTTCCGCATACGATATACCGGTGTTGATTTTCATCTTCAATGATGGGGAACTGGGACAGATCGCTCAGTTCCAGGACATTCCGCTCAACCGGAAAACCTGCACCATCCTCAGTGATAAGATCCGTTTTGAAGGCCTTGCCATGATGGCGGGGATGGCATTCCTGGAAATTGCCAGCGATATGGAACTCGATGCCCGCATGGATGAGGCTTTTGGTATTTACCAGTCAGGGCGTTCCGTTGTGGTCAACGTACGCATAGACTACAGCCAGCGGACCATGCTTACGAAGGGTGCGATTTCTGCGAACCTGAAGAGAATGCCGTTTGAGCAAAAAATGCGGTTTATAGGCAGGGCATTGAAAAGGCGATTGATGGGGTAGGCGTAAAAAAAATTAACCGCCAGGTCGCAAAGTAAACGATGATCGCTTCCTTAGTGTCCTGGCGGTTAAAGTTGTCGGGAAGACAGGATTCCCTGCCTGACTGCGTCACGCAGGCAGGGAACCTGCGACCCAGTTCCCCAAACATATACGTTATAGACTAAGGTCTAAAAATGAATAAAAAAATAGCGAAGAAATCAATCTTCGCTA
>JBGSHT010000103.1:0-38513 GCA_041752135.1 Chitinophagaceae bacterium | reverse complement strand
TCTGAGCGCCCCGGGTGACCGCCTGACGAAGTCAGAAAGAATAAGGAACAGGGGAATAAGGAACAGGGGAATAAAGAATGGAATACATTAACCGCAAAGAAAGCCAGAAGATTTATTAATTCAATTCTGCCAGCGCTTCCGGAGTAATGATTGAATAATCTTTGACTTCATTATATAAAGTATCCCTTTCTATCGGCTGCCTGCCGGCTTGTTTGATGAGTGTCACCAGTTGGGCAGTAGACATGGACGGGTTTTGTTCCTCACTGCCGGCCATGGAATAGATCTTGGTGGAGTCGTCAATGGTGCCATCAATATCATTCACACCAAAGGCCAGTGTGAGTTGCGCATTCTGCCTGCCAAGCATCGGCCAGTAAGCTTTCAGGTGCGGGAAATTATCCATGTAAATCCTGGCAACAGCATACATCTTCATATCTTCAATAACCGAGGTCTCCGGTACATGGCTCATCTCGTTATCAAAGTTGCGGAACTTGAGCGGGATGAAGGTATTGAAGCCTTTGGTCCTGTCCTGCATCGCCCGTAATTGTTCCATATGGTCTATTCGATGATGATATTTTTCAATATGTCCGTAGAGCATGGTTGCGTTGCTGTGCATGCCCAGTGCATGTGCCTCCGCGTGAATATCCAGCCAGCCGGCGCCGTCTACTTTATCCGCACAAATCTGTTCCCTTATCTCCGCCGCAAAAATTTCCGCACCTCCGCCGGGTAAGGAATCAAGCCCTGCTTCATGGAGCAGTTTCATGCCTTCAGCCCTGCTGAGTTTGGCTTTCCGGAACATATAATCCAGTTCAACGGCAGTAAATCCTTTTATATGCAGGTCAGGACGATGTGCCTTGATCTTTCTTAGCAGGTCGGCAAAATAATGAATGTCCATTTTAGGATGAACACCGCCCACAATATGCACTTCCGTAATGGGTTTGCCATCATATTCCCTTACTTTGTCCATCATCTGCTCCACACTTAATTCCCAGCCTTCTTCACGATTGTTATAAAGCCTGGAGTATGAGCAGAACTTACAGGAGAACACACATACATTGGTTGGTTCGATATGAAAATTGCGGTTGAAATAAGTGCGGTTGCCATGCTTCGATTCCCTTACAAAGTTTGCCAGGGTGCCTGCAAGCGACAGGGGGGCTTCTTCCAGTAAAATCAAACCTTCGGCGGCATTGATCCTTTCCCCGTTCAATACTTTTTCTGAAATGTGCTGTAAGGCTGCTGATAAACCGGAACCGGAAATGATTGATTCAACCGCTTTTCTGTTCATATCCTCTGTACTTTTTTTTACAAAATTAGGGCATAAATGCCAGTAAGGAAAAACCTGTGTTGGTATAAGGGGTGATAATCGTCATTCCTTAAACAGAAACGATGCTGATTTCGGTCTGTTTAGTTTTGTTTTATCACCCGTTCAGTTATGATCTTATCGGTATACAGTAGACGAACCATATATACACCTGCCGGCAAGGAACCCAGGTTCACATCAATGCTCGAAGCACCACTGCCCGGACTGATCATATAACTGTAAACCTTTTGGCCCATGGCATTAAAGATATCCAGCCCTTTGAATTTTTCTGCTGTCGGGTAATGCTGCAGCAGAAACCTGTTGCGGAAAGGATTAGGGCTGATAAGGTATCCGTTGTCCTTTAATTTGGCGGGTAACACCGTGGTGAAAATATGTATATCATCTAAATAGATATTATTTTCTGTGTTGCTCTTATTGCGGAAACTAACCAGGAAGGTATTGCTCTTGCCCAGTAAATCAGTCAGGTTGATTTCTTCCATTCTCCATTCGCGTTGGCTCTTTGGAATGAATTCAGAAGCGGCCCCTGTATTCACATTTCCCAAAGTCTGTAGTTGGGCACCCCATTTTTTATAAACAGAGGTATATGATTTTCCGCAATCAACTGATACCAGTACTTCAAGGGTATCAAGCGGGATCTCTGTGCTGCCCGGGAAACTGAATGTGGCGGCAGAAAGCTGGAATTGCAGGTAAACGGAGTCAACATTGGCATAGTTAACCAACGGTGAAATAAATTCATCAGTCTGGCCGGCCGGAGCGTAATCAAAATTCTTCATCTGGATCGAAGAAGCCCCATTCCTTGCAGCCAGGTTGGTTTTTTGCCAGCTGTTTTGATTATCGGGATTTACCAGGTTCCATTGGCTAGGCGGGAAATTACTGCTTTCAAAATCTTCTTTTACCGGTAGCTGAATAACAGATTTAACGCCAAACGCCAATTGCGTTGTGTCGTTGCCGTTATGCTCATCGGTGGAGTCGTTGGGCTCCGTTGAATAAACTAATAAGGTATGGTTGCCTACAGGCACTGTTGACTGCGATAGTATAACGGAACTGCTTTGTAAGCGGCCGATATTGCCCGACCAGTTTGTCGTCTGAACCGGACCGCCATCTATGCTGTAATTGATCTTGAGGGTTTTGAGGGTATCCTTGCCCATATTTACAAACGTAATATTTGGACTGATCTCAGTTTCGCAAACAACAGGTATGGGGTCATTGATACGCAGGATAGAAGCATCAATGAACGGGAACTGGAATTTATTCAGGTTGATTGCATCCAGGTAAATATTGTTGCCGAAATTATTGATGTTACGGAAGCTGACGATGATTTTTTCAGCGCCTGCAAAAGCAGAGAGGTCAAGATTTTCAAGTCTCCATTCGTTATTGGTAGGTATGTATTCAGCATTCTGAGATCCGGGACGTGTTGCCAGGTCGCTACCAAACTTTCTCCATACACGCTGAAAGTTTTCCCCGCAATCGGCAGAGACCCATATTTCCAGGGTATCTGAGGTTTGTGCATCGTACAAAGCGGCGGCCATCCTGAAACTGAGGCTGAGCGAATCGCTGTCGGTTGCATCCAGCAGGGGGGTGCGGATATCTGAGAATTTGCCGGGCTCGTTATTATTGAAATTATCAAACCTGATGGAAGCTGCACCGTCAAAACTCACAATAGTTGTCCTGGTCCAGCGGAAATTGCTGCTGCCGTTGGTAAACTGCGACCAGCCTGTCGGCGGAAAAATATTATTTTCAAAACTTTCGGCAAAGGGTAGTTGGGCAGGTGTACTAACGCTTACGGTTACACTGGTAGTATCATTTGTACTGTTCTGATCAGCGCCGCCATTTGGTGCGGAGATAAATGTCTTCAGAGTAAATGTGCCGGCCGGCAAAGTAATGGGTGGCAGGGTGATGATCGTGTCTTCTGTTATCTTCAGGGAGCCTGTCCATGGAAAAGTAATTCTTGGCCGGTTGTCTATCTGAATATTAATTCTGGCGCTCGTCAGCACAAAGTTTCCGCTATTCCTGATCCTTATCCTCGGCCTTATCACACGGGAGCAAAAATTCTCACAATTGTTTGGATATTCAATATTGGATACAGCTGCGTCCAAATTGAAGTTTGGTGCCAGTTTGAAAGAAAATATCCTCGTGTTCCAGGAATTGTCATCAGCGCCATACATGCCGCAGAACCAGAAAAGGGAGTCATTGGTTGCATCCGGAATGATCTCATTATAATCGCCCCATCTGTTGCCAAAGGTTCCATAACCTGTACCAAGCACGGCATCTTTTTCCTGGTAGCTCATCACATTCAACGGATCAGCCTGGTTACGACCTGTAAAACTTACAGAGGCAAATCGATCCGTACTGCTGGTGTTATAGCCCATGGCTATCTGTCCCTTTCCGTTCATGCCTACGGCACCCATGAACCGGTGCATCGGTGGTGTATTGGTGCAAAGAAATTCATCCTGCGGTGAAAATGTTCCCTGCTGGAAAACCGACCAGGCGGAAAGTGTATTCCTCAATTCGTACCAGCGTAATCCTGAGATGGAACTACCGGTTGCGTCTACTGTATGATTGGCAACGATTGTTTGGTATGATCCGAAATTCCGGTAATAAGGCCTGTTCATGAAGCGGCTTGAGATAACATCATATCCGTTGCCGGAAGGTGAGGGTGCACAATTTCGGGAACCGCAGACATTGCTCTTGAAAGGAGCCACCACCATGCTGGCATCAATCTGTGCCACGGAATTTGTGGGGTCAGCAAAATCAACTTTAAAAGTAATGATGCCCACACTGTCTACATCACTCTCGCTGGCTGTAAAATTATCATCATTATAATACAGGAACAGGCCGGGTGTTCCGGCAGGTGCAGGCCTGTTACCGGATAATGAGACCGGGCACATGGAATTGAATTTATTATCGGGACTGGAAAAACGGAAACGCTGTACCTCAACCACGGAATCACCGGCGATCATTCTGGCTTTATTAAAAGCCCAAACCGAATTGCCTAAGTAAGAACCGGAAAAATCACGTGTCATACCATACCAGGCATCATGCCAGTTACCATATTTGGGGAAATCCGGAAAAAAACTATCGTCAGAAAATTCATAGATGTTCCAGGAACCGAGTGGATCGTTGGTTTGTGAAACGGCAAAAATAAGGGTGTTGACATTTGTGCCGGAAGCTGAAGAATCACCAAATTCGGTCATTACGTATCGGTCTTCCAACTGGTCGTACCAGGTGATGCAATCCCCCGCGCCATTGTAGCTGCTGCCCGGGAGCTGGTCCATAAAAGCCTGCAGTCCCAATGCGCCGCCGTTCTTATCGAAGATGCGGAAATAAGCACTGCCATTTTGCCCGTTGACCATTTGAAGGATATGGTTTGGTCCCACAGCAATAGTGGGGTCGCCAGGCGATACGTTGGCAGCAGGGATACCTTCAAAATTTTGATTGACCACTGCGGCATCCCATTCCAGGGATTTGGTTTCAATCATTTTCAAGGCCTGTTGCGTGCCGTTTGTTTGAGAGATATTGCTCCGCTTATCAAAGTTTTTTTGCCAGAGTGGGTCTGGTCCGCTGAAGCGGCTGCCATAGTGCGTAAATGTAAGTGGATCGAGGTCCCTGGCAAAGATCAGCCCTTTTTCGTCGCGCATTTTAATGCGAAGGAGGGGATTTGTATTATCGGGTTTCCATTTTTTCAGGGAACCGGTAACTGCGGTGCGGTGCCCCTTAACAACCGAAGGATGCTGAACAACCTGCGCCCTTAAAGCAGAAACAATGAATGAAAAAAATAATACAGGTACAAGTTTCAGCATATACAGGTTAACGCGTTTTTCTAAATGAGGCTTGGACTTTACTTTAAGGGAGCATAAAATTATCCCTTTTACCGCAAAAAACGCGCTAAAAAAAGGGCTTATTTGGGTAATTTTCAAGTTTTAACGAAGCTGTTCAGCCTAATGCACCGGCGATACAGGCACACATCAAACAGGCTATGGTACCCCCTATGAGGGCTTTGAATCCTAATTCGGTCAGGTTTTTCCGTTGATTGGGTGCCAGCTGGCTGATCCCGCCGATCTGTATGCCGATGGAAGCAAAATTGGCAAATCCGCAAAGCGCATAGGTGGTTATTAGAATTGACTTGGGATCTGTAATGCTGCCATTGGTCTTCATATTGGCAAAACTGATATAGGCCTGGAACTCATTGATGATGGTTTTCTCGCCCAGCAATTGTCCAACCTGCACCATTTCCCGCCCGTCTACGCCGATCATCCAGGCAACGGGTGAAAAGATATATCCCAGCAGCATCTGGAAGGAAAGTCCGTCATACCGGCCACCGCTGATCTGTTTGATCGTTTCGTTTAAGCCTAAGTGGTAGCCAATCGATCCGAGTATCCAGTTGAGTACATACATGATGGAGGTAAAAACGATCAGCATGGCGCCCACATTCACTGCCAGCTTTAATCCATCTGTTGTGCCGAGGGATAAGGCATCAAGGGCATTATCACCCAGTTTTTCCCGGTTCACTTCAATCTTTTTGTCAATCTGCTCGGTCTGTGGAAAGAGTATCTTGGAACAAACGATGGCCGCAGGGGCGCTCATGATCGATTGGCTCAGGAGATGCAGGGCGAAGAATTTCTGCTGCACCACATCGGTCCCGCCAAGGAAGCCAACATAGGCTGCCAGCACACTTCCGGCGGTATTGGCCATACCGCCGACCATGATACAGAGGATTTCACTGCGGTTCATCTTTTCCAGGAAAGGCCTGATCATTAACGGGGCTTCGGTTTGACCCAAAAAGATATTAGCGGCAGTGGATACGCTTTCTGCTCCGGAAATCTTCAGTTTGCTCAACAGCAGGGCAAAGAAATAGACCACTTTCTGCAATACGCCGAGGTAGTACATCAGGGCTGAAAGAGCCGCAAAAAAAATGATATTGGGCAAAACCTGCACGGCAAAAACATATGCCCAGCTGCCGGTAGGATCTGCCAGGTTCCCGAAAATAAACTCAATGCCTTTATGGGCAAGGTTGATCACTTCTACAAATTTCTCGGAGCACCACTGAATGAAAATGCGAAAAATATTATACTTCCCCTGGGTGAGCACACCCAGCGCAAAAGCAATCTGGGCAACAATTCCCACACCCACCAGTTTCCAGTTGATAGCTCTTCGGTTATTGCTGAAGAGATAGCAAAGCCCTATCAGAAAGGTCATGCCCAAAAATCCCCTGCCTAAATTTTCCCATTGCGGATGCATACCTTGAATAATGTTTCTACAATAAATAAATGGAAGCCCTTTTGGTCAGGGACATGTACGAATGAGGAAAGATAATGCCTTTATGCTTATGGTTTTCTTGTAAAGGGATTTTTTTGCGGATCGGGCGGCTTTGAACAGGACAGTACCAGGCGCCAATCATTGTTGATCAGTAAAAATCAGAACCGCCTGATTTTGGTTTTTACCAATTCAAATAATCCGGCAATGTCTTCTGAGATCCTGAATTTCAATATCAACCAGCCAAAAATGACAATAAATGAAGATGACCTGATGACAACATTGAGAAAGATATTGCCTGTATCGGGGATCATATAAATAAGCAGGAATACCAGTACGCCTATTAAAATGGCCTTGCCATTTTCTGCCGTAAAGGGCTGCAGCTTAAAGATTTTCCAGATCATTAAAAAACGGGTAAAATTAAAAACAGTCAGCGCAATAAGGTTACCATAAGCCGGTCCGACAATATTGAATTTTTTGGTTAGCCAGTAGTTAAGTGGGATGGAAAGCGCTACCAGCAACATATTGGTGAGGAATTCCAGTTTCCAGTATTTGGATAAGAGCAGGATTTGAGTATTCAGCCCTGTGGAGAGGTCAACCAGTTTGGCAACACCACTGATCAGGACAATGATACCCAGGGCCTGGTAGTCATTGCCCATAAATGTAGTGGCATCTTCGATATTCAGCAGTACGATGGAGAAAATGGCCAGTCCCGTGATCAGCAGGTTCAGGGCAGTTTTTTTATACAGGGAATCGATCTTGTCGAGGTTCCGGTTTTTCCAGGCCTCTGCTATAAAGGGTGTGGTGATGGAAATCAGGCTCCGCTGGGGTACATCCATTACCGTTACCAGGTAAGTGGCGATGGTGAAAACGGCTGCATCTGAGAGTCCGCCGGATGACTGGCTGGCCAGGATGATGGTATCGTTTGTGCGGGCAATAATGTTGAGCATGGCGCCGCCAAAAACAAACAGCCCGAAGTTGAACATTTTCCCTTTCAACCGGCGGGTTACCTTGCTGATCGAAAGTGTCAGCGGGAAATTACCATCCCTGGTGAGCGCATACGCGAAGATCAATACCGGTACCAGGAATATATAGGCATAGAAGGTGATGAACTGATCGAAGCTCACAAAACCGGCAATGAAGAGCAGGATTATTACGGTAGTGAATAGCCGAAATGCAAATTCCTTCAGGGCATTCGACAGCACGGTTTTTTTCTGACTCCAGGCATGGGCCTCCAGCAGGCTGAAGAATACTAGTGTAATGGTGAATGGATAAACGAGGTCGAAATATTCTACAAAGAGTGGCGACCTTGCGCCGAATTTCCGGATGATCATGGGTTTTAGGTAGGGCAGCAAAAGGAGCAGCAAAACCGATCCGGTGATTCCCAGCAGGAGCGTTAAGGCGGGCAGGTCGTTCTGTTTTTTGGGCAGGTAACCCTGGTAGAAGGGAAAGAATTTAAGCGTGATGGGAATACTCCCAAGCGTGCAAAGCGTGGCAAATAAAAGCGCTACATCCAGCAGGATCCGCGTCAGGCCAATTTGTTCTGTAGAGAAATACTTTGGGAAAAGGATGAGTATATTGATGGCCCCGATCGCAAAACCGATGTAAATGAAAATGCTGGATAATATGCTTTGTTTACGAACGATGCCCATGCTCAAGGATGATTTTTAAGAAGGACTTTCCTGCATCAGGATCATATTTTTCCCGGGCAGTTTCAAATGCTTTCATTCCCATCAAAGGCCATTGAGCCCTGTTTTGCCAGGCCCTTTCGAGCGCATTGTCGATGGAATAAACATTGGCGCCTTCTGCTATATAACCATTGTGTCCTTCTTTTATCCATTCCATATGTCCACCAGTATCTGTTGCCACAACCGGTCTGCCACAGAGCATGGCTTCTACCACTGCTAACGGAATGCCTTCGCATAAAGAGGGCATGAGCAGGATATGGTTCTCCTCCCATACTTTACGTATATCATTGGTCCTGCCTTTGAAATGTACCCGATCCTCCAGTTTGAAATAGGTACATAGGTCCTTAATATATTTTTCATCGTCTCCACTGCCAAAAATATTGAGTTCCCAGGGTCTTTTTTCCCACTTATCTGATCTCAGTACATCGAATAAGATATCGTGGCCCTTATGGTTCACCAGTAAATTAGCTACCATGGCAAATTGTACGGGTTCCGGTTTTGATGGGAAAGGCATTGCGCCAATTTCAGACAGGTTTACAGGATTCCTGACGAGTAAACTATTATTTATATCATCCATCAAATGCCGCCGTGCAACAGACGCATTTCTCTCCGACACAAAAAGCACTTTAGCGGCTTTTTTGTATGCATCACGAATGATCGCTGCTTCGTTTTCATTGATCGGCCTGGTATATTCCAGGTTCACCTGGGTATTGATCAGGTATGT
Source organism: Chitinophagaceae bacterium (assembly GCA_041752135.1). Taxonomy (GTDB): domain Bacteria; phylum Bacteroidota; class Bacteroidia; order Chitinophagales; family Chitinophagaceae; genus Pollutibacter. The sequence goes on along the minus strand of JBGSHT010000103.1, from coordinate 29,530 downwards.
TGTTTTATTGTGATATAGCAATTTCAGTAATTCCGGATCATCTTTAATCGAATAACAAGATCCACTGTATATCACTATATCCGGCTTGTGCCTGAAAATATCATTAAATGGATTGAAGATTTTATTTAGCAGGAAGTTCAGGCCTTTTCTGGTCACTCGCTTATATAAGCCGGTTCCGGGTTTTATATAACCTTTTCTAAGATATAATTTCGCTCCATTGTCTTCGAGCGCTTTGAAACGTGGAGACACATTACCGCGATCGTAGGCAGATATAATAACCTGGTGCCCTTCTTTTAAGGCCTCCATCGCAGCCTGGGCCCACAACTCTTCGCTGCCGCCCCACGGGTCCTTAACTATGGAAATAAAAGCGATCTTCATGGTTTACAATTTCTCGGCCAGTAGAATATTATTCAGGTAGAGGTCCTGTCTGCGGGGTAATATCTTGCCAAAGATAATGGCTGATAAATTGTTTGTAGTGAAGACTATCAATCTCAAAACCGACCTGAGTACAGGAATATTCTTAAAAATTGATAATATGTGCAGGTTCCAGTAAACGATCCGCAGTTGTGTAATTGCTTCGATAGTTCCCCCTGTTTTTTCAAATGCCACTATATTAAATCCGTTGGAGGTAAACATATGTTTGACTGCAAATGAAGTATACCTGGCATAATCAGAAGGCACTTCATGTTCGCCAAATGAAAAGGGGCAGGTGATCAGGATCTTACCACCTGGTTTTAATACTCTATTTAACTCCTGCATGATTTCAGGCAGGTTGAAAATATGTTCAAAGACCTCACTGCTGAAAATACTGTCGAAGTGATTATCCGGAAACGGAAGCGTTTTCCCGTCGTAAAATACATCCACTTTTTCCTGGTGGTAGGTCTCGCCCTCTGCCTGGTAGTCGACACCAATATATTCATCTACAGTAAAAAGATCCGCATAAGGTTTGAGTCCGCAACCAAAATCCATCATGCGCCCTTTCAACTGCGGGGCAAATTTTGAAATGTTCCGGAAAAGTTCCGATCTGATCAGGAATAAAGGGTGCGTTATATCTGGATTGAACTCTTTAGGAATATTCGTTATTATATGACCCATCTGACTTTTTAACACTTGGTAATATGTCAAAAATAAACAATGTAGTACCATGAAACTTAGTTAATTGACAATTTTTGACTTATTTGCATTCAATCTCATTAAATATGGTTTTGAAGTACCTTAACAAACTCACAGCCCGCTTCGGATACCAGGTTATACCTGACGTCGTTCCACTGCCCCCTGATATTGCTGCAGATGAAACTTTTATGGCTTTGTACAACCAGGTGAAAGCCTTTACCATGACATCGCCGGAAAGGCTCTATTCCCTGTATCAATCTGTTCAATATGTAGTGGAGAATAATATCCCCGGTGATTTTGTGGAATGTGGTGTGTGGAAAGGGGGAAGCTGTATGATGATGGCACTGGTGTTAAAGCGGTTAAACGTGAACGATAGGAAGATTTACCTGTATGATACTTTTGAAGGGATGTCTGAACCAACTGAAGAAGATAAACAGTTCAGCGGGGAACATGCCGGGGAATTATTGAACCAGGCCGATAAGGCAGATGAAAATTCTGTATGGTGTTTCTCCACGCTGGAGGAAGTGCAGTCAAATGTATACTCTACTGGTTATGATGCAGGACTTTTTAAATTTACAAAAGGTAAGGTAGAGGATTCAATACCAGGTGTTGTTCCGTCCAGGATTTCGCTTTTACGGCTGGATACAGATTGGTATGAATCTACATATCATGAATTAATTTATTTGTATCCGCTTCTTTCAGAAAACGGTGTATTGATAATTGATGACTTTGGACATTGGGAAGGTGCAAAAAAGGCAGTTTTGCAATATTTTAAAGAAAAAAATCAGAAACCTCTCATCCATAGGGTTGATTATACAGGGAGGCTCATAATAAAATCCGGAAACCTATTGACTTAAAAGTATGATTTAATAATTTGAATTGGCATTTCGTATTCGCTTTGGAGAAAAAATATTTTTTACCAAAGATCCTCTGCAATGCTGGGATGGGAAATATTAAACTAACAGTCAGCCGATTGGTACATACGCCTGGTATCTCAGAATGCAATCACCTTGTGGTGATGTTGATCAAAAAGGAACCATCTCAATAGTCAAATGATTTTGATTACATTTTTGTATCTAACCGCCAGGAAGAAAAGACGCAATGAAATACAATCGGTTGGAAACATCACAAAATTTCAAGATAAAAAAAAGAGCGGACCTCGTCCGCTCTTTATAATATACATACTGTTTGTATTAACTGTGTGCTTCGATCTTCTTCAGGAAATTTCCTTTGGGTTGCGCACCTACCAGTTTATCTACAACCTTGCCATCTTTGATGAAAAGGATCGCTGGTATGGATGTGATACCATAATTGATAGAAAGCTGGGGATTATGATCCACATTTACCTTGCCCACATTTACTTTCCCTTCATACTCCTTTGAAATCTCTTCCACAATGGGCCCGATTGCGCGGCAGGGTCCACACCATTCTGCCCAGAAATCGATCATGGATAATTTATCGGAAGACAATACTTCTGTTTGAAAGTTAGCATCATTGAATTCTTTAGCCATTGATATAATTTTAAAAGTTGAAAAACAAGTTGAATGATTCTATAAACAAAATTAAGTCCAATTCAGTTCAGATGATGTTTTGACACTAAAACCTTCAGGCTGTCTCTACATTTACCTCCATATCCGGGTTCTCCAGCAAAAAAACCGCCATTTCGTCATTCATTTCAAACCCTTTGTCAATTGTGGAGAGAACAACCATTTTCTGGTCCTTTTTCTCGTGAAAAACAAACTTTAATCGGGTCTTCCCCGGGTTCTTTTTGATATTCCGCTCAATGAACGAAAACTGGTTAACCGTGAACAATTTCGGATTAATATTAAACTGTATTTGTCGGGTCAGCGACCTTTTAATGGTTTCCAGCAGGCAGATCTCTATTACTTTAAAATTCCAGTCGTTACGGTACTCCCACTTTTCAAATTTGCCCGTGATATACAGGCAATTACCCGTTTCAAAATAATTCGCAAATTTCACATACATATCGCCAAACAAGGTCAGCTCCATTTTCCCGGAAAAATCCTCCAGCATCAAAACCCCGAATTTCTTTCCTGCCCTGGAAACCCGGTGCTGTGAACCCGTCACCAGGCAGGCGAGCCTGAATGGCTTGGTCGGGTAGGGCTGTTGTTCGATCTCTTCCTTGAAGGTGTTGTATTCCGCCACAGGTGTGATGCCGTAGTTTCTCATTTCAAAACGGTAATGATCCAACGGGTGCCCGCTCAGGAACATGCCCGTTACCTCTTTTTCTTTGTCCAGCACTTCCGTCAGCGACCAGGTTGGACAGTCGGCGATTTTTGGCAGGGGGATATCATGCATCATTGGCAGGTCGCCGAAAAGGGTATTGGATGTATTGGCCGTCTGGCTCTGGAAGATATTGCCAAAGCGGATGATCTTTTCCAGCCCGGTGACGGATTCTCCTTCCAGGACATGAAAATACTGCGCACGGTGCAGGTTGGTATCAAAGTCAAAGGCACCCGATATAGCCAGGCTTTCCAGCGACTTCTTATTCACCACCCGCTGGTTAACTCTTTTAATGAGATCAAATACGGAACTGTAAGGCCCATGCTTGCGGCGCTCATCAATGATGCCTTCAACAGCAGCTTCGCCTACGCCTTTCAGTCCGCCGAGCCCGATACGGATCTCGCCTTTTTTATTTACCGCAAAGCCTTTAAGCGATTCATTGATATCCGGACCAAGAACGGTCAGTCCCATCCGTTTGCATTCTTCCATGAACCAGGTGATCTTTTCAATATTACCTGCATGGTTGAGCACAGCGGCCATATATTCGGATGGATAATGCGCCTTCAGGTATGCGGTCTGGTAAGCTACCATCGCATAACAGGTGGAGTGCGATTTATTGAACGCATATTGTGCAAATGATTCCCAGTCGGTCCAGATCTTTTCCAGTTTATCTGCGGCATGTCCTTTTGCTTCCGCACCGCTGATGAACTGTCCCTTCATTTTATCCAGCACGGATTTTTGTTTCTTACCCATGGCCTTGCGCAGCACGTCGGCATCGCCTTTGGAGAAGCCCGCCAGCTTTTGCGCCAGCAGCATCACCTGTTCCTGGTAAACGGTGATACCATAGGTTTCTTTCAGGTGTTCTTCCATGGCTTCCAGATCATAGCTGATCTCTTCCTTGCCATGTTTACGGTCGATATAATTACTGATATATTCCATGGGGCCCGGCCGGTACAGGGCGTTCATGGCAATGAGGTCTTCAAATTTATCGGGCTTCAGTTCGCGGAGGTATTTCTGCATGCCCGGACTTTCAAACTGGAAAGTGCCGATGGTCTCGCCGCGCTGATAAAGCTGGAATGTTTTTTCATCATCCAGCGGAATGGTATCTATATCAATGCTGATGTTGTAGTTCAGCCTGATCAGTTCCAGCGAGGTCTTCAGGATGTTCAGGGTTTTCAGTCCAAGAAAGTCCATCTTGATTACACCGGCTTCTTCAATCACACTTCCTTCGATCTGCGTAACCCAAAGCGGTGAATCCTTTGCCGTACAGACCGGGATCAGGTCTGTAAGATCACGTGGTGCGATGATGATGCCCGCTGCATGAAGACCGGTGTTTCGTACAGATCCTTCCAGGATCTCTGCTTCGTGAAGAACCCTGCTGCGTAAGTCATCACCGGCAAATATTTCGCGGATCCTTTTTACATTTTCAAGTTCATCCGGGTTCAGCGCTTCTTTTTCCGTTAAACTCTTATCACCGGTTATGGGCGCGTGCAAAAGCCTTTTCAAAACGATGCCCGGTTTCTCCGGCACCATCTTGGCGAGGATATTGGATTCCACCAAAGGCAGGTCCATCACCCTGGCCACATCCTTGATACTGCTCTTGGCAGCCATCGTGCCGTAGGTGATGATCTGGGCCACCTGGTTGCGGCCATATTTATCCACCACATAGTCGATCACTTTCTGCCTGCCCTCATCATCAAAATCAGTATCGATATCGGGCATCGACTTCCGGTCAGGGTTCAGGAACCTTTCAAACAGGAGGTTATATTTTATGGGATCAATATTGGTGATGCCAATACAATAGGCCACAACACTGCCGGCGGCAGAACCCCGGCCGGGCCCGATGAAAACACCCAGGTCGCGGCCGGCTTTGATGAAATCAGATACGATGAGGAAGTAACCGGCAAATCCCATCGTCTGGATCGTGAACAATTCAAACTTGATCCTGTCTTCGATCTCTGCGGTTAGTTCACTGTATCTTTTATGGGCGCCTTCCCAGGTAATGTGCGCCAGGTATTCGTCCTGTGTTTTAAATGTTGTGGGTACGGTAAAGTGGGGGAGAAGGATATCCCGCTTAAGATCGAGCAGGGAAACCTTGTCCACGATCTCATTGGTATTGTCAATGGCTTCCTCCAGGTCGTGAAAGGCCGTTGTCATTTCCGCTGTGGTCTTGAAATAAAACTGGTCGTTGGGAAAGGCAAAACGTTTGTTCTTTACATGGATATCATCATCACTAAACTCCCGCATGGCCGGTGTGGCCTGCTTTTCGCCGGTATTGATACATAACAGGATATCGTGTGCATTGAAATCAGATTTATCTACATAGTGTGAGTCGTTGGAGGCAATGACTTTCACATTGTATTTTTTGGCAAACTTCAGCAGGACCTTATTAACCTTTTCCTGTTCGGCCATGCCATGGCGCTGCAGTTCCACATAATAATCTTCCTGGAAAATATTGAGCCACCATTTGAATTCATTTTCCGCTTCAGCTTCGCCTTTTTTCAGGATCATCTGCGGTACCAGCGCACCCAGGCAGCAGGTAGTGGCAATGAGGCCTTCGTGATATTTATGGATCAGTTCTTTGTCTATACGGGGATACTTGCTGTACATCCCTTCAATAAAACCAATGGAAGTAAGTTTTACCAGGTTTTTATATCCTGTATCATTCTTTGCGAGGAGGATCTGGTGATGACGGGGATCTTTTTCTTCCTTGGAGAAGGTTTTTCGCAGCCTGTTCTCGGTTATGTAAAATTCACAGCCAACTATGGGTTTGACTTTCAGGGGGCTTTTCTTGTCGTCCGGGTCAACCCGGTTTTTATAGGCTTCGGCAACAAACTGAAAAGCGCCAAACATATTGCCATGGTCGGATATGGCCAGTGCCGGCATTTTATCGTCTATTGCCTTCTTATACAAGGCTTTAACGGAAGCTGCACCATCAAGCAGCGAATATTGGGTATGGACGTGTAAATGTGAAAAACTACTCATTATGTTAAAGATGGTCTGATATTTGAAGCAACTGTGCAAATTTCGGAAATATTTCACCCCTTTTGGCGTTTGAATTTTCCACATTTAATCCTTGTTAGTTCAAAATGAGAATCTTAACATTGCATGACAAAATGCCGGTTTTGAAAATTTACCTCTATACCACGGCTTTTTTTGTGCTCATGACCAGTTGCCAGGCCTTAAAGCCTGTTGCCCGGGCTAACCCGGGTGAGGGCCGTGCTGAGCCTGGAGTTTTCATCGAAAACATTGCCATTTCCACTGCACCGGCGCCAAAACAAAGGAATCACACCGAAATACCCATGCCGGAACTGGCTGATGATAATGCCCCGGGAATGTATTTCAACTCTCCTTTCAATATTGAACAATCCCTCAGCACCCAGTTTAAATATGCCATTTTGATGGATGTTGAAGTAGAGACATTGGACAACGAGGCACTGTATAACTATATTGAAGACTGGTGGGGAACGCCCTACCGGATGGGCGGAACCAGCCGGACGGGTATTGATTGCTCCGCTTTTGTCCAGGGGCTCCTTTTTACGGTCTACGGGGTCTCACTGCCCCGGGTGGCCAGGGAACAAAAAAGCATATGTGAGGTCATCGGTAACGAAGACATGCGGGAAGGCGACCTGGTTTTCTTTAATACCAGGGGTGGTGTGTCGCACGTTGGCGTTTACCTGCACAATAATAAATTTGTACATGCATCCACTTCCGGCGGGATTATGATCAGTGATCTGAATGAAACATACTGGAGCAAACGCTATCTTGGTGCCGGCCGCTATAATGAGGAAATTATGGCACAAAAGTTAAGTGCGCAGTAAAGCCTGGCGGCTTATGCTTCTTCGCGGTTTAATAATTTATTTCATTCTCTCTGCAGTAGCATAAAAATCCGGATGCATCTCAACTGCTGATACCGGAACCGACAGGGTTATATTTTTCCATTCTGTAACCGGCTCCAGCCATTGTTCCGATGTTTTATTGATCAGTACTTTTACCGGAACATTATAACCGGCAATGCAATTTGCCCAGCGATACTGCATTTTATTGCCTTTGAACTTATACTCCAGCCGGGGTATCTGCGTATTGTTGAGGTATTGATCAAAGAGCGGAGCCAGGTTGATACCGGCCTGCCTGCTCCAGAAGGAAGTAATATCAGTATAGGTTACTGTTTTATGATAAAAGCTGTCGTTCATGGCACGCATGGCCAGCCTGAACTTTTCATCATCCTTAAATAACTGGCGCATGTAGTGGATCATATTGCCGCCCTTGTAATACATATCGCCCGATCCTTCGTCATTCACCCCATACTTTCCAATTATGGGGATGTCATTTTGAATCAGTTGACGCGTGCCGCGGACATAGGCGTTTCCCGCCTCTTTGCCCGACTGGCAGGTAGTATAGATCGTTTCACTGTAGTTGGTAAAACTTTCGTGGATCCACATATCTGCAAGGTCTTTGGAGGTGATATTATTCCCAAACCATTCGTGTCCGCTTTCATGGATGATGATGAAATCCCATTTAAGGCCCCAGCCCGTTTGTGAGAGGTCGCGGCCGCGGTAGCCATTCATGTATCCGTTACCGTAAGCAACGGCACTCTGGTGTTCCATGCCCAGGTGGGGTGATTCCACCAGTTTGTATCCGTCTGCATAAAACGGGTATGGCCCGAACCAGCTTTCAAAACATTGCAGCATGGGCTTTACCTGTGCAAATTGTACTTTGGCTTTTTCGAGGTTGTAGTCCAGCACGTAATAGCTGCAGTTGAGGTTGCCTTTTTCGCCGGCATAGATTTCATTCCAACTGGCATATTTTCCGATATAAGGGATGATATTATAATTGTTGATTGGGTTTGTAACGGCCCAGGTATAGGTCATGGTGCCCAGGTTATTACTCTTTGATGACCGCAGTTTCCCATTGGCTACAGCCATTAGGGTATCCGGTACCGTTATACTGATTGCGGCACTGTCGGGCTCATCGCTTTGATGGTCCTTGCAGGGATACCATACGCTGGCTCCCAGGCCCTGGCAGGCAACGCTCATCCAGGGGTTCCCTGATCTGTCTTTGGAAAATATCCAGCCCCCGTCCCATGGGGGCCTTACAGCAACCACCGGTTTACCGCTGAATTGCATGATGATCGTTTCAACCTGTCCCTGCGCGGGCGGTGACGGGAAATCAATATAATAAACATTGCCGTCCCGTTTAAACGCCAGGGTTTTATCGCCATGTGTAACCAGGTCTATCTGCATGGGCTGCTGCAGGTCTATCTGCATGCGGCTGCCGGATGACAGCACCCGGAAATTAAGGGTAACCGTACCCGTAAGGCTCCGGCCCTTGTAGTCGGGATTTATGTTTATGCCGTACCAGGTAACATCCCACCATGCCCTTTCAGCAGTTATACTTCCCCGTAAGGTGTCGGCCCGGGTGTAGGTTTTTTGTTGTGAGCCGAGTTGCGCATGTGCATCCGCAAACGTTGAGAACAGCAGGCAGCTCAGGGCAAGTCGGATAATGGGTTTTATAAGCATGATTGTCCTGTTTTGTGGGGTACGATTCATTCTTTGATTTGTTTCACTCCTGATTAAAAGAGTAAATTTAGGTCTATAATTAACAGATGCCAACCCTAAATCGACAAGCGGTCATACTAACCATTACCCTGCTCTTATTTGCCGTGATAGGATGTAAAAGCCGCGGGCAGCGGGATCAGCAGGTATTTTATTATAACCAGCCCGAAGGCATCGGCACCCTTGACCCTGCATTTGCCAAGAACCAGCCGATCATGTGGGCAACACATCAGTTGTATAACAGCCTGATGGAAGTTGACCAGGATCTTCAGATCGTTCCGGCACTGGCAAAAAGCTGGACAGTTTCTGCGGACAGACTGACCTATACTTTTATCATCCGTGATGATGTTTATTTTCATGATCACCCCGTATTCCCCGAAGGTAAGGGCCGAAAGATGACCGCGCAGGATATCGCATACAGCCTTGGCCGCGTACTTGATCCCGCAACTGCCAGTCCCGGCGCATGGATTTTCAATGGACGCGTGGATAGCCTGCAGCCATTTACCTCAATCAACGACACAGTATTTCAATTAAAACTAAAAAAACCTTTTCCACCCATCCTGGGCATTCTAAGTATGCAGTATTGTTCGGTGCTGCCCAAAGAAGTGGTGGAAGCACTTGGTAAAGATTATGGTCGGAACCCTTGTGGTACCGGCCCTTTCAGGTTTAAGGCATGGGAGGAGGGACAGGCACTCATATTTCTGCGCAATGATAAATATTTTGAAAAGGACAGCTCCGGAAATACATTGCCTTATCTCGATGCCGTGAAAATTTCTTTCCTCGATAATAAGGCCGGAGAGTTCCTGGAATTTCAGCAGGGCCGGCTTGATTTTATGAATGATATCGATGCCAATTTCAAAGATGAGATCCTCAGCAGGAAAGGCGAGTTGAAAGCAGAATGGGAGGGCAAAATAGTATTACAAAAACATCCTTACCTCAATACGGAATACCTTGGTATTTTGCAGGACAGCAGTAATCCATTGCTTAAAAATTCGCCTTTAAGACTAAAGAAGATCAGGCAGGCGATGAGTTATGCCATCGATAAGCGGAAGATGATGCTCTACCTGCGTAACTCCATTGGCATTCCGGCCGAGAATGGTTTTGTGCCATATGGTTTGCCAGGCTTTTCGGAAAACAGGCCAACCGGTTATGTCTATGATCCGGCTAAAGCCAGGCAACTGCTAAGTGAAGCGGGTTATCCGGGCGGTAAGGGCCTGGAGCCGATCAAATTACTTACTATTCCAATCTACGCAGAGATGGGTGCTTTTGTGGCCAGGCAGCTTGAGGAAGTGGGCATACCGGTGCAGGTGGAAGCATTTCAGCGGGGTACTTTACTGGAAAAGATCGCGCAACAGCAGGCGCTTTTTTTTCGGGGCAGCTGGATCGCAGATTATCCTGATGCGGAAAATTACCTGAGTGTTTTTTACGGTCAGAATCCTTCACCTCCAAATTATACAAGGTTCAAAATGCATTTATTTGATGAACTCTTTCAAAAAGCTTTGATCGAAACAAATGACAGTATCCGGCATTCCATTTATCGGGAGATGGATCAACTCGTTATTAACGAAGCTCCCGTGATTCCACTCTGGTATGATATGGCCATTCACCTGGTCAATCCAAGGGTGACCGGATTTTATCCCAATGCGTTGAATTTGCTGGAGCTCAGGCGGGCAAGGAAATCTAACCGCCAGGAAAGTAAGACACTATGAAATGCAGGTAATTCTCTGCGGCCTGCTTTTGTATTTAAATCCTGCTGTTAATTTTTAGCTTTCGACTTAAACACCTTCTCATACTTTTCCAGCTTAGGCCTGATCACAAAATAGCAATAAGGCTGGTTGCTGTTGTTATTGTAATAATTCTGGTGATAATTTTCCGCAATATAGAAATTCTTATATGGTTCAATGGCCGTTACTATGGGCTTGCCAAAGGCACCGCTCTTATCAAGTTCTGTTTTGTAAAATTCTGCTTTCTGGCGCTGTTCCTCTGAATGATAAAAGACCACGCTCCGGTATTGCGGGCCTTCGTCATTCCCCTGCTTATTCAACGTGGTAGGATCATGTGTTTGCCAGAAAACTTCAAACAGTTCGTCAAGGGTAACCTTTGTTGGGTCATAGACCAGTTGACAAACCTCGGCGTGACCGGTATTTTTTTCGCATACCTGTTCATAGGTAGGATTTTCCACATGACCACCGCTGTAGCCACTGGTCACTTTTAAAACACCTTCTACCTGTTGAAAAATGGCTTCCGTGCACCAGAAACACCCGTTACCAAACGTGATCGTGTCTGTACTCATAGATGAAACAAATTTTGCCTGGGTGAATTTATTGGACTTGGGCGCTTCCCTTTGTGAACAGGAAAACATCGCAAAAGAAAAAACAGTTGAGCCGAGGAGTAACATTTTAATCATGGAACACATTTTCTGCTGAGAGGCAAAGTTGACATAAGTTGACGTCTTCACCAACGCTGCGAAGTTAAACATGTTTCCCATTATGGCCATTCCGCTTTCTTTTAACAATACCTTTGTATTTCTGTTTAAGATTCCGCCGGTTTTCTGCCACTTTGATGCCTGTTTTTTTAATCCTATTTTTGCGCCGCTGAATGGCGCCAAAAAAGTATGAAGTTATTTCCTGAATCTGCTGCGGTACAACTCGAATTCGATAAGGTTAAAAACCTGCTCTCGGAGCATACCAGGACAGCCTATGCCCGGGAAAAGGCATTGTCACTCAGGATCCATACCCGTAAAGAATTTATTGAACTGGAACTGGCTCAGAGCCATGCTTTCCTATTGATACAGCAAACTGGGCAACATTTTCCCAACGATTTTGTGCTCAATATTTCCCGTGAACTCAAATTACTGGGTATCCCCGGTGCCGTACTTACCGGGGAGGATTTTGTACAGGTTAGAAAACTGGCCGAAGGTGCCAGGCTGATTTTTCGCTGGTTTGAAGCCGACAGGCAGGAGGCCTATCCATCACTGTATACGGTTGTCAAAGATTCATATTACGAAAAAAATATTATTGAAGGGATTGATGTGGTGATGGACGAACTGGGCCATGTACGGGACAACGCATCCAAAGAACTGGAAGAGATCCGGACAAGTTTGTACCGTAAACGTAACGAGCTCAGGCGCTCCTTTGAAAAGATCGTGCAGAAACTCAATAAGGCCGGGTATATAGCAGACATTGAAGAAGCTTTCCTCAACGGCAGAAGGGTGGTGGCCATTTATGCCGAACATAAACGGCAGGTGAAGGGGATACTTCATGGGGAAAGTGATACGCGCCGCACTTCATTTGTGGAACCGGAAGAAACAATTGAACTCAATAACGATATCTATTCATTGGAAAATGAAGAACGCGCTGAGATCTACCGCATCATGCGAAAGCTTACGGCTGATCTTTCCATATATGCGCCATTATTGAAAACATACCATGATATCCTGGGCGAGTTTGATTTCATTCGTGCTAAAGCCAGGCTGGCTTTGGATATGAACGCATCACTTCCGCAACTGAAGGAACGCTCCGGCATCCAACTGATCAAAGCTTTTCATCCCTTATTATACCTGTATAATCAGAAGTCAGGCAAACCTGTTGTACCTGTGAATCTTACACTTGATGAAAAACAGCGTATACTGGTGATCTCCGGCCCCAACGCCGGCGGAAAAACAGTGACCATGAAAACCGTTGGTCTGCTGCAAATGATGATCCAGAGCGGTTTGCTGGTCCCTGTTCACCCGGATTCCAGCTTCGGCATTTTTAAACAGCTGATGATCCATATCGGCGACACACAAAGCCTGGAGTTTGAACTGAGTACCTACAGTTCGCACCTGAAGAATATGAAGTTCCTGATGGAAGAAGCAAATGGCCGCACGCTGTTTTTTATTGATGAACTGGGCAGTGGCAGCGATCCCAGCCTGGGTGGTGCCTTTGCAGAGGTTTTCCTGGAAGAACTGGTGCGCAAACATGCCATGGGTATTGTTACCACCCATTACCTGAACCTAAAGGTAATGGCCAATAAAACACCTGGTATCATCAATGGAGCCATGGCCTTTGACGAAAAGAACCTCCTGCCTTTATATCAACTGAATATAGGTAAGCCCGGCAGTTCATATACATTCTCCATTGCCGAGCGCATCGGCCTGGAACCGCGACTCATCAACCGAGCGCGCCAGCTGGTTGATGAAAATCATTTTACGCTGGATAAATTACTGAACCGTACGGAACAGGACCTGCGCAAGATCGACCAGAAAGACAAGGATCTGCAAATGCTGCTGAAAGAAAACGAACGGCTACGCAAGGAAATGATCCAGGTAATGGACCGCGAAAAGCACCGGCAGGAGGTGGAACTGCTGAAGCAACAGAACCGGGTAACCGAAGATCGCATCGCATACCTGAAAGATATGGAACGTAAGCTGAAGCAGATCGTGTTCGACTGGCGCAGGACGCAGGATTCGGAAAATAAAAATGAATTGCTGAAGCAGATGCATTCCCTGCTTTTTAAACAGAAAGAAAAACAAGTGTCGGAAAAGGTCCGGAAAAAACTGGATGCACGATATATCGAAACGGGCGATGAACCACGGGCCGGTGATAAAGTGCTTATGCGGCAAAACAACCAGATTGGGCAGCTGGTGGAGGTCAGGGGTAAAAAAGCCATCGTGCAATTAGGCGCCATGCCGCTTACAGTAGAATATGCCGACCTCATTACGGTGAAAGAAAAGGAAATCAAGATCGTTTAATTCCCTGTTCTCCTTTGCGCACTTTGCTGCTCGCGGTTAAAATATTATTATATTGCCGTATGCTTCAACGATTGCTCCCACTCTTTGTGGTATTCCTTTTTTCATGCAAAGAAAAAGGCCATGATCAACTTGACTGGCCGGCCAGCGGTGGCGGCAAGGCTAACATCCGTTTTGCCGCAGTTTCTCAGATCAATACAGCTAATGTAAATATGCTCACGCCTGCATGGGAATTCCATACCGGAGATGCAGATACGGTCAACCATTCGCAGATCCAGTGCAACCCGTTGATCATTGATGGGATACTCTATGGTACGTCCCCGACGATGAAATTATTTGCCTTGGATGCTTCCACCGGAAAACAACGCTGGAGTTTCAATCCTTTTGATTCGATCGATGGGGAGAAACAGTCATTTTTCATCATGAATAATTGCCGGGGGATCAGCTATTGGGATGATGGGAAAGATGATAAAAGGCTTTTTTTTACCGCCGGTTCATTCCTGCATTGTGTCAATGCCCGTGACGGTTCGCTGATCAAATCTTTTGGCGACAGCGGCAAGGTTGACCTGCATGCGGGACTGGGCCGGGATGTGAGCCAATATTTCATAACAGCCACATCCCCGGGGACAGTTTACAAGGATCTGATCATCATGGGCAGCAGGGTAGACGAAGGACCGGCAGCAGCCCCCGGCCATATCCGGGCATATAATGTAAGGACTGGAAAACAGGAATGGATATTTCATACCATACCCCAGCCCGGGGAACCGGGACACGAGACCTGGGATAACCCCAACGCATACCTGCGGATTGGCGGGGCCAACAACTGGAGCGGGATGAGCCTGGATGAAAAGCGGGGCATAGTTTTCGTACCCACCGGGTCGGCTTCTTTTGATTTTTATGGTGGCAGGCGCACCGGCAACAACCTCTTTGCCGATTGCCTGCTGGCGCTGGATGCCTCAACAGGAAAACGGATCTGGCACTTTCAGAATATCCATCATGATGTATGGGACCGCGACCTGCCCACTGCGCCTGCATTGGTAACGGTAACGCATAATGGAAAAAAGATTGATGCTGTTGCCCAGCCCACTAAAACCGGTTTTGTCTATTTGCTTGACAGGGAAACGGGGAAGCCTTTATTTCCGGTTACGGAAATGCCGGTACCTTTTGATACCGAATTGAAAGGGGAGAAGCTTTCTGCAACACAGCCCATACCCAGCCTGCCCAAACCTTTTGCACGACAGTCTTTTACTGAATCAGAGATAAACGACCTGCTTCCGGATTCATCCAAAGCAGAAATCCGTAAACGCTGGTCAGGGTACCGTAAGGACCATATGTTTGCGCCCCCGTCCAGGCAGGGTACCATCGTATTTCCCGGCTTTGATGGTGGTGCCGAATGGGGTGGCCCGGCATATGATGAAGAAACGGGATTACTATTTGTCAATGCCAACGAAATGCCTTGGGTGCTGACAATGGTTGACAAACCCGTTACACCCCCAAAAGAAAACTATCTGCAGGCGGGAAACCGCATTTATCAGCAGCAATGCCTGGCCTGCCACGGGGCCAACAAAAAAGGAACCGGAAATTATCCTTCACTTGATTCTGTGAAGATCAAGTATAAGGATTCGTCGCTCTTAGGCCTAATCAATACCGGCAGGAGGATGATGCCTTCATTTAAACATTTGAGTGATGCGGAAAAAAATGCCATCGCATGGATGTTGCTCGATAACAAAACCGCAAGGGATAAAAGGTTTCCGCCACAACCGGTGGATACTTTCCTCCAGTTGCCCTATGGTATTACCGGATATAATAAATTCCTCAGTAAGGAAGGCTATCCCGCTGTAAAACCGCCATGGGGAACCTTGAACGCCATTAACCTCAATACCGGTGACATCGCCTGGAAAATCCCGCTGGGGGAGACCCCCGAATTTGCACAAAAAGGGATCATTACCGGAACCGAAAATTATGGCGGTCCGGTGGTTACCGCAGGCGGCCTTGTTTTCATTGCGGCTACCCGGGACAGTAAGATCCGTGCTTTTGATAAAAAAACCGGTAAGCAATTATGGGAATATCTCCTGCCTGCTCCCGGATTTGCCACACCATCGGTATATATGATCAACGGAAAGCAATATCTTGTAATAGCCTGCGGCGGCGGGAAATTGGGAACAAAAAGCGGCGACAGCTATATCGCTTTTTCTCTGCCGGATTAAATTTGTTTTATTCATTTCAGTAATGTTAAATATTATAAATGAAAGTCAGGCTTTACATTTTTATCTTTTTATCTTTTTCAGCTTATCATTCGCTTGCACAAACAAGTAATACCAGTTTATGGTATCGTCAACCTGCAACAAAATGGACCGAAGCATTGCCTATCGGTAACGGCAGACTGGCTGCCATGGTATTTGGAAAAACAAACCGGGAACAGATTCAGCTGAATGAAGAAACCATCTGGGCCGGCTCCAGAGTGAATGACATCAATCCTTCCGCGAAGTCTCATCTCAAAGAGATTCAGTCTTTATTACTAGCAGAAAAAAATAAGGAGGCTTACGCACTTACAAAGGCCCACCTGCTGGGAACACCGCCTGAAATAAGGTCTTACCAGACATTGGGTGATATCTTTATCGATTGGCAGGACACCAGCGGTACGGTAAGTGATTATGCCCGCAGCCTGGACCTCACAACGGCCGTCCATACTACTTCGTATAAACGAAATGGCGCAACATATGAACTTCAGTCTTTCATTTCTGCTGATGCAGATATGATGGTTGTCAGGATAAAATCAACAGTCGCCAGCCTGCACTTCAGGATATCAATGGCCCGGGAAAAAGATGCAGAAGTATCTGTAATGCAAAACCGGATCATACTGCATGGACAGATAATGGATAAGGGGAATCCGGAGAAGAAAGGACCGGAAGGCGCCCACCTAAGATTTGCTGCTCTTGCAGATGTGGAGCATAAAGGAGGGAAACTGTCAGCCTCCGGAAATTCACTGGAAGTATCCGGCACAAGTGAGGTTATCATTAGATTTACGGCAGCATCAGACTACGATCATGCAAAACTGGATTTCAATCGCAGTAAAGATCCGTTGCAAATCTGTAAAAGCATACTTGAAAAAAATGCAGCCAAAAATTATGCTGCCCTGCTGAAAGAACACCTGTCAGAATACCAGCCTTTGTTCAATAAATGTATGCTGGAATTTTCCGGGGAGGACAAATCCGACATGCCAACAGATCTTCGTTTGCAGCAGGTTAAATCAGGTGCTAAGGACCCCGGACTGATGGCACTGTATTTTCAGTACGGAAGGTATTTATTGCTGGCAAGTTCCCGTTATCCGGCCAAACTGCCTGCAAACCTGCAGGGTAAGTGGAACAATCATTTTGATGCTCCCTGGCAGAGTGATTACCATACCAATATCAACCTGCAGATGAATTACTGGCCGGCGGATGTGGCTAATGCGGGCGAAACGGTACAATCCCTCGGTCTGTTCATGCAGGCGATGCTGGCTCCGGGGAGGAACTGTGCACAACAAATGTATGGCGCTGATGGCTGGGCGATGCACCATGTAACGGATATCTATGGCCGAACTGCCATTAACGCAGATCCCCAATGGGGCACCAGTCCGCTGGCTGGAGCCTGGATGGCACTCAGCCTGTATGATCACTACGACTTTACCCAGGATGAAAAATATTTAAAGGAGGTGGCATTTCCGCTTTTGAAAGGCTCCGCGGATTTTATTTCATCTTTCCTCATCAGAGACAAGAACGGTTACCTGGTAACAGCGCCTTCCATGTCGCCGGAAAATGGTTTTTACCTGGGAAAGGATTCAACACAAAGGTATATAGTAACTTATGCGCCTGCCATTGATGTGCAGATCATCATGGAACTGTTTGATGCCATAAAAGCGGTTGCCGTTCCCATGAAATTATCGCCCGATTATCTCGCAGGATTGGAAAAGATCAGGAAACAACTGCCGCCCATTAGAATCAACCGGTACGGCGGCATACAGGAATGGATAAACGATTATGACGAACAGGAACCCGGCCACCGGCATATGTCGCAGCTTTTTGGGCTCTATCCCGGTACCTCCCTGACGCGGGATACCGCTTATTTAACAGCGGCCCGTAAAACAATTGAAAACCGCCTTAAGTATGGTGGCGGACACACAGGATGGAGCCGGGCATGGATGATCAATTTCTTTGCCCGCCTAAGAGATGGCAATACTGCGTACTATCACCTTGAACAGTTACTCATAAAATCCACACTGTCCAATCTTTTTGATGATCATCCGCCATTTCAGATCGATGGTAATTTTGGCGGAACGGCCGGCATGGCGGAGATGCTCATACAGTCGCATAATAACCAGCTGGTACTTTTGCCTGCCCTGCCGGATGCCTGGAAATCCGGAAAAGTCAAAGGTTTGAAGGCACGGGGTGGAATAACCGTAGAAATGGAATGGGAAAATGGCAAACTCGGGAAAGCAACTGTTTATTCTTCGATTGATCAAACTGTACAAATTAATTATAAATCCGATGCACAAACTATCATCATTAAAAAAGGTCAGTCAGTGCCCTTTGTTACTTCGCGTTAAATTTTCTTTCTTTTTAGCATTGATTTTTTTGAATGTTTTTTCGCAATCAAAAATTTCGCCAGACAGCATCCGCCCTAAAATGCAATGGTTCTCCGATGCCAAATTAGGCATATTCATACACTGGGGTATTTATTCCGTAAAAGGGATCGATGAAAGCTGGAGTTTTTTCAACAAAAAGATCAGCTGGCCCGATTATATGACCCAGTTAAATGGTTTTACGGCATCTAAGTATGATCCCGAAGCCTGGGCCTCACTGGTTAAAGAAAGCGGTGCGCGGTATGCTGTAATGACTACCAAGCATCATGACGGTGTGGCCCTGTGGGATACTAAAGAGAAGCATTATGATGTGGTGGATAATACGCCTGCGAAGCGTGATCTTTTATCACCCTTCTATGCGGCCATCAGAAAAAAGGGTATAAAGGCCGGGGCTTATTTTTCATTGATCGACTGGAGCCATCCGGATTATCCCGGTTTTATCAAAGACAGCACCCGATACAAAATTGCAGATGATCCTGCCAGGTGGAAGAGGTTTCAGCGTTTTTACCAGTCCCAGATCGATGAAGTTGGGAAGCTGCTGAACCCCGATCTATGGTGGTTTGATGGCGACTGGGAGCATACGGCTGATGAATGGGAGGCTCCAAAAGTCCGTCGGATATTGCTCGACAGGAATCCTTCAGCAATCATCAATGGCAGGTTGCAGGGTTATGGTGATTATGAAACACCGGAACAGAATTTTCCGGTCACCCGTCCCCGGTATAACTGGTGGGAACTTTGCATGACCATCAATAATAACTGGGGATATCAGCAGTCGGATACAAACTGGAAAACCCCATATCAGATCATAACGATATTTGCCGATGCTGTAAGTAACGGGGGTAATTTATTACTCGACATCGGTCCCCGTCAGGATGGCACCATTCCGGAACAGCAGGTGCAAGTGCTTAAAGAATTAGGTGCCTGGAACAGGAAGCATGACGAAGCGATTTTTGGCACGGAGGCCGGTATTCCGCAGGGGCATTTTTACGGGCCAACAACCTTGTCAAAAGACAGCACCAGTTTATATCTTTTTCTACCCGGGAAAGTGACTGGTGAAGTCATGGTAAAAGGCTTGAGTAATGCCATCAGTTCTATAACGGTGGTTGGTATAGGAACAGCGTTACAGCATAAAGTAGTAGGGAAGATATCCTGGAGCAGTGTGCCTGGGCTTGTATATATCAATGTGCCACAAACTGTGCAGGATAAGTATATGACCGTGCTGAAACTGAAGCTTGATAAACCTGTGAGCCTTTATAGGGGTAAGGGCGGATTTGATTAAGTGCCGGAGAAAATATGTTCTCAAAGTTCACACAAGGTATTTTTACTTTACATTGTGACAATAAATATTCATATGGCAGTACAAAATCTCAGCAATCACCGGCGCTATGTGCCCGGATTTCATTTTCTCGCTGCAAGTTTATGCCTGGTTGCATTTATCGCAGCCATATTTAACCTGGTTCATAATTGGGAAGATCCCGATAATCATCTTGGCGCAGCCATCATACTCGTTATTACAATCATCCTGTTTTTATTCTTCTGGTTTATCAGGAGTTTTGCGTTGCGTGCACAGGATCGCGCAATCAGGGCTGAAGAGAAGTTGCGCCATTTCCTGCTTACCGGAAAACCTGCGGATTCAAGGCTTCGAATGGGCCAGATCATTGCATTGCGTTTTGCCAGTGATGAAGAACTTCCGGAACTGACAAAGAAAGCCGTTGAAGAAAATCTTAAAGGCGAAGAAATTAAAAAAGCAATCCGCAACTGGAAAGAGGATAATTACAGGGTGTAGGAAAAGTTGATAGTTGTTGGTTGTTAGTAACAGCCAGTATAGTTGTTAGTTGATAGTTGGCAGTTGGTAGTAACAGCCAATACAAATCAGTCAGCTTAAAGATTTTCAATTTCCCGTTTTCAAAAAGTGTCTGATTTTTTTAATCAGCTAACAATTCATTATTGATCAGAAGCTTTTAAAGTGAATTGTTCAAATGCCGTATAAGTAATATTGTCCTAAATTATTTGCATGAAACATTTTCCGTTCCTTTTGCTCTTATTTGTTTCGGGCAGCCTCTTCGCACAAAACCCTCCGGGGTTAAGCCTGGTTAAAGAAGCTGATCTAAAAAAAGATGTATATGAAATCTGCGATCCTGTTTTCAGGGGCAGGGGTGGTGGAACCATTGATGAACTGAATGCCTCGGTTTGGCTGGCAGAAAAATTCAGGTCCATTGGCATAAGTCCTGCAGGTGATCACAATACCTATTTTCAGTATTTTAATCTTTGGCGCAATCAATTGTCTGACCGTTCAAACATCAGTATCAATGGCAAAACCATGCTGATGTGGAAAGATGTGGCCGTTTCGCAGCTGGCCAACTCAACATTGGAAGCTCCCATTGTTTATTTGGGTGATCCATTATCCATCGATACGGCTGCGATCGATGTAAAGGGTAAAGTGGTTGCCATGCTGGCAAATGGCAAAGGGATCAACCTGGATGTCTCCCTTCCAACCTGGAGGTACAGCAGGTACATTTATGCCAAATATGGCGCTGCAATGGTCAGGAAAGGGGCATCTGCTGTGATCTTTGTGGCTGATGATATTGCCGAACAGGCATGGATGGACGCTGCCGAAAATTTCAAGCGGGGAACTTATGATATTGAAGGCGGCCCCAATGTAACGGTAACGGCTACCGTTCCGGTTATCTGGGTCAGAAAATCGATGGTATCGATGCTGCAAAATGGTGCAACCCTCAAAGCGGACATCATCATATCCAAATTTCAATATCCGTCTGTTAATGTAGTGGGCGTTATCCCCGGAACTGACCCCAAACTAAAAACAGAATATCTTTTGCTGAGCAGCCATATTGATGCACATGGGGTGCGCAATCCTGTTAATGGCGATTCCATTTATTATGGCGCTGATGATAATGCCAGTGTTACAGCAGCAATGCTTGCCTCGGCGCGCGCATATGTAAAATATCCGCCCAAACGTTCTGTCCTGTTGGTGATCCATGGTTCGGAAGAAAGGGGATTACTTGGATCCAGGTATTATGCAGCACATCCAACTGTTCCTGTCAATAATATCGTGACAGTCTTAAATGGTGATATGATAGGACGCAATCATCCTGACAGCGCAACGATCCTGGGTGTGGTTTCCCCGCATAAAAATTCAACAGAGTTGGTGAATATGGCCATTACTGCCAATAAGGAGGGGCCGAAATTTATACTCGATTCCACCTGGGATGAAGTAACACATATTGAAGGCTGGTATTTCCGGAGCGACCATCTTCCTTATGCAAGACTGGGTATTCCTGCATTGATGTATACAACCTTATTGCATCCCGACTACCATACACCGCTTGATAATCCACAAAACATTAATTATCCCAAACTGAAAAAAATGGCCGATTGGATATATCGCACTGGCTGGAAGGTAGCTAACGCACCGGTAAGGCCTGAGAGGGAGAGTGGTTTTAAGCTGGAACGTTAAAGTAGAGGGTAGAGGATAGAGTTTAGAGGATAGTAACAGCCACTAAAATCTTTAAATATTGCTATCAACTTTCAACCTTTAATTCCAACTGTCTTTACTAACCTCTAACCTCTACCCTCTAACCTCTACCCTCTATCCTCTAACCTCTACCCTCTATCCTCTACCCTCTATCCTCTATCCTCTACCCTCTATCCACTATTTCCCCATCATCCCAATCTGCACCAGCCAGTCTCCAAATAAATCGATCCATTGGTCCGAAGGCAGGTTTTGTTTTCGCATGCCGAAGCCATGTCCGCCCTGAGAATAAATATGCAGCTCGGCACTCTTTTTTGCTTTTATCCAGGTATTATACAGGTTGGCACAATCCGGTGCAAAGCCAAAAGAGTCATTCGTTGCAGCACAAATAAACATAGGCGGTGCATCGGCAGGAACATTAATGTCTTTGAAATAAGTGGCATAGGGATAGATCGGGGCAGAAAAATCAGGCTTGCTGCTTGCATCATATGCCAGTGTTGCTCCAATCGTAACGGTACCGCCGGCTGAGAAGCCAATGATACCAATTTTATTGGGGTTAATGCCGTATTGATTTGCATTGGCACGCACATAAGCAATGGCCTTGCTGCCGTCCGCAATGCACATCGGAATGATGGTATCATTGATTTTTTTGCCAACGGCCGGATTGCCCAGCCCTTTCATAAATTCACCAACGGGATCATCAGTTTCAGATTTATTGAGCCGGTATTTTAAAACAAATGCAGTGATCCCTTTTTCCGCCAGCCATTTTGCCAAATCAATGCCTTCGCTGTTGATTGACAAAGCCTGGAAACCGCCACCCGGTGCCACTACCACAGCCGTTCCGTTTGCCTTGCCCGCAGCAGGAAGGTAAACAGTGAGGGTGGGTGTGGCCACATTATACACTATTGTTGTATTCCATGCATTTTTTTCACTGGTTTTTTCAGTCCAGTTCCATGTTTCCGATCCCGGCGCCTTGCCCGGATAGAGGGGAATAACCTGTTGGGCCCGCACAGCAAAGGAAGTGATCAGGCTTACCAGTAAAACCGGGATGGATATACGCATATTGATTCTACGGCTTTTGTTTTTCATGCTGGCAGATTTTTTATGAGGTTAAAATTCTTCGTGTTCACTTTTTATGCTGTCAGATAAAGTATTGTGCCAGTTTATCTCTGAGTATATCAGGCATTTTACTTCTCTTCTTCGTTTCCTTATCCAGGAAAAAAAGCGTCACTTTGCCACTTGTAATGAGCTTGCCATTATCATTAAATATTTCCTGGTAGAAGTCGATATGGTGTTTTTCGGGTAGTGTTCTCAGTTGTGTTTTTACGGTAAGCAGGTCGTCATAGTGGGCAGGCCTTAGATACCTTATAATGATCTCTGTAACCGGCATTTCCACTCCCATGGCTTCCATTTCGCGGTAAGTGAAACCCAGTTCCCTGATGGATTCTGTTCTGGCCACTTCAAAATAGGTGATATAATTGGCATGATAGACCACATTCATCTGGTCTGTTTCCCCATATCTTACCCTGATTTGAAATTCGGTTTTATACATTGTAACTGGTCTGAAAAGATTTGAAAGGGTTACTTGCACATGATACCATCAACTGAGGCTTTGCCCGGTCCGCAAAACAAGATCACCAGCAAGCCTATCAGGAAAAGGCTGCCATGTTCCCCGTCTCCGAAAATCTCGCCATTATGCGCCTTGAAGATCACAACGCAAAGGCCAATGATCATGGGCATCACGGTTATCCGGGTAAACAATCCCATGATGAGAAAGATAGAGCAAAAGAATTCTGAAAACACAACTAAAGCAAGGCTGACAGTACTTCCCATTCCAAGAAAATTCATGAAATCTTTTTTATAGCTGGCAAAATACACCAGTTTATCATATCCATGCGGGACCATCAGTATGCCCATGCCAAGCCTAAGGATAAACATGGAAAGGTTAAATGCCCAGTCGCTGTATTGAGTGCTTAACAGTTTTTTCATCATGTAGTTATTTCGCAGCAAATGTACAATCCATTTTTAAAAGTTGATTTAACAAAAGATTATCTGCTAAAAGCCTGCGATACACTTACTTTGGTGTGGTTTTTATCCACATACTAACATGTATGTTTTTTACCGGAGGCCTTAGTTGTAATTTTGGTACTTCGTAATAAAAGATCACCGGCATTTTTTCAAATAAAGCTGGCTTTTGGATTCGTTTCAACTGCAACCCTCTATTAACATGAACAGAACGGCAACAATACTTTTCTTTCTCATCTTTTTTTCATCGGTAAGGGCCCAGCAAACACGGGTATATACCGATCCTCTAAATAAATTCTGGCAGGCCAAGGAATTGTTCCAACAGGAAAGATTCAGCCTGGCATATCCGATATTCAGGGAATTGCAATTGTCTGTACGGGAAACGGATTACGCAAACCATCGTCTTTCAACTGATGAGATAAATTTCTATACCACGGTTTGTGGCTTAAAACAAAATGAGGAACTGGCAGCCACTGATGCCATTGCTTTCCTCAAACTGGAGAGAAACAGTCCGCTTCAGCAAAAAATGGCTTTTCACCTTGGCGAATATTATTTCAGAAAAGGGGATATGCGTAATGCTATCCTGAATTATGAAAAAACGGATATCAGCCAGCTCAGCAATTCAGAAATTGCTGACATGAAGTTTCACCAGGGATATGGTTATTTCACACTCGGACAGTTTGATAAAGCCAAACCTTTGCTCAACAGCATCCGCCAGATCCCGGAAAATGAAAATTACCTGGACGCAAACTATTATTACGGATTCATTGCTTATGGCGAAAGGAAATATACGGATGCACTGGATGCTTTCCGAAAAGTGGAAAATCATCCGGAGTATGGTAAAGCGGTACCTTTCTATATCGCCAATATATTATATTACCAGGGAGATAAAGACAAAGCGCTGCAATATGCAGAAGCAAACCAGGCAAAGTCCTCCGCTTTATATAATGCCGAAATAAAAGAACTGCTGGGTCACGCCTATTTCGAGAAAAGAGAATTCAAAAAAGCTTTACCCTATCTAGAGGCTTCTGCCAAAGGCCCGGAGAAACTGACCAGGGCTCAATTATATGAATTGAGTTACTGTTATTATGATGGAGGACAGTTTGCCAAAGCAGCGGATGGGTTTAAGCAACTGAGTACCGGAGAAGATTCACTCACGCAAAGCGCCATGTACCTTCTCGGTGATGCATACCTGAAACTCGGACAAAAATCCAATGCGCGAAATGCCTTTGCTTACTGTGCGGCAAACAGCAGCATTGCCGCTCAAAAAGAAGTGGCACTGTTCAATTATGCCAAGCTGTCTTACGAACTTGGTTACCAGGACATCGCCCTGAATGAACTTAAAAAATTCATTACTGATTATCCTCAGTCGGTTTATAACAAAGAAGCCCGCGAACTGATGGTTGGTTTGCTGGCCAATACAAATAATTACAGGGAGTCGCTTGAATTGCTGCAATCGCTGTCATCGCCATCAGATGCTGCAAAGCAATTATATCCAAGGGTTGCCTATGGCAGGGCAATGGAACTTATTAACGACCAAAACCTGGACGAAGCAGATCAATTACTGGATAAAGTGCTGAAAGACCCGCTGAACGCACCGGTACTTTCTCCAACGCGTTTCTGGAAGGGAGAGATCGCTTACCGGAACGATAACCTGGACGAGGCCATCAGGTACTATAATGATTACCTCTCGGCATCGCCTGTAACTAATGGAGAAGTAAGTCCCCAGAACGCCCGGTATAATATCGGTTACGCCTACCTGCGTAAAGAAAATTATAAAGTGGCACAGGGGTTCTTTGACCAGGTTGCCAAAACGGCCAGGCTCAATAGCCCCGATATCGAACAGGATGCCTGGTTACGTAATGCTGATTGCTCTTTCATGCTGCGTGAATTCAGTAAAGCACAATCGATGTACACAAAAGCCATTGATTTTTCATGGCCCGCCGCCGATTATGCGCAATACCAGATGGCCATGATCGCAGGGGTTTCAAGCCTGAGCCAGAAAATCAGCATGCTTAATTCTTTTGAAAGAAAATATCCTTCTTCTGAATTGGTGCCCCTGGTGAATATGGAAATTGCCGGCACTTATCTTTCTGATGAAAAATACAAAGAAGCCATCCCATACCTGAATAATGTGATCCGTTCAAAAGGTAATACGGCAAGCCTTAAACCCCGTGCATACCTCCGCCTGGGAATCTCTCAGTATAATCTAAACAATAATAAAGAAGCGCTTGCCAATTATCAGAAACTGGTAACAGAATTCCCGCAGTCACCTGAAACCGATGAAGCGCTGGAAAGCGCCCGCGCCATATTTGTTGAAGAAGGCCGGACCACAGATTATGTAGATTTTTTAAAATCAGCAGGCCGAAATGTAACACGCAGCCAGGAAGATTCGCTGGCGTATTCCGTAGGGGAAACGCGCTATGCCAATAATGATCTCAATGGCGCATTGACGGCATTTAATGATTACCTGAAGAAATTTCCGGAAGGATCCTTTTCCCTTGACGCACAGTATTTCAGTGCAGAGATTTATAATAGCCGAAAAGACTGGAAGAATGCAGTTGCCGGGTATGAAACAGTGGCAGATAAAGGCGCCAGTAAATATGCAGAACGGGCAAGCCAGCAGGCTGGCCGGATCAATTATTTCGAATTGCAGGATTATGCCAAAGCAGAAAAATACTTTACTATTTCTAAATCGGTTACGGGGAACCGTGAGCAAAGGCTTGATGCCATGCGGGGTCTCCTGCGGAGCCAGTATCAGCTGAAAAAATGGAATGAAGCGGTTCCAAACGCACAGGAATTGCTCAGGGAAAAATCAATCAGTACAGATGATAAAGTACTGGCCGGCATGGTACTGGGCAGGTCAAACCAAAGTGCCGGGCGTTATGCTGAGGCCATACAACATTTCCGGACAGTAGTAACAATGAACACTGCAGCTTATGGCGCCGAGGCAAGATACGAGATTGCAGACGCTTATTTCCGGTTGAATGATCTCAAAAATGCGGAACGTGCTGCATTTGAAACCATTAATAAATCCGGTTCATATGATTTTTGGATCACCAAAGCCTATATCCTGCTGGGTGAAGTATTCTGGAAACAGAAAGACTATTTCAATGCAAAGGCAACATTGCAAAGTGTAGTGGAAAACAGCCGCAATACCGAATTAAAAGAAGAGGCCCAGGTGAAACTGGAACTGGTGACTGAAGAAGAAAAGAAAAACAGTAAAATAACCGATAACTAACCCTTACCTGGGCGTTATAATGCCACTATAAACGTATTTATCGCATATGACCATCACAAAATATTTCTATACTTTCTTGCCGGTGGCAGTATTATCGCTGCTGTCGCCTGCTGCTGCGCAGGAGCCCGGAAAGAAACAAACCATTGATATTACTTCCTCTTTCAAACCCGTATTACGCAATGCGGCCAAAATAAATTTTAATGCAAGTCCGCCAAGGGCTGATACCGGCAAGCCAAAATTAGGCTATAACATACCCGTACAAAACATGGTGCCCGGCCTCATGCCGGTTTCCATAAAACCTCTTGCATTGACCATTGACAGTTCAGATTCATGGGCAAACAGTAATTATATCAAAGCAGGTTTCGGTAACCTCAGCACACCTTTTGCAGAAGCCGGGTTCAGCTTTGGCGACCAGCGGACAAAATTCAATGTATTTGCATCACATATATCTTCCAATGGGAAGATCGAATTCCAGGATTACAGCCAGACTGCTGCCAAAGGGCATTTTTTTACACCCATCGCCACCAATCATGAGTTCCATGGAAATCTCGGGTTTCGGCAGGATAAATATTACCAGTTCGGTTATGATAAGAACCTGTTTAATTTTTCCAAATCCGATCTCTTAAAAAGATATAATACCATTTCTGCTGAAGTGGGTTTGAGGAACATGGCTCCAACCGAATTCGGGTTGTCTTATCATCCCGACCTTAAGATCGATATCTTCAGCGACAACCAGAAGAATAATGAATCCAATGCTGTACTTGATCTGCCCCTGATCAAATCTGTAGGCGAAGCATTGGCTCTTAAAGTAGGGTTCAATGCAGATTTTACCAGGTACACTCCGGATAATGCCGAAGCCATCAATAATAATATCATCACTACACCGGTAGCGCTCATATTTAAAACGCCCAATCTCAGGTTCCAGGCCGGACTTACCCCTTCATGGGATAATGCTTTGTTCCGGCTACTCCCGTCATTCATGGTAGATTTTCCGGTCGCGAAAGAAAAGTGGGTCATACAGGCTGGCTGGTTCAGCTATTATAATAAAGGAAGTTACCAGCGCTTTGCTTCCATCAATCCATTTATGGCAGCACCTGTTGAATTGCGAAATACACGAATGGTAGAGCGTTATGTAGGGTTTAAAGGTACCCTCTTCCAAACTTTTACATATAATGCAAAACTGGGATCAACTGAGTTTCATAATACCCCTCTGTTTGTAAATGATGGGCAGTCGGGGAAGTCGTTCAACATTATATTTGAAGAAAAACTGCAGGCAATGCAGATCCAGGGAGAACTTGGTTTTTTACGCGGGGAAGTTTTTGCCCTGCAGGCCGGTTTCAACTGGTACTCCTTTAATGACCAGCGTACTGAGGACCGTGCCTGGGGAATGATACCCCTTGAACTAACGGCACGACTGCGCTGGATGATCATGAAAGATCTATGGTTTAAATCAGACCTTTTCCTTTGGGAAGGCCCCTTGTATAAAAAACAGGATGGTTCAGGCGACCGCCTCCCGGGAGCATTTGACCTTAATGCAGGACTGGAGTTCAGGATCACCAAAAACCTGATGCTCTGGGCGCAGTTTAACAACATAACCAATTCCAAATATCAGCGCTGGAACCAGTATTATAACTATGGATTTAATATGCTGGGGGGTGTAACTCTTTCTTTTTAAAAAATATTTTTATCGGGGATATTTTCTGAATATCACAACAACTGAATCCGCTATCTTTGATGCAACCCTCGGTTATGAATGCAAAAGAGATTGCCGACATTTTATATCGTTACTTTATTCAGAACAATACCCTGAGTCTTCCCGGGATTGGTACCTTTGATATGTTCCGAATATCGGCACAGGCTGATTTTGCGAATAAAAAGATTCTGCCGCCATCATTCACGATAAGCTATACAAACATTAACGACGCTCCCCATAAAGAACTGTTTGACTATATTTCCCGGAAAAAAAATATTCCTGAATGGGAAGCCATCAAAGTTGTCAATGATTTTGCTTTTGATCTCCGGAATACAATAAGAAACGGCCAGCCTGTTGAGTGGGAAGGAATCGGTTTGCTGAAACAGGGCAATGGAAAGGATATTCTTTTTGTTCCCAATAAGCTTACTTACGATTTCATTCCGCATGTAGATGCACAAAGAGTGATAAGGCAAAGCGCTAATCATGCCATGCTGGTGGGCGACCGTGAACGCAGTAAAACGGAAATGGAGCAATACCTTTTGGAGGAAGTTCCGGAAGTAAAAGCCAGGGTTGGCTGGTGGAGTGTAGCAGCCATTATTGCTGCCATTGCGGTGATACTGCTTGCCGTACGTGCATTCTCCGGCGGACTGAGCCTGATTGATGGCCGTAAACAGATCATCCACCCAACAGAAGCCCCGTCAACCTATACCATTCAATCAACCTCGCAACCCGCCCCATGACAACCTATGAGAAATGCCCTGTCTGCCAGGGAACAGATATCCATGAAGTAATGCGGGTAACTGACTTCACGGTAAGTGG
>JBGSHT010000102.1:0-40829 GCA_041752135.1 Chitinophagaceae bacterium | reverse complement strand
AAACTAACCCAAACCCCATCCCAAACCCTTAAAAGAAGTTGATTGTTAACATGATATGGCTACAGGTCAATACTAACCAGTTTAATGCTTCCGGCGTTTCTACCGTTTTGTTCTTCGGGACATTGGGTATGCTGGTATTGGCTATTGGCCTGGTGGTTTTTATTGTATTTCACCAGCGCAGGGTTATCCGTTATCAGATGCAACTCCAGAAAATGGAGGAAGAACAGCAAAAGATTCTTCTGAACGCTTCTATCCGCTGGCAGGAAGAAGAAAGGCAACGCATAGCTGCGGATCTGCATGATGATGCAGGACCCCTGCTCGCAACTGCGCGTCTTTACTTAAACGAAAACCTCCTTAAACAGGACATCAATACCCAATTACAAAGCATTTATAACGCCAAGCAGATCATAGATGATACCATTCAATTGATCCGTAACATTTCGCATAGCCTGATGCCGCCAACCCTCAAGAATTTTGGACTGGAATCTGCTATCAACGACCTGTTCCAAAAGATCAGCGGTACCGGTTCAATCAACGCAAGCTGTCGTTTCCACGACTATCGCCAGCGCCTTCGCCCGGAGCAGGAGTTGCTGATATTCAGGGTAGTGCAAGAGCTGGTTAATAATATACTTAAACACAGTAACTCAAGTTTCATACACCTTACACAAAACTATAACGAGGAAAAATTCTACCTGCGATTGCACCACGATGGCAGGGGAATTACCCAGCAGGATTTCGAAAAAATGAACAAAAGTTCACTCGGACTCGGCTTGAAAAATATTCAGAGCAGGATGAAAGTCCTCCATGGTAATATAAATTTTGAAAAGGACCTTTCGCAGACATATTATAAGGTTACCATGGAAGTTCCGCTGGAACTGGAAATGGTTTCCTGATCTTTAAGGTTTCAGTATCTCTTAAAAAACCAGGTGACATGAGCCTCATTAAAGTGGCGATTGCCGATGACCATAAAATATTCAGAAAGGGAGTTATTCTATCGCTCAGGTCATACACAAATATCAGTTTTGTGCAGGAAGCGGAGAATGGCGAGGATCTGATTGCAGGTGTAGCAGAATCACAGCCGGATGTGATCCTGATGGACCTGCGGATGCCCTTAAAAGATGGTATTGAAACTACCAAAGTGATCAGTAAAAAATATCCGGATATAAAAGTACTGATCCTGACGATGTATGAAGATGAACGGTTTGTTTCCCACCTGATGGAAAATGGAGCCAATGGATATTTACTGAAAAGTGCAGATCCATCCGAAATCAGGAAGGCTATCATGGAAGTGATGACCAGGGGGTACTACCTGAATAATTTTGTAAACCGGGTATTATTGAAAAAATCACATGCCCGAAGCAAAACCATTCCGTCATTAAGCACGGAAGTGCAGCTAAACGATAAAGAAAGAGAAGTTATCCGGTTGCTTTGCATGGAATATACAGCCTCGGAGATCGCCCAGAAAATGGAGATCAGCCCCAGAACTGTAGAAGCCATAAAAGACCGGCTAATGGAAAGATTCGGAACAAAAAATACAGCCGGATTAGTTTTCTTCGCCGTAAAAAATAACCTGATCGATTAGATCAACCCTGTCGAAAATCCTGTGCCAGAACCACAACCCCTTGCTTGTATTAACTGACGACGTATGTTTATTTTTGGTGGTTTCATTTCTGGTACACTCCTGCCATGGGTAATTTTTGCCCCTGTACTGCCATTGTTGGCAGTTATGATGAAGAGACCCAGGTTAAATGACACCTATATAGCCCTGCTTTTTGTTTGCGTCGTCACACTGCTCACCAATTCTTTCAGCCTCTTTATCAAAGATGAATTACCCCTGAACAGAAGTTATTTCACCCTCACCATTCTGGTTGAATTCATCTTCTCTATAATCCTGCTTAAATCCTGTACCCAAAATATGATGATGAAGAGGATCATCTATACTTCTGGCCTGGTCTTCGCCGGAATTTTTATAACATTCCTGGTGCTAAAAGGAACAGATGCTCACTATTCAGGGCTGATTAAAATCGGCTATACCTTATTGTTTGCCCTTTCTCTTTCCGTGATCGTAACACAATTGGAAAACATAACGCATTACCTCACTGCCTCACCGTCTTTCTGGATCACAGCGGGCCTCTTTTTCCAGTTTGGACTGGTAACACTTTTATTATTTCTGAATTCGGGCATCAATCCTGGAGAGATATCTGAAGACCAGGATTTTGGCATGATGTATACAATTATAACCTGTATAAAATTCATCTTCTTCACTGTCGGCTTACTGATAGATAAGCAATCCTCAAACAGGTAAAAATAGACATAATAAGCAGGAGTACTGATCTCTCATTGAAAAAAAAAATGAAACCTTACAGGCAACTTAATAAACATCAATGCCTGCGTCTTCAGAATACTATTCCCCTTTAAGAAATGAGTTGATCAATGCAGCAATATCCAGTTTATGCATCTTATGGTCAATCCTGTTGGCCATAACCGGATTGATCTTGTTCATGCGGTTATAACTGTCGTTGATCATCGCAGAAATAATGGCTGCACCCTGGGTACTTAATCCCGCTTCAAGCAATGCATTCTCTTCATTGTTCCTGATATCTTCCCTGATGTCTGCAAGATCATCCAGGATCAGGAAATAAGTCATTAAAGCATACCAGGATTCAACCAGGATATGTTTTTTTGCAACATCGAAGTTCAGGGTACATAATGAAAAGAGATACGCATCTGCACGGTTTAGAGAGGGATAAGGCGTACCCAATGCTATTGATGCTTTCTCCTTTTCACCCTTAAAATAAAATTTAAGGTCCTGCAATAAAGCTGGATTTTCCAAATGGGATTCTGCAAAACCTACGCATTCTGCAATATGTTCATCCCATGTAATCTCCTTTTCCTCAAGCCGGCCTGCACTATCCAGTATTGACTCTGCTACAGTCATATATTTTTCAGACAATAAAAACTCCCTGGCTATTCCGGCACGAAAAGCAAGGTCTGAAAATATGGGCATAAAGTAGTACCCCGTAACCGGAGGAATATACAGGTGCCGTTTTTTCCAGTATGCATTATTTTGAGGGACTTTACGGTCTACATAAAATCGACCGATTTCCATATCAACGCCGTAGGCCAGTTTGAGATCATCAGAACTTAGGAACATGGAAAATCATTTACTTTTTTCTCTTTGAGGTTTTGGCTGCGGACGTTTACCATACATCTTTTCCGGACTTCTCTGTGCACGGTAATACACTGTATCTGTCATTACCTTAAAGATTTCCGGCCTTGATTTATAGAACTTATAACTGTCACGAAATTCTTTTTGTGAAACATGATGGATGGCCAGCACTTTGTCCATTTCCACAATCACCATCGAATCACGGTTTACAGTTGTATCCCGAAAAGGATAACTCTCCAGGTAACCTTCTGCCATTGCCAGTTCAAACAGGATCACCCCCATTTTCTCCTGGCCGATAATATCTGGCGGCACTTTCCCCCTATTATTGCATGCAAAAAGCATCAACAACAGTACACTTAAGCAGGAAACGGCTATCCATTTCATTTTAATTCCTGTTTATATTTTGATGCATTCGTTATATCCAGTTTCTGTAATAATTCCACTGCCCTTTGTTTATCAGGCATATCTGCTTTTTTGAAGATGCGAATGATCTCATCTGATTTGCCCTGAAAAAAGAAAGGTATGACCATCAGGTTGGAGGTTTCCGTATTGACAGTGTTGAGCATATTCAGCGCATTAAGTATCTGCGCCCTTGTCTCCTTTTCATTTTCATACATCTTATCCATTCCCTGCCTGTAATACGTATAATAGGCATCATGAACAAGTGTATACCTGCTGTTCATGAAGTTTTCGCCCAGCCAATAGCGGTTCCGTAAACCATCAAAAGGTTTCCAGCCGGAGATACCCCTTCCATCTGATGCGCTGTTCACTATGTTCATTGCTTTTTGAAAATACGGATCACCGCCCCGGGGCGAAAAAGAATCATAATCCAGCGCAAGAATAATATTTACATAGTAAGCCAGAACAGCTGTGAGGTTTGATGCAAGTGGCTCGGCACCGGAAACCCTGTTTTCGTTAAACTCCAGCGGCTGGAATTCCACATACCTGAAAATAAAATCATTATCCTGAAAATTTATCAACTGTGATACATAGGTGGTATTAAATACAGGTCTTGCCGCCTGCACTGTAAGAGTAGCCTGGAATACATTCGGCTCAACTATAGATTGCAGATTGATCAGGAAACTGCAATCGATGCGCTCAGTGGCTTCAAAAGCATCTGTTGTCCATTTTCTCTTATTCAGGAAATTACTCAGTGAAGTCTGCAGGGTTTGAAAAACCTTCCTGTCAACTTGTGAACTGACCTGGCTAAAAAGTACAGTAACCCTGGCATTCAACTCCTGGGCATAAGCAGCATTTATTTCCAGGCAAAATAAAATTATTGCGAATAATAATGTTCTTAATTTACGCATTTGTCTTCTTTATGATCAGGTCAACAATATCCTGCGCCACTTGCTTTTTTGATTTTGTATCAAAAAACCACGAATGACCTTCCTTATCAAAAATGGAAACTTTATTGGTATCGTGCCCAAATCCCGCCCCCGGATCATTAAGTGAATTAAGTACGATCATATCCGCATTTTTGGATGATAATTTGGACAGTGCATTCTCCTTTTCATTTTGTGTTTCCAACGCAAAACCCACAAGCAACTGATGGCCCTTCTTTTTTCCTCCAAGGCTTTTAAGTATATCACGGGTACGAATAAACGAAAGTGACCATTCTGAATCACTCTTCTTTATCTTCTCCGTAGCTTTCTCTTTGGGCGTATAGTCTGCTACCGCTGCAGCCATTACCGCTATATCCATGAATGGGAATATCGACATTGAAGCTTCGAACATCTCATCTGCCGAACGTACATGTGTGACATCAATTCCCTGAAGGGATACAGACTGACTTACAGGCCCTAATACCAGGTGTACCTCTGCACCTCTCGCCTGCAGGTTTCTTGCAATTTCAATGCCCATTTTCCCAGTGGAATAATTTCCCACAAACCTTACAGGATCAATGGATTCATAGGTTGGGCCGGCTGTTACCAGTGCTTTTTTCCCGGCCAACTCCCCTTTTTTGAATAGCTGTGCAGACAGATAATCCATGATTTCATTGGGCTCAGCCATTCTTCCTTCGCCAAATAATCCACTGGCCAGTTCACCCGAACTAACATGAATCACTTCATTGCCATAAGAAATAATTGTCTGGAGATTCAGTTTTGTAGCAGGATGTTTCCACATATCTTCATCCATGGCAGGTGCAACTATCACCGGACAGGTTGCCGATAAATAAACTGCCATCAGTAAATTGTCGCAGGCTCCTGACGCCATTTTAGCTAATGTATTACAACTCAGTGGAGCAATTAGCATAATATCTGCCCAGCGCCCAAGTCTTACATGATCAGCCCATTGGTTTCCTTCGAAAAGATCTATGATCACCGGGTTTTTAGATAAGGTAGCAAGGGTAAGCGGACTGATGAAATCTTTTGCAGCGGGAGTCATGATCACCTTTACTTCAGCGCCTTCCTTCACCAATAGCCTGACCAGTAATGCTGATTTATACGCAGCAATGCTGCCTGTAACACCCAGAATTATCTTTTTTCCTGTCAACATGATTTTTATTTAGCCAAGCTTTCGCTCAATTTACGCTATATAAAAAAGGCGACAATAAGAAAAATTGTCGCCTCCACTATCTTAATGAACACCAAAAGTTCAAACTATCAGCTGAACAGGTCTTCTTCGTTTTTACGGAAATAAACTTTGTCATCCAGGAATTCCTGGGTTGCCAGTAGTGCAGGGTTTGGCATTTTTTCGTAAGCCTTGGAAATTTCGATTTGCTCTTTATTCTCATGAATTTCTTCCAGGCTGTCTGTATGACTGGCAAATTCTTCGAGTTTATTATGCAATTCTTCTTTCAAAGCTATGTTGATCTGGTTAGCCCTTTTTGAGATAATTGCAATGGATTCATAAACATTTCCCGTTTTACTTTTGATCACGTTCATGTCTTTTGTATCCACTACATTACTCAGGCTGCTTCCTATTTGGCGTCTTAACCTACTCATTTTGATAATTCTTTTATATTATTTTGGGATAAAGTTAAATAACGTTCTGCTTCTTTCAATAATTTACTTTCCGGGTACCGATCCTGAAAATCCTGCACCTCCGTAATTACCCTTTCATAACGCTCTGGCTGGCGTTCTTCGATACTATTGGCGGCAAATTTATAAAAAGACTTGATAATCATCAACTTATATTCATCAGCCTTAGGTGAATCCGGGAAATTGTTAATTAAAGTATTATATGCCAGTGCCGAAGCACGGAATTGACCCAGGTTATAATAAAGTTGTGCGGCACTGTATTCCTTGGCTTCCAGCTTCTTAAGACATTTTTCAATGATCTCTTCCGCATCTTTATTGCGAGGGGAGCCAGGGTGGGTATTAATATAAACCTGCATCATCCCCATTGCTTTTATGGTATTTGTCTGATCCAATTCCGGCCTTGGTGATTGCTTGTAAAAGCTGAAAGCCTGCATATATTCTATTTCTTCTGCCTTGGGACTATTAGAAAAGACTTCCAGAAAGCCTTTGAACAAATTCTCGGAATTCATATAATCCCCAGTATAGTAATGGCAGTAAGCATATTTATAGTAAAGGTCCTCAAACTGAGGCGTTCCTTTAAAAATAGGAAACAACTCTTCATATAATGTTTGTGACTGACGATATTTTTCTTTGGCATAATACTGCTCTGCCATCCGCAATTTGTAGTCATAGTCCACACTCTTGAGGACTTTACTGTATTTGGAGCAGGAAACTACCAAAAGGGAGGCTATGACAATAAATAGAAGTCTCATCTTCATAAAGCGTGCAAAAATAGGATTTTTCCTGATCCATTCCTTAAAAATAACTCGCCTGAGCTTCAAATGGCGTTAAGAAACATATAAAAAAACCGGGACCCTCTGTTCGGGAGTCCCGGTTTGAAATTTATTTCTAATAATTCAACTACTTCTTCTTGCGCAGGTTCGGGTGAGGGGCAGGAACTGTGTTTGGTCCTTCTTCACCTTCTGATGCAGCACGAAGGTCAACTGTATTAGGATCGCCTTCTGATTGGCCGAAACGGAACACAAACCTGTCGATGCTGATACCTTGCTTATCAACCATATAGTTGATCACAGCATTTACCCTGTCCCAGCTTAACTGCTGGCTAGCTTTTGAAGGTTCGCCATATCCTGATACTACAATTTTGCAGCTGGGGTTATTACGCATACGGTCTGCAACAGTGGCTAAAACAGCTTCAGCATCTTTACTTACAGCAGCAGAATTTCCTTTGAAAGAAATGCTTGGTAAGTCGCCGATTGCACATTCTGTTGATTTTTTAGCCATCATTTCAGAACAGCATGCAGGATCCGGGCATTTACCAACACCATCTGCATCAACAGGCTGGCATTCTGTAGGCGTAATAAGTTGCTTGTCCTTGAAGTCAGGAACACCGTCACCATCCGTATCCTTGCTCACACCATGAGAATCAACAGGAGCACCTGCAGGTGTATTGGGTTCGTTATCAAATTGATCAGTAACACCGTCACCATCAACGTCATCAAGTACAGGCTTAGGCATTTTCATGCGCTTTGGCGAGTTAAGTTCGCTGTAAGCGAAATCCAATGGGTTCAGCCAGTAGAGAGGCTCAACAGAATTCTTGCCCAGGTTGAAATTCAAGCCTGCGGAGAGAAAATTGTAAGTGTCAAAGCTGCGGGTAAGCACTGCATCACCAAATGCAGATTCCTGCCAACGCTGACCATCTAAGAGGTCATCTCCGGTGACTGTATACCTGTTTTCAATGGCTATATTTATTTTTGGACTTACTTTGAAGGCAACACCAAGACCAACAGTAGCTGTAGGACGGGCTGTTTTTCCAAACAATTTCATCCTGTTATCGCCATATGATTCAGCGGGAGTTTCGTATGAATCATCCTGTAAATCGCGGATGGCACTCTTAATATCACTTCTGTTTTTATAGATTTGGTTTGATGTGATATTAGAGTAATCGTACTTAACGTTACCATTTAATGCATTCACATTTGTTTCATACCAGGAAATACCTACACCTGCCAGTGCATAAAAGTTTACACTGCTTTTGGCTTTGTGAAACCGAATGTTATTCAGGGAAAAGAGACCCTGAAGTCCAAGGTCATTCATATTCGTTTTATAGTTGTAAAAGATAACATCTGCTGCAGGAACCCTGTTGCCTGATGCATCTACTGCATTAGGGGAATATTGTCCGGTAAAAGCACCCCTGTTACTCCATGCCGGGTTTTTACCGTAGTTATTTGCCTGCTGCCAGTGCTGTCCTTTGCCTGTACCATGCATATATTCCAAACGCAGGGAGAAGACATAGCCTAAAGATTTACGCACGTGTGCTCCAAATCCAAGGTTAAACATATTGGATGGAACATCACCAAAAATATTGAAAGTACCAACTTTAGCACCTATTTCCCACTGATTACGTGGTTTTGCAGGATAATAATACTGATTGTTCATGAACTCGTTATGCTGAGGTGCCCTCTTAGCAGGTATAACAGAGGAGTCCCTCCAGTTATAACTACCGGCTGGGGTTACCTGAGCTGACGCCCCAAAGGAAGCCACCAACGCAATTAACCCTACTAAAAATGAGTACTTTTTGCTTGACATAATGTTAGAATTGATTAGAAATGATTTATTTATGACTTTGAGAGGTAGCTCAGGGATATACGGAATAGTTGCAAAAATATTAAACGAACTTTAAATGGCAAATTTTTTGTCAAACTATTTACAGGCTTTCATTTCATAGGATTTTTGTCTTATCTGAAGGATTATACAAAAAGTTGCCCCGATTTATCCTTAAGTTCGTAGCTAATTCATGAAACTTTCAACTGACATTATCGCGGAAGAATTACGGGTATTCGATGCCGTATTCAAGGATTCCGTTAAAAGCCATACACCACTCCTGGACAGGATCATGCGCTATGTTGTACGCACAAAGGGCAAACAACTCCGCCCCATGTTTGTAATCCTCAGTGCCAAATTAACAGGACAGGTCACAGATGCCACTTACAGGGCAGCTTCATTAGTGGAATTGCTGCATACCGCAAGCCTTGTGCACGACGATGTAGTGGATGAATCTGCCGAAAGAAGAGGCTTTTTCTCGATCTACGCCCTCTGGAAGACAAAGATTTCTGTTCTTGTGGGTGATTACCTGCTGGCAAAAGGCATGCTCCTCTCCCTGGATAACAATGATTTCACCATTTTACAGATCATGTCAAGGGCGGTTAAACAAATGAGCGAAGGAGAGCTGTTGCAAATGGAAAAATCCCGTTCCCTGAACATTGACGAGGAAACCTATTTCACCATCATCAGGGGCAAAACGGCCTCTTTACTGGCCTCTGCCTGCTCAGCGGGTGCATTTTCCGCAACAAACAATGATGAAATGGCTGAAAAAATGAGGCAGTTTGGTGAATGGGTTGGAATTGCGTTTCAGATCAAAGACGATCTATTTGATTATGGCACCGATGATGTTGGAAAACCCACAGGAAACGATATCAAGGAAAAAAAACTCACTTTGCCGTTAATATACACCCTTTCAAAAGCCGACAAAGCCACCAAAAGGGAGTTAATTTACATCATTAAAAATCAAAACCGGATCAAATCAAAGATCGCCTTCATAATCAATAAGGTCCA
Organism: Chitinophagaceae bacterium; assembly: GCA_041752135.1. Taxonomy (GTDB): domain Bacteria; phylum Bacteroidota; class Bacteroidia; order Chitinophagales; family Chitinophagaceae; genus Pollutibacter. The sequence continues at coordinate 31,064 of JBGSHT010000102.1, read as the reverse complement.
ATTGGCAGGGGGCATTACGTATGCCGAACAAAAAATGAACGAATACCGGGATAAGGCATTATCCATTATTCATGAATTCCCTGAAAGTCAGGTAAGACAGACACTGGAAGACCTTGTAAGATTTACGACTGACCGGAAAAAATAAGTGGTAAAGAAATGAAGAAGCGGTGGATTATTGAACAAACAGATCAGGAAAAAGTAACAGCACTTCAAACAGCCTTACAAATAAGCCCGGTCATTTGCAGCATACTTGTACAAAGAGGTATTTATAGTTTTGAAGATGCCAGGTCATATTTCAAACCTCAATTGTCTGAACTGCATAACCCCTTTTTGATGAAAGATATGGGCCTTGCCGTTGATAGAATCAGGCAAGCCATCTTAGCAGGGGAACGCATACTTGTTTATGGAGATTACGATGTGGACGGCACAACTTCCGTTGCCTGCATGTACCAGTTCCTATGCAGGATATATACACCGGAAATGGTTGATTATTATGTACCACACCGGTATAAAGAGGGATATGGCATTTCCCTGCAGGGAATTGAGTATGCCAAAGAACATGAAGCAGGACTGATAATCTCGCTGGATTGCGGAATTAAATCTGCAGAACTCATTCAACACGCAAAAAACCTGGGAATAGATTTTATAGTCTGCGACCATCACCTTCCCGGGGCAATATTGCCTCCGGCCATTGCGATCCTTAACCCCAAACAAACAGACTGCCCTTACCCTTACAAAGAACTTTGCGGTTGCGGCGTTGGCTTTAAACTGATATGTGCACTTGCACAACGGTTATCGATACCCGAAACAGAGACCTGGTATTATCTTGATCTTGTTGCTACTGCCATTGCAGCGGATATCGTCCCCATGACAGGAGAAAACAGGATACTGGCTTACTATGGCCTGAAGCAAATAAACGAAAACCCTTCAACCGGAATCAAGGCACTGATCAATCTGAGTAAAGCTCAAAAGCCCCTTAATATCAATAATGTGGTTTTCATCATTGCTCCAAGGGTAAATGCAGCAGGCAGGATGGATGATGCCCGCAAGGCTATCCAAATGTTCATCGAGCAGGACCTGGACAAAGCCACAGCTTTTGCCCAAATGCTGCATGACGACAATACCGACCGCAGGGAAGCAGATTCAAGCATTACAGGTGAGGCATTAGCCATCATACAGGGAGACAGCTTACTGGAAAACAGGAAGTCAACAGTTATTTATCAACCTCACTGGCACAAAGGCGTCATTGGCATCGTTGCAAGCAGGTTAATGGAACATTATTACAGGCCTACAATTGTACTCACCAAAAGCGGAGAAGTTGTATCCGGGAGTGCCCGAAGCATTCCGGGATTTAATATACATGAAGGTCTTCATCAATGCCAGGACCTGTTGCTTGGTTTTGGCGGACATTATTTTGCAGCAGGTATGACCATGAAACCGGATAACGTTTTTGCATTTGCAGAAAGGTTTGAAGAAATTGTATCAGCTACTGTGGCAGACGAATTTTTCACACCTGAACTCACCATTAACGCTGAACTGAATTTCGATGATATCACACCAGCTTTTTTCAGGATATTGACCCGGATGGAGCCCTTTGGCCCCGAAAATAACATGCCTGTTTTTATAGCCAGAGGCGTAAGAAACGATGGCAGGTCAAAAATCGTTAAAGAAAAACATATCCGATTTTCGGTTAGTCATAATGGCACCTCATTTACCGGCATTGGATTCAACCTCGCGGATAAATTCAGCATGCTCGAAAATCAACACCCCGTTGACCTTGTTTTTACAATAGATGAAAACGAATGGAACAATGAGAAAAAACTGCAACTCAAGGTAACAGACCTCCGGCCATCAACATAATCAACCAGGGTCTGTCACCTGAAAATTTTATTATCCGGCCTTTTCCGCAATAACTGATTTCTCTTCTCCACCCATTAGTTCCACACTGCGTGTGATAAATGCAGTAAGGTCGGCACCTTTAAGTAATCCTTGTGAAAGCAATGCAAGGTCGGCGAGATTGCGCACCTGCATTTTCTGCAGTTGTACATTGCCGTTATGCAGTATCCCGTCGAACACAGGATGGTTGCCATTGACCGTAAGCGTTACCTCATAAGGCATATTGGCGTAAAAACTGCCCATCGGCCCGCTTATAGCAGCCATATCTTTCATCCTGCGCATAAATTCCGGCCTTGTTGCCACTACCGGTGGGGCATCAACGCTTAATCCTTTAACCTCTACGGACACCTGCAGGCCGTTAACAGGAACATCAAATAATCCCTTGAGTTTCTCCGCATCAGCAGCAGACAGAACAGATTCTGCGGCCTCCTGAGCATCAATGAGGTTATCGGTTATATCAGCATCAACCCTGGTAAAATGGATATGCTCCCATTTTGTTTCCATCTGGTTTATGAAAGATGCATCCACAATGGTTTCGAGTTTAACAACCTTGTACCCTTTTTTATCTGCAGCCCGGATATAACTGTCCTGCTGAACCGGGTCTGTAGTATATAAAATGACGAGTTTCTCTTCCTTGTTTTTCTGAATCGCTTCTGTTGCACTCCGGTATTCCGATAAGGTATAATATTCACCGGTTAAGGCATCCTGCATGATATGGAACCTGTCGGCCTTCTCCCTGAATTTGTCATCCGTCATCATACCATATTTCACAAACAGGCCGAGGCTCTCCCATTTTTCCTGGAAAGCGGTACGATCATTATTAAAAATCTCTTCCAGTTTATCAGCTACTTTCTTAGTGATGTGACTATTTATCTTCCTTACATTTGGATCACCCTGCAGGTAACTGCGGCTAACATTCAACGGAATATCCGGCGAATCGATTACGCCCTGCAGCAGCATCAGAAATTCCGGAACAATGTCTTTTACTTCATCTGTTACAAAGACCTGGTTACTGTAGAGCTGGATCTTATCTTTTTGAATTTCGTAGCTCTGTTTGATTTTCGGGAAATATAAAATTCCGGTGAGGTTAAATGGATAATCCACATTAAGGTGGATCCAGAAGAGGGGTAATTCGTTGTAAGGATATAGTTCCTTATAAAAATTCTGGTAGTCTTCAGCAGTCAGCTCCGAAGGTTTGCGCACCCAGGCAGGGTTTGTATTATTGATCTGTTGTCCTTCAAAATAAATTGGTATTGGGAGGAAACGGCAGAACTTATCCAGGATCGAGCGAATCCGGATGGCATCCAGGAACTCTTCGCTGTCTTTGTTGATATGCAAAACAATATCGGTTCCCCGTTCATTCTTTTCTGTTTCTTCAAGCATATATTCCGGGCTTCCGTCACATTCCCATCTTACAGCCTTGCTGCCTTCTTTATAAGACAGGGAGAATATTTCCACCTGGTCGCTGACCATGAAGCCGCTGTAAAAACCAAGCCCGAAGTGTCCAATGATATTGGCTTCGTTTTGGCCTTTATATTTTTCCAGGAATTCTTCCGCACTGGAGAATGCCACCTGGTTAATATATTTATCCACTTCTTCTGCCGTCATACCGATACCCTTATCAGCGATGGTCAGTGTTTTAGCCTCAACGTCGAGGCTTATATCAATTCGCAATTCGCCCAGTTCACCCTTTGCTTCACCTGAGGATGCGTAGGCTTTCAGTTTCTGTGTGGCGTCTATAGCATTAGCGATCAATTCGCGCAGGAATATATCATGGTCGCTGTAAAGGAATTTCTTAATAATAGGAAAAATGTTCTCCGTTTGTACCCTGATCTGACCTTTTTGCATAATTAATTGTTTTATCGTTGGTATCCTTCATAGTCAAATGCAATGCCAGTGACAATTTGCTGACAGGATGGCAATTTTGCAGCCCCGTTTCAGCCAATTCTTTCGAAGCTTAAACAATACCCGGGGAGCAGAAACAACATAATATATCATATTCAATTGGCAATCAATAATTTAACCCAAATAATAAAGCACAAAAAAAACAACCGGGAAAAGCAGGAATGCTAGGCCGAATCCATTAACTTTGCAGCCCATTTATTAAATCACCAAATACAGGGAAACATGCAGAATTATGAAATGATGGTGATTTTTACCCCTGTTCTGAGCGATGACGAATTCAAAGCTGCTCAGAAGAAATACGTTGATCTTATCAAAGCCAATGGCGGTGAGATCGTACACGAAAATCCCTGGGGGTTGAAATCACTGGCGTATCCGATCCAGAAAAAGACTACCGGTATATACTGGGTTCTGGAATATCTGGCGCCATCCGACATTAATGAAAAGCTGAAGATTCAGCTTCTGCGTGACGAGCAGGTTCTTCGTCAAATGGTTATCAAACTCGATAAATACGCCGTCGAGTATAACCTGAAAAAGAGAAGTGGCGTTTCTACAGGATTCGAAAAACCAGTGGAGGCTTAAATCATGGCAAAAGCAAATGAAATTAAGTACCTGACAGCCATTAAAACCGAGAAGCCTAAGAAGAAATTCTGTCGCTTTAAGAAATATGGCATGCGGTATATCGACTACAAAGATGCCGAGTTCCTGAAGAAATTTCTGAATGAACAAGGAAAGATGTTGCCAAGGCGCATTACCGGTAATTCATTGAAATACCAGCGTAAAGTGTCTGAAGCGATTAAGCGTGGACGCCAGATGGCGATCCTGCCTTATGTAACAGACCTTTTAAAGTAGAACCTCCAACCTAATTCCCGTTGAAAGCGGGATGACAGTCCGCCGCGGCGGATTGGAGGCTGGTAAAACTTAAAAAAACAAATCATGCAAGTAATTTTAATTCAGGACGTCAATAACCTGGGTGGGTCAAATGAAGTTGTAACTGTGAAAAATGGTTACGCTCGTAATTTCCTCATTCCCCAGAAAATGGCTGTGGAAGCTTCTCCATCTAATTTGAAGCAATTACAGGAAAGGCTCAAGCAGATCAAGAAGAAAGAAGACAAAATGATGGCCGAGATCAATAAAGTGATCGAAGTACTGAAGGAAGGAACTGTTAAGATCGGTGCTAAAACGGGTACATCCGGTAAGATTTTCGGCAGCGTAACCAATGTTCAGGTTGCACGGGCTATCCGCGAACAAAAAGGATATGAAGTTGACCGGCGCCGCATCCATTTGCTCGATGAGATCAAAGAACTGGGTAATTTCAAAGCCAGGGTTGATTTCGGCAATGGACATGAAACTGAAGTTGAACTCGAAATTGTTGCAGAATAATTAAAAGCACTTCAATAAATAAAAAAACCTCCTGATCGGGAGGTTTTTTTATTTTCGTAACAATCACCAATTAGATGATTCCCCTTTTACGTTTGATATTACTTGGTTTGCTATGTTGGGCGATACATTCCTGCAGTGGAAACTGCACAGAACAGCAAAATAAGATTAAAGACACTATTCCTTCACCTAAAACGCAGCAGGACCTATCCCTGCCTGGAAATTTCAGCGCACAGACAATCCTCAGTTTCGACAGTGCTGCCATTCCTGCCTTTCTTAAAAAATACGACTCATTGGGTACTTTCCGAAAAGAACTTTTATCGTTTTACAAAAACAGGAACTACGCCTACGCATGGTTTGATAATGAAGGGCTGATCGAACAATCTGCTGATCTCTATAACAGGATTCTGCATATTGAAGAAGAAGGGTTGCCACGCCAACAACCCTACTTAAACAATTATATGAGTATTATGGGCGGGGAAGACAGTTTATCTTTATTGCAATCGCTGGATCCGGAAAAGGAACTAATGATGACCGCTCAATACTTTGCCTACGCCCGAAAAGTTTGGACAGGAATTCCTGAATCTGAATCAAAAAAAATGCAATGGTATGTTCCCCGGAAAAAAATAGATTACAATCAATTCCTGGACTCTTTACTTCATGAGAAGGAGGATTCAGCAATGATTCCCGAACCGGTTTACTTTCAGTATAACCTGCTGAAAAAATACCTGAATCGTTTCAGGGAAATTGAGAAAAAAGGAACATGGCTTACCATTAAAGCCGATAAAAAAAAATACCAGCTGGGCGATTCGTCCAAAGTCATCCAGGATATCCGGAAAAAATTATTTCTGGCAGGCGATCTCTCCATAGATTCAAAAAGCCCTGTATTTGACCAGTTACTGGTTCAGGCAGTAAAAAAATATCAACAACGCTATGGGTTAAAAGAAGATGGCATTGTTGGAAATTCCTTATTGAAAGAAATGAATGCCCCTCTATCCATTCGGATGCAACAAATCATAGTAAATATGGAGCGATGCCGTTGGGTTGATAATGACCCTTCAGGGAATTATCTGATTGTGAATATCCCCCAGTTTAAGTTACTGGCTTATGAGAATGACAGCCTGATCTGGAGTTGTAATGTTGTTGTAGGAAAAGAAATACATAAAACAGCCATTTTCCAGGGAAAAATAAAATATATCGTTTTCAGCCCGTATTGGAACGTGCCCACCAGTATACTTAACAAGGAGATTATGCCTGCAATCAGCAGGGATCCCAATTACCTGGCAAGTCACGATATGGAGTGGTACGACGGAAGATTACGCCAGTTGCCCGGCCCCAATAATTCCCTTGGCAAAGTGAAATTCCTTTTCCCCAACAACTTCAGCATGTACCTGCACGACTCCCCGGCAAAATCACTTTTTGAACAGGAAAAAAGGACCTTCAGCCATGGATGCATTCGTGTAGCGGATGCCCGGAAACTGGCCATTTACCTGCTTAGAAATGATAAGAGCTGGACCGAATCGAGAATCGATGAAGCCATGGACAGCAGAAAAGAGCAGTTTGTTACCCTCAAAGAACAGGTTCCTGTAAGCATTGTTTATTTCACGGCCTGGGTTGACCAGGAAGGCAGAATCAATTTCCGTGATGATATCTATCACAGGGACAGCCGTTTAATGGATGCACTTTTTGCAAAAAAGTAATATTACAGCGCAATAACTATAAAAAATATCTGTTATCTTTAAGTTAGTGAATTCGTAGTTAGTTCTCTTAATGTCCTGATGTGACCTCGCAGTCTTTGTCTTCTCAGAGCATTCTCGCGGCTAATCGTTTCACCTGTTTTATCAGTAAATTTTTAAACATGAACATCTACGTAGGTAACATGAATTTCAACCTCGGTAACGAGGACCTGTTCAACCTTTTTTCCCAGTTCGGCGATGTTAGTTCTGCAAAAATCATTAACGACAAAGAAACAGGTCGTAGCAAAGGATTTGGATTTGTGGAAATGGAAAATGCTGAAGATGCTCTTAAGGCTATTGCAAGCCTGAACGAAAGCGAAGTCCAGGGAAGAAAATTGATTGTAAATGAAGCTCGCCCGCAGGATAAATCCGGCGGCGGTGGCGGTGGATTTAAGAAAAGAAGTTTCGGCAGCGGAGGTGGTGGCGGTGGCTACAATAAAGGTGGTGGCGGCGGAGGTGGTTACAGGGGTAACCGAAACAGCGGCGGCGGCGGTAGCCGTGACCGTTTTAATGAATATTGATCTCAATTTATTTTCATAAGTTTTTCGAAATCCCGCAGTTGCGGGATTTTTTTTATATTTTAAAAAAAAATTTACAGGTGGCAAATACATTGAACTTTTCCGGAGTAATTGCCGGCTCCATGAAATGGGGGAAATGGGGCGCCCATTTCACTACCGGGGATTATACAAGCATGATCGAAAAATGTATTGAGATCGGTGCAACCACTATTGACCATGCGGATATTTACGGAAACTACACCACAGAAGCTGAGTTTGGGCAGGCATTGAAAGAAAATCCTTCATTCAGGAAAGAGCTTCAGTTGATCACCAAATGTGGCATTTGTATGGTTGCGCCAAACAGGCCCGCACACCAGATCAAACATTACAACACATCTTCGGACCATATTGAAAAATCCGTAGAACAATCTTTGCAAAACCTGCATACAGATTATATAGACCTCCTGCTGATCCACAGGCCAGACGCACTGATGAATCCGATGGAAATTGCAGCTGCATTCAACCGGCTGAAGGAGTCAGGAAAGGTTTTACATTTTGGTGTTTCTAACTTCAATGTTTCTCAAACTTCGCTGCTGCATTCCCATTTCCCTGTTGAAGTTAACCAGGTAGAGATTTCCATATTACATACCGATGCCTTATTCAATGGTGTACTGGACCAATGTATCAGGGAAAATATTTTGCCAATGTCATGGTCACCTTTGGGCGGTGGGATACTAACTGGTATCGCAGATGATGAAAGAAGCAGGCGCATAATGGCCGTTGCTGAAATACTTGGCGAAAAATATGCAGCAGGTTTCGATCAGATACTATTGGCCTGGCTGATGAAACACCCATCTGGAATTATTCCGGTACTTGGCACAACAAAGGCTGAGAGAATAAAAGATGCCTTATTAGCCAGATCTATAGACTTGACAAGAGAAGAATGGTATATGTTACTCCGGGCGGCAACAGGGCATGAAGTCCCGTAAATCCTGGTTTTAAATCGATGATTATTTTGATTGAGCTCTGTTAAACTTTGCAGTTAAATTATTTCCTTTTACATTTATTAAAAGCTACGCCCATGATGCCCATAGGAGATGATAATTCCGACCGTCATTTAACACCCATAGTCAATTACGCGTTTATAGCCCTGAATGTTTTGGTTTTTGTTTTATTGCAGGGGATGGGAGGGAATTATGCATTCACTTATGCATTCTCCACTGTGCCGGGAGAAATCTTAACCGGAGTTGACATCATTACCCAGGGCGAGTTGCTCAGGGATCCAAACACAGGACAAACATTTCAAATGCCTGGCCTTCAGGCCACGCCCATACCGGTGTGGGGTACAATGATGACTTCCATGTTTATGCATGGAGGATGGGGCCATTTATTAGGTAACATGCTCTTCCTTTGGATATACGGCGATAATATCGAAAACCGATTGGGCCATACAAGATACCTCGTTTTTTATCTGCTTTGCGGAATACTCGCATCCCTGAGCCATGTATTTGCAACCCAGCTTTTGTCACCCCAAAATATGAATATCCCCAGCCTTGGTGCTTCCGGTGCCATTTCTGGCGTTATGGGTGGGTATCTCTTATTATTCCCAAAAAGAAAAATTAACGTACTCATGTTGCGGACTGTTGTTGCAGTTCCTGCCATGGTAGCGCTCGGACTATGGATAGTATTGCAAATAATAAGCGGTGTTGGCAGCGCCGGAGCGGGTGGCGGCGGAGTGGCTTATGCTGCACATATTGGCGGATTTGCAGCAGGCTTATTGCTGATCAAATTCTTTGATAAGGGCCAGATATATGTGGATGATCAATTGAGCAGGCAGCAACATAATCAGCGCCGGATGTTCTGATAAGTCAGTCTTGGTTATGCAACCCCCTGAATTGATATCGCCTACGCATAACCGAAATTTCAAAAGAATTCCCTTCAATCAGTTCCCCATCAAGGTGACCGGCTACAGGTTCTTTTGAGGTAATCATCAATCTCATCACCTTACTGCTTTCAACAAATGGCAAAACCAGGTGGGTTCCTTTCTCGATGCTTGGAAGATAAAAAAACCTTTTCCATACAGGTAAAGGGTCAATGATCACCAATTCCAGAAAGCCATCCTGCCAGTCGGCTTCCGGCGCTACTTTAAATCCACCACCCGTCCTGTATCCATTGGCAGCTGTCACCATAAACCTGCGTCCATATTTATAGCCGCCGGGCCAGTTTATTTCGAGCACCCCTGACCGGTAAGAAAGGATTTTTTTAATGACAACCCAGTAATATTTCATTTTGCCTGAAAGCCATTTGACGGAGTTAATTTCCCGGGCTACTTCTCCATCAAAACCTATGCCCAGGCAATTTAAAAAGATCCGGCCATTACAAAGACCGGCGTCAATCAGCCGTGCCTCCCCATGGATCGCATTATCTACCTGCTCCGATAAATTAGACTTTGGAAATAATGTGAAAGCAAGGTCATTCCCGGAACCCGCCGGCACAATACCAATGGGTACTGAAATATCCGGATACAGGTTAATGATATAATTTACAGTACCATCCCCGCCAATAATAATAATATCGGTGAATGACTGCAGGGTTGCAGGGAAATTGCTGGTGATGACATCAAAAGTATAACCAGCCTGCTCCAACGATTGCTTTACTGATGGCAGCACCTTAAGTGGTTTCCCTTTACCGGCCTTTCCATTTATAAATAAGGCAAAATGTCTCATCAAAAAATTAATTAACCTTGATGAAGTATCAGGTGAAAACTACTTATTATCTGTCAGGTACTTTTTAAATCCTTTGGTTAATGTATCGGCCAGTTGCCCATCAGGTGATTGATAAACAAGATAGGCTTCAACGTCAGGATATTTTTGCAAAAATTTGAGTGCTGCTTCCGGTCCGAGAACCATGCACACATTATCCAAAGCATCGGCCGTAATGGCATCGGGGGCAATGACCGTTGCGGAGACCATTCCGTTATCAATAGGATAGCCCGTATGTGGATTGATAAGATGGCTGTATCGTTTACCCGCTTTAGAAAATGAATTCCGGTAGGTTCCAGATGTTGTAACTGCTCCATTACTTAACCTTAGCACCCTGTTTTGTTCATATTCCCCTGTCATATTTTTCACAGGACCCTCCATCCCAATTGACCATTCCTGTTCTTCTTTATTTAAACCAAGTACCCGTATCTCGCCACCCAGTTCGACCATATAATTTTTAACGCCTTTTGATTCGAGCAATGCTGATAAAAGATCAACAGTATATCCCTGTGCAATGCCATTACAATCTATTTGAACAGTTTTGAGTTTTTTGTAAAGTCCGAACCCTTCTACATTAATCTGGTTACAACCCACTCCGGATAAAGCTTTACGGATTTTTTTCCATGAAGGCACCGCTCTTTTCCCTGAAGTTCCGAAACCCCATAAGTCAACCAAAGGCTTTACAGTGATATCAAAAGCACCGTCAGATGCACCGCATATTTCCATCGATTTATTCACAACAGCCAACAGATATTCATCACAAATGATTACTTGATCGCCCTGGTTAAATGTACTGATCAGTGAACCCGGGTTATATACTGAAAGTGACTGATCTACCTTAGCTAACAAATGGTTTATTTCATTTAAAGTGACCAGGCTGTCAGCAAACCTGTACTTTATGCTAAATGTTGTGCCCTGTGCTTTTCCGGAAAGTATAAAGGTTTTCAACGAAGGCATATCCTTTGCCGGATATGCCTTCGTTGAAATAAAAAAAAGGAGTATTTTAAACCAAAGTGACATTAGCCTGCCTGGTTAAAAGACGATTTATTATCGCATTGAAAGTTATATTATTGATATCTGATTGCAGGAAAGTTCGCATTTTTATATAATGTATTATATTCCTCAATCGATTTTTTCAACCCGTCGAGCTCAGCCTTACTTTTTGCCCATTCTGCATCCAGGTCCGCCAGCCTTTGTTTCATCCCTTGTGTGATACGTGGATCGTGAGTATCGGCCAGCATACGTAAATTGAAATATTCGGCGTTAAGTTTACTGGGCCAGTTGATCACATCCTGTCCATTCTGGATGCGTGTCTCCACTATACCGGATTCCCAGTCGGTAATTTTCTTTTTAAGCGATTTACCTGCTTCAAGAATATCTTTAGAACCGGGTGCATCTTTCAAAACAGATTCCATATGGTCCAGCTGTTTGGAGACCTTACGGAGATCATTAACCGATTTATGCATTTCGCTGATATTCGCATTCATATGGGCCAATGTTTCCTGCTGGGTTTTCCAGTCTTCTGGGTTTACCTGCAGGTTTGGATCCTGCAAAACAGTTATGGCTGTGAGGGTTTCCTGGTTCTGCACCCTTAATCTTGCTTTATATTCACCTGGCGGTATTCGGTTACCGCGATAATCACCCCAGATATAGGCACCCGGAATATCAGGTGTAATACTTTCCCCCCTGAAATTCCATAAAAACCGGTTGATGCCTTTCTTAACAGGCAATACCGGATCGGGAGAAGGACCGCCGGGATATGAAGTAAATGACGGGTTCTTTTTAGATGTGTAAGTCCTGATAACTTTTCCTGTAGCATCAAGAATCTCCATTTTTAGTGTATCCGTTTCTGATAGTTCAGGCAGGTTATAATCCAGGATCACCCCTTCCGGAGCATTCTGGCCCAGTGCCCTTCCCAGGGAGAGGCTTTGCAATTCTCCCCCGCCACCATACCGATATGCCGGTTTCGGGATGAATAATTTCAAAGGAGTATTTGTAAGATTTGAAGTTGATTGCTGTATCGGCCCCAGATCATCGAGTATCCAGAATGCCCTGCCGGCAGTGGAGGCAACCAGGTCGTTGTCCCGGATGATCATATCAGTAATGGGAACAACAGGTAAGTTCAATTGCATCTTATGCCAGTTCATCCCGCCATTATAAGAAATATAGAATCCTCTTTCTGTTCCTCCGTACAATAACCCTTTTGTTTTTTTATCTTCCCGGATAACGCGAATAAAATCATCAGCCTGAATACCTTCATTGATTTTGATCCAGGTCTTTCCGTAATCTGTTGTTTTGTACGTATAAGAAGCATAGTCATTTAATTTGTACCGGGTTGCACTGATATACGCCGTACCCCTATCATGCGGGGAAAGTTCTATGGAATTGATCATGCTTTCAGGAAGGCCAGCCGGTGTAACATTTTTCCATACTTTTCCGCCATCGGTTGTAAGGTGTATCAATCCGCAATCACTGCCCGTCCATATTACGCCCTTTTCCTGCACAGACTCTGTCACATAATAAATTGTATTATAATTTTCGCCCCCCGCGCCCTCATTGGTTAGTGGTCCGCCACCCGGCCCCTGTTTGCTTTTTTCATTACGGGTGAGATCCGGGCTGATTGCTTCCCAACTTATACCGCCGTTGGTTGTTTTTAGCAGCACATTAGCCGCATGATAAATGTTTTTGGGGTCATGGGGGGAAGCAAGGATTGGCGCGTTCCAGTTAAAGCGGTATTTCATCTCTTTTGGTTCTATAGCCAGGTTCATTGTTGGATAAGCCTGGATATCCTTGGCCTCACCGGTTTTCCTGTTCAGCACCTCGATATAGCCCTGGTAACAGCCGCCATAAACAAGTTCAGGATTGTTTGGATCAAAAGCCAGGTAGGCACATTCGCAGCCTGCACCAAAGGTCCAATCCTTTTCAGAAATGCCCCCCATGTTATTTCTGCTTGCAATGATCACAGAGCTGTTGTCCTGCTGTCCGCCATATACTTTGTAAGGAAAGGTATTGTCTGTATTCACCCGGTAAAACTGAGCGGTTGGCTGATTCATTTGAGTTGACCAGGTTCGGCCTGTATTGAACGAAATTTCAGCCCCGCCGTCATCTCCCAGTATAAGGTTTGAAGGAGAAGAAGGGTTGATCCAAAGATCATGTGTATCACCATGCCCTACCCTTATATTACTGAAAGTCCTGCCACCGTCAATGGAGCGCATCAGGGGCGCATTCATTACATAAACAATATTTTCATTGACCGGATCTGCCAGTACCTCCATATAATACCAGGAACGGGAACAGATGTCCTGGTTATTGGAAAAAAGGCTCCAGGTTTTACCGGCATCATCAGACCGGTATAATCCCGATTTTGACTTTTCTGTTTCAACGATGGCAAAGACCCGGTTAGGATTTGCTTTAGATACTGAAACACCCACTTTACCCATTTCAGCAGGGAGCCCGCCCGAGAGTTTTTGCCAGCTGTCCCCGCCATCAGTTGATTTCCAGATGGCAGACCCCGGCCCGCCGCTAACTACCGTCCATGGATACCTGCGATGTTCCCACGATGCCGCATATAAAATGCGTGGATTGGTCAGGTCCATACTCAATGAAGAAATGCCTGTGCTGTCATTAATATACAGGATTTTTTTCCAGCTCACGCCACCATCCGCTGTCCTGAAAATACCCCGATCGGAATTGGGGCCATGTACTGTTCCCTGTGCGGCAACGTAAACAAGGTCGGGGTTTTGAGGATGAATAATTACATCTGCAATATGCCTGGTTTTTTCAAGACCTGTTTTTTTCCATGACTTTCCTGCATCTACAGATTTATAAACACCATCCCCATATGAGGTCATTACTCCCCTTACGGCATGTTCACCGGTACCAACATAAATTACATTAGGATCAGAAGATGCAACGGCGATATCGCCTATTGAAGAAGTACTAAATGACCCGTCGGATATGTTCCGCCAGCTAATTCCGGCATCCTCTGTTTTCCAGACGCCCCCACCGGTGTAACCAACATAATACAGTTGGTCATTTCCGGGAACACCACTTACTGCATTTGACCTGCCACCCCGAAACGGACCGATGTTGCGCCATTTGAGCGCAGCAAAAACAGAATCAGGTTGAACCGGATTACTTTTAGCAACAGTTGTTATTTTTTTTTGTGCATTTATACCGGGTACAATCATCAATGAAACCAATAATAAAAACAGTCTGTTCATTTGAGTAGTTGTTTGTTTACTGAATGTATGATAAAAAATTTAATTACCTGCTTTATACAGTCTAATACATCCAACACTAATCTGTCATATAAAATTCATATTGTTATTTTAATGTGCCTTTCTGCGTAAAAAAGCAGAAAAAAGACTATCTTCATAATACATACATTCATCCAGGCGTTGCATTACCCTGGTAAATTCTGAATAAAGTCTTCTCACAGAAAAGCATCTTAATTTTTCTTTTGCGTCAAAAAACATTCCGTATGATAACTGTAATTATACCCACATTAAACGAAGAAAAAACCATCGCGCAAATTGTAGCATTCTGTTTACAGAGCAAAAATGTGTCAGAAGTTATAGTGGTTGATGATAATTCTTCGGACCAGACTGCAAATCTTGCTTCGCAGGCAGGCGCGCGTGTAATGCTCAGTAAAAAAATGGGAAAAGGCATTTCCATGAAAGAAGGTATTCTTGAAGCAAGCAATGAAGTTATCCTGTTTCTTGATGGAGACATCAACCCATATCCTGAAAACACAATCGAAAATCTGAGTCTTCCAATACTGGAAGACCGGGCTGATTTTGTAAAAGGCAGTTTCGCCCGAAATGCGGGAAGGGTCACTACATTGGTAGCTAAGCCCCTGCTGAGTATTTTTTACCCGGAATTGTCAAAGTTTACTCAGCCATTAAGCGGCATGATTGCTGGCAAAAAAAAATACTTCCAAAAAATTGATTTCTATAATGATTATGGTGTGGATATCGGTATACTCATAGATATGTACCTTATGCGCGTTAGAGTGGAAGAAGTAAATATCGGTTATATAGAAAACAAAAGCAAGCCCTGGGAGTCACTTGGCAAAATGAGCCGTGAAGTATCAAAAGCCATCATTGCAAAAGCGCAAAGACTGCTTCCGGGTACAGTTGATGAAGCAGAAATATCAAAACTGGAGATCATTAACAGCGAAATGAATGAAGTTCTTGAAGAAGAACTTTCAAACTATCGCCACATGGTGGTATTGGACATGGACAACACCATACTACGGGGTCGCTTTGTTGATTCCATGGCTGAAACCTATGGATTCACGGAACAATTGGCAGATCTAAGAAAAAAAGAAAATGACCCTGTTATTTTATGCAAAAGAATCGGGCGGCTAATGAAAGGTAAAACCATGGAAGAAATGCTCCAGGTAATCAGCAGGATCCCTTTGGTTGATGACATTAAAGAAGTGGTAGCCGAGTTGAAAAAAAGAAATTATATCGTAGGGATCATTAGTAACAGCTATCAACTGGTTTGCGGATATGTCAAGCAGGAAATTGGTGCTGATTTTGTACTCGCTAACCGATTGGAATTTTTTGAAGGGAAAGCCACTGGAGAAGTCAATATGCCTTCCTACTTTTTCCCACCCCCTGAGAGCACATGTAACCATGGACTTTGTAAAACACATGCTCTTCAATTTGCCTGTGAAAAATATCATGTGAAAATGGAAAACTGCATGGCAGCCGGCGATAGTGTGGACGATGCCTGCATGGTCAGGCACGCAGGCAGGGGGTTTGCTTTTTGCTCGACAGATGATGTGCTAAAATCATCAGCAGACCATTTAATAAATGAACCCAGCTTTAGGGCACTGCTCAATGAATTTGTTTAAAGCAAATACCAAATATTTAGGGCGAAGAAAAGAAGAAACGCAATAAAGCAATACTTACAATTCAAACTGCATCCTGAACTGCCAGAAATTTGCCTTCCCCTTCAAGTCGTTCCTGTCCAGGCTGCCATTTCCATAATTGACGGAAAAACGTAAACTGGGATTTGGATACCAGCTCAGAGCAGTTGTAAAGCGCCCGAAACCGCCACCTTGAATAGCAGCAGAATTGAGATCGGAATGTGTAAACCTGGCGCCCAATTCAAAAGCCCCGGGGCCACCTCCTTTTTTAAACCTGAAATTCTTTTTCGGAATAAGTTTACCCAGGTTACCATTGTTTTTATTGTACTTCCTGTTTTCACCGGTAATAAACCAACTGCCCCCAACCTGCCAATAATTAAATGAGGGTGTACCCACACTGCTGCTGCTAATAAAGTTATTCATGTACTCACCAACAAAACTCAACGGGCCGTTTACTTTTATCAGTTCCAGCATTATTATATTTGATTTGTTTGCATCGAAGGAACCGGTATTAATATAAGCGGGTGCTGTGTTCACCTCCGGTTTTGCTTTATAACTTAGCTTACCATCTGTTGCACCCGAATGACGGTAACCAAAGCCAATGTGTAACAAATCAGCATCAGACTTGTATTGCATCAAACCGGTTGCCCTGAATGTTATTTGAGACCCGTTATCAGAAAATGATTTGCCCGTTTCCCAGTAATTGTTGAAAAATCCTAATGTAAAAGTTGCGCGATGATCCAAAATACTGTTGGAATAACGGATACCTATATTTCTTTGTCGTACGAACATAGGCACACCACTTCCCCTTTCCATAAACATTAATTGTGTACCCGGCGCTACATACTCATGTCCCACTCCTTCTTTTTGTTTACCAATGGTAAGCCATCCACCTTTTTTGCCAAATGGAATTTCAAAATTCCAATCGATAAAACTGAATGCTTTCTCACCCTGTGGTGCGTCCAATCCATTGTAGTTTGCGCTGATCATATATCTCCATGGGCGTTTGAAGAATAAAAGATTACCAGAGAGCATGAATCTTTCACCCCTGAACTCTGTTGCAGAGCCCACTTCGCCAACTTGCTGAACATTGACGTCATTCTGATAAACATTGTTATGGTCCAGTATAAAGGCCAATCCAAAATTGAGGGTAAAATATTTGGTTTTAAACTGGTTCCATTTTTTAGCCATGATGGGAGGCGCAGCAAGAGGGGCCTCTTCCCTGGGAATAATAGCAGTATCATTAAATGACTCAATGATCTGGTTGATATCCTGGGCACTGGCTGAAATGGAATACCAACTTAAACTTATGACTAACAGGATTACTTTTTTCATTCTATCCGAATTTTCGGCTAAGGCGTGTTAAACTTAATAATTGAATATATAAGCCACCAACTGAATGTATTGAAAGCGCTCTTTCATTTTGAAAGGATTGCCCGCCATTTTCAGGCAGACAATCCTTTTCAGAATTTAAGGGTTTAAAACAGGTATTAATAACTTAATCCCGGAATGCCCTTTGGGCTTCTTTTTCAAGGTCAAGGTATTGTGTTTTTTCAATGGTTACACCAACGCCAAGAATATGGCCTCCTTTGAATTCACCCGGAGTTTTATATTCATTGCTCACGGCATCACCACTGTCGTATCCAACACAAAGGCCATCGCCGGAAAGTGTGAATTTACCTGGTTGTGTTCTCATAGGTCCTGTTGCAACGACTTTATCATTTATATAGAGTTTCATCGTTCCAATTTGTTCACCATTTTTCCCGCTTGATTCACGAATGAACTCCATACCTAAAGTATATTTTCCCGGTTTCAAACTTATGTTGGAAACAAATTTCTGTTCTGGTTTTATGCCCAGGAAATTGTACACATAATACAGCTTGTTGTTCTTTATAAACAGGCTATGCCCGCCGAAACGTGAACCGTGTGCGAATATCACACCAGCTGCATTGGCCTGGGTAATTTCCACATCAGACAGTATCTTGAACGAACGGCCCCTAACGTTAACGGCTACCCCTTCCGGCACCGGTGCCGTATGCGGATAATACATATACCTTTCCCTTGGTTCTTCTTCTGAAGGACGTTCTACACCTAACTGTTCAACTGCAGAACGATCATCCAAAGGCAATACGAAGTTTTTATCCGCTTCCTCAAACCATGCGGCAATCAATGCCTTGAGTTTCTCAGGATTTTCTTTAGCCAGGTTTTTGGCCTCGGCACGGTCCACATCCACATGATAGAGCTCCCATTCGTCCTGGTCAAATTTACCCCTGCTGATCAATGGCACGTGCATCGCGGAAGCTTTCCAGCCATCTTCCCAGATTCCACGTGTTCCCAGCATGGCGAAATATTGACGTTTTTTCTGAGTAGGCGCATCCGGAGTTGCATCAAAAGTATATTTCATGGATACACCGGAAAGCGGATACTGTTTTACTCCTTTATATACATCAGGCATTTCCAGTCCGCAAATTTCCAGTAAGGTTGGAACGATATCCGTTGAGTGATGATATTGATTGCGTATTTCTCCACGTGCTTTTATGCCTTTTGGCCAGGAGATCACCAATGGATCACAGGTGCCGCCGGCATATTCAGAATATCGTTTGAACATTTTGAAAGGTGTTGAAAATGCAGCAGCCCATCCTGTTGGAAAGTGTTCGTAGGTATCCGGTCCACCCAATACATTCAACAGTTTCAGGTTCTCTGATAATTCATCAGGATATCCATTGAAAAATTTATTCTCATTTACAGATCCATTGGGAGATCCTTCTCCAGATGCACCGTTATCTGCACCATAGATCACAATTGTGTTATCCAATTGTCCGGTTTTCTCCAGGTAATCGATCATACGGCCAACCTGAACATCGGTATATTCCGAAAAGGCGGCATAGACCTCTGACATTTTGGAAAATAGTCTTTTCTCATCGGCATTCAGTTCGTCCCATGGCCTTACATAATCACCGGGAGCGGAAATATTTGGCGGAAGCGGGTTAAATGGGGTGAGCTCTGTCCCTTTAGGTATGACCCCTTTTTCAATCATACGCGGCAAAACCCATTTGCGGTAAGCATCATAACCTGCGTCAAACTTACCTTTATATTTAGCGATATAATCAGCTGGCGCCTGGTGAGGTGCATGATTGGCTCCCGGACAAAACCAGAGGAACCAGGGTTTCGATGGATTCGTTGCTTTTTGGTCCTGGATATATTGAATGCCCTTATCTGCAAGGTCCTTTGATAAATGATACCCTTTTTCAGGGCCATATGGGGGCTCAACAAAACTATTGTCTTCGATCAGGTCGGGATACCACTGGTTGGTTTCCCCGCCGATAAAGCCATAAAAGCGATCAAAACCCATTTGAAGGGGCCATTGCTTCCGACTGCCCCCAGAGGAAACATCCTGTTCGGGAACATTATGATTCTTGCCGACCCAAAATGTGCTCCAGCCATTATCCTGCAGAATCTGTCCGATAGTGGCCGTTTGTGCCGGGATACGACCATGCGCACCAGGGAAACCATTGGCCCCCTCGGTAATAGCTGCATTCCCGGTCAGGTGATGGTTCCGGCCAGTCAACAATGTTGACCTGGTAGGAGAACAGAGGGCTGTGGTATGCCACTGGGTATAGGTAAGTCCGTTCTTTGCAAGTCGGTCAAGTGTGGGCATATTAATGGCGCCACCATATGCCGACCACGAAGCCAGTCCGGTATCATCATATAATACGAAGAGAATGTTTGGCGCATCTTTGGGTGCTTTTTTGGGTGTATAAGGACCCCAATCTGCTTTTGAGTCCCGGACATCAAGCTTTATTACACCTTTAAAAGTTGATGAAGAATCAGCTTTTGAGGTGTCATTCTGCCCTTGTTGCTGATTACAACTCAATGTAAATACAACCAGCGTCACGAGAAGAATGGTTGTTCCCTGGTTTTTAATTTTCATATCTCAATGGTTAAAGTTTCCCTGAAAAATGGTTCACGAACGAAAAGACAGATTATTTCATAATCACATAAGCGTTAAAATACCCCTGTGATTTATTCCGAAACATTTTCGACATCAATGTTTTGTATGCAGACTTATGAAAATTAGTCTTAAAAAAGGCCAAGTTAGGCCCCTAAACTGCTATGAGCTTTTATTAGCCTGTTTAAAATGTTCCATCTTTGAAACTTTAAACAAGATCATTGTGGAATTGACTCTCCTCTCCGGCCAAAGAATTCAGAAGGTGTCTTGCCTGTCCTTTTTTTTACGGCAGAAATGAATGCTGCCCTTGAATTGAACCCGGCTTCTTTACCCAATGCCTCAAGCGTATATTGGAAGTGATCTGTGGAAGATTTAATCATTTCGGCCAGGAAATCCACCCTGTATTCATTGATCAGTTCATTGAAGTTCTTTCCGTATTCCTGGTTAATGAATGCAGAAAGCTGATGAGAAGGGATATTCAATTCATGGGAAAGGTCTCCAATGGTATATCCGTTTTTGCGGAATGGCAAGTTGTCCCTGAAATGAGATTCAAGGGCCAGTTTATAGGCTTCACCCTGCTCAACGGAAAGGAAATTCTTATTGCCTGTTACTGTCTCAGGGCTCTGTGTATTATTTTGGGGTTGGGAGACCGGAAAATCTTGTTTTTGGAGCCATCCTTTGAGCCCATATAATATGGATGGTCGAATGAGCAGGTATAAACTAACAAATAAAATCGTACCTGTAATGGTGAAAATAATCACGTAGTTGAGATCAGGCAGCGATGAAAAATGAAAAATAAACTCCAGAATAATTAAGCTCCAGAATACTAACTGAACGATCGAAAACAGTGAAAGCCACTGAAAAGTCTCCCTGTGCTGTTTTTCCGTTTCCATCTTAGCAAAAATGATTGGCTTCCAGCGTTTTAATAGTAAAATCTGACCAATTGATAAAACTATGCCCACCAATACCCTTAGCCAAACTGACCATCCCTCCGGCCAAAAACCTTCAGGCTCGAGCGTAATCAATTTTTTATTATTCAATGCGTTCCTGATTATTTCAATTTTTTCGGATGCCGGCAAGATGTAAAACGGCAACAGATTCAGGGCATGTAATACTGCCGGGAGAAAGTAAAGG
Organism: Chitinophagaceae bacterium; assembly: GCA_041752135.1. Lineage (GTDB taxonomy): Bacteria > Bacteroidota > Bacteroidia > Chitinophagales > Chitinophagaceae > Pollutibacter. Next base: position 9,930 of record JBGSHT010000102.1, on the reverse strand, counting down.
AAATCGTACCGATGAAAACGGTAAGACTGTTGCAATACCGATCTGACGTATAAATAGGCAAAGGGTGCAAAACTAAATGAAGCCCAGCCTAAAGCACGCCAATAATGAGGATAGCGAAGATAAAAACCTGTCGTCATTAAAGCGAAATTTAAAGCGAGCAGGGAAAAAGTTACCAGGAAAGCAGCCAGTAACCGTGAGGAAAAAGTATCGGTCTTATTGACAAAAAAAAGGATTGCTGCAACCACAAATCCGAGGATACCTGCAAAAAACACAATGGAGAAGTACCAGTCAGTCAGTTGTTGCATGCCTAAAATAAAAATTACAGTTAGCTTTTCAATACAAATATAGGTAAGCAGTTCAACAATCAAAACCTGCACTTAGATATATAATGGATACAGGTAATAAAAAAAGAGAGTGGATAAATCCACCCTCTCAACTGAACTAAAAAATTAGTCTTTAGTTTAATATTTTATCCACAGGGATAACATTAAAGTTTTTACCGGAGATCATATCACCCAAATTAATTCCACCCAGGTTTAGGTCTTTACCTCCTGCAGTTTTCAAACCACCTTTTGCAAGTCCTGCTGCATCCAGTTTACCGGGAACAATATGGTTTTTAAGGACCCCTGCCAGTTGGTTCAGGTTTTCAGGCTTGGTCAGGTTACTGAGAGCGTCAGCACCCAAAGAACTGAGGGCATTATTACCCGGAGCCAGCATAGTGAATTTGCCTTTCAGCGCTGGACCGATCAACTTATCCAAACCAGGTGTCTGAAGCAGGCTGGTGAAAGAAGAGAGATTGGCATTGCCGGCTAAACCCTTAAGCAAGGATGATCCGCTGCCCAGCATACTGGCACCGCTGCTGCAACGGGTGGCAGACATAATGATCACAAAAGAGACGAATAACAAACGAAGAGATGCTTTTTTCATAATTGTCAGTTTTAGTTTAATTGAAATGGAAAAAGAGTTGAATTGAATTTATTGAACAATAATTTTTCCCCCGATTGCAGGCCATTTTATTTATGTGAAATTTTGGTGATATCCTTTTTAAATCCAGAATTCATGCTGCTGAAACCTTTACTTCCAACGATAAAATGCTCAAAAAAATTTATAACCAGTAAAACAGTCATTTGGTTGATTATTTAGTAAAGAATTTCCTAAATGGAAAGCACGGATTCTCCTTTTGAATTTAAAGGGTAAATAGAATGGGCAAGCTTCAGCCATCGTATTCCCAGGTATTTATTTCTTTGGGTATCCATGCTCAAGTACCAAACTTAGTACAGATGGACAGTCCGGAACCATTTTTTGAAATAGAGGATTGTGCCGTTTTACGATTTAAAACAAAGTTGGGTAAATTAATTAACCGGAATAATATGCTGCAAACACAGAGACCCTCTTAAAAGTAAAGGCCGCTTCAATAGAAGCGACCTTTTTACGAATCAGAGCCTGCTCTTAAAATATTTTTTTAACTGATATAGTGCTAAATAAAGTAATATACCTATTGACCCGGGTGCATCATATTAACTGTAATTATTGCGTAAAATACAATGCGCCCTTATTTTACCACTTATTCAAATGTAATATAAATCTACACGTCAAAGCAAATATTTATTATCCGGGATTGTATCGATTTACGATTTAACACATAGTCAGCAACAAGCTTAAAGCACCGGGAAATGCAGAAAGCCTATTAAAGAAAAAGGCCGCTTCCATTGAAGCGACCTTTTTCACAGATCAGAGCATGTATTAAGACATTTTACTTACCTGGAAATGTTTCCACCGTTACTTTATTGATCTTCCCAGTGAATTTATCTTTTCGGTGATATCCCATAAATACGGGCGTATTCTGATCCTCCCCTACATCGGCAGATTCGTCGATACCAAAAGTATTGATGTTTGTTTTGGCTATTTTCCCTTCTCCAACCTTTACACCATCCAGATAAATGGTGCCGGTACCGCCACCGCCACGGCCGCCCTCATATGCAAAATCAAATTTGAGGGTATGTTTGCCGGGTGTCACTTTTTGTGTTGATGAAATGGTGAATAGTTGAAGGCCCACAAAATTATAAGTATATGCAGCTTTGCCGCCCGTCATATAAAAAGTCCAGCCGCCGAAATCGCCACCCTGGCAAAGGATAACTCCGCTTGCACTTGCTGGCACAGTTATATCTGCGGTGATGGATAATGAAGTATTCTTCACATTAATGAATGCGTTTTCAGGGATGCCTTTTGCGCCTTCATACAGGGTCAGTTTTGTCTTTCCATTCATCAGGTCAGGTCGGCCGGCAACCTTTGCATCAAATCTTTCGATGCTCCGGTCGTCTATGGGCAATACATTATATTTAACAGCTTCTGCCAGGAACATTTTTTTAAGCTCTTCCAGTTTCGCAGGGTCTTTGGCGGCCAGGTTGTTGGCCTGGCTGAAATCTTCGTTCACATTATACAACTCCCAAATATCTTCTGTTAACGGCCTTCTTGGTGCAGCTTCCCAGGGAGCTTTATGTATGGTCCCAGCAAACCATCCATCATGGTAGATAGCCCTGTTACCAGCCATTTCAAAATACTGGGTTTTGCGGGTATCCGGCGCTTTGGCATCATCAAATGAATAAACCAAGCTTACCCCTTCAATGGGTCTTTGTTCTATGCCATTCACCATTCTGGGAGCAGGAATCGTTACTGCTTCATAAATAGTAGGTGCTACATCAATTACATGATGGAACTGTGAACGCACTTCATTTTTTGACTTTATCCCGGCAGGCCAATGCACCACCATGCCGTTGCGCGTACCGCCAAAATTAGAGGCTACTTGTTTTGTCCAGGTGAAGGGCGTATTCCCGGCTACCGCCCAGCCTGCGGCAAAGTGGTTATAGGTTTCTTCCGTACCAAGTTTGTCAATCTTACTCAACTGCATATCCAGGGTTTCCATGACTCCGTTGAAATAGGTATTCTCATTGAACATCCCGATCATTCCACCTTCGGCACTTGAGCCATTATCGCCTACAATATAAAAGAACAATGTGTTCTCGAGTTCCCCCCTTTCTTCCAATGCATTTACAAGCCTGCCCACTTCATAATCCGTATGCTCCGCAAAACCGGCAAAGATCTCCATTTGCCTCTCGAAAAGCCTTTTCTCATCCGGGGTGAGTTTATCCCAGTCTTTTATATCTGCAGGCTTAGGTGCAAGGACCGTATTTGCCGGAACAACACCCAGCTTCTTTTGTCTTTCCAATGTTTCTTCACGCAGTTTGTCCCAGCCTTGAGAGAATTTGCCTTTATATTTATCAGAAAAGGCTTTGGGTGCGTGATGCGGCGCATGTGTGGCGCCGGTAGCGAAATACATATAGAATGGCTTTTCGGGTGTCAGTGACTGTTGGGTATTCATCCAGCCGATGGCCTGGTCTGTCATATCTGTGGTAAAGTGATAATTGGGATCATCCACATTAGGGAAAACCCGTGTAGTACCGTCATACACCATGGGGTGCCACTGGTTGGTTTCCCCACCAATAAATCCATAGAATTTATCAAAGCCCGATCCTGTTGGCCACCTGTCATAAGGGCCTGAAACGGATCCTTCCCAGGGTGGAGTTTCATGATACTTTCCAAAAGCAGCAGTACTGTATCCATTCATCCGAAGGACATTGGCAACGGGTGTAATACTTTGCGGCCTGATACCGGTATTGCCAGGGAAAGCAGTGGCTACTTCCATGATGGCGCCGGCGTTGTTTGAATGATGATTATAACCGGTCAGCAATGCTGTCCGTGTAGGGGAACACAACGCAGTAGTATGAAACCGGTTATACTTCAAACCATTTGCAGCCATCTTTTCCAGTACGGGCATATGTATCGGGCCACCGAAAGCACTGGAATGTCCGAAGCCAATATCATCAATAAGTACAATAACAACGTTAGGAGCTTTCTCCGGCGCTTTAACTTCAAACCTTGCGGGGGCTGTTGCTTTGCGGGCATCAAGTTCTGTAATGGCAGGATAGGTTGGTTCTTTGATTGGGAGAACAGTACGGTCGATACCTTCTGCTTTTGCTTCCGTTTTGGGAGATTCTGAAGCTGATTGATTACAACTGAAAATGGTAATAACAGATAATACGAGAAAGAATAGAAAAGTTTTTTTCATATCATGATTTTAATAAGAATATAAAAGATATCCACCTAACACAATCTAAGAAAGTATAAATATATACTTAGTAATTTTATATCTCACCAGCAAAACTTTACCAGGAATAAAATTGCCTATTTCGGGAAGACCAGAATGACAGCGGCCCTTACACCATAGTTAGGCCTGCTTTCCGGGGCAAAGTGGATTCGAGGCCCAATAGCAAAGCTTACTATTTGCGAGCCGAATTTTGTTACAGCGGTCAGTGTTGGTGTTACCCAAAAAACATCCAGGTCATTTTCCCAGTCGTGTGTATATTCTGAATTTATTATTATACCTGAGCCGGATTTCCAGTTATACCCGAAAAAAGGATTAAGGAAAGTGGCGTTGATATCGCTACGATTTTCATCGCCTGCCACAGAAAATATATGATTAGCGAGACCACCGATTGTCCAACCGTTAATTTGTGTCAATACTACTACGGAGGGTCCAATTCCAAGTTTCTTACCGCCCAGAAACTTATTAGTTGCAGTAGGTACTATAAAAGCAGGTCCAACACCCCAGGTTAATTTACTTTGAGAGGGACTTATAAATCCTGTAATAACGGCATCGCCCAGGCCAGATTGACTTGTTCCTTCGCCAAGGATATCATATTGTGAAACAATGGGCAATATCCAACGGGTGATGAGGTTAAGTTTTGGACTTAATGTAAAGGGTATTACCGGCTGCACGTAAAGCGTCATTTTTGACCCATTATACTGGCCGATTCCCACATCGATATTACTTTGAAATGGCACACTGATCAGATTAGCAATGGGGTTGGCAAGTTTTTTTGCCAGGTCACCAACACTTTTGGGTTCTTTTTCCTGAGCAAAAAGTTGACTTGCAAAAATTACTGTAACTGCAAAAATTAAAATTGACTTCATCCCACTAATTTAATGCAAAATATCTATATAAAAGGTAACATCGAAATGATTATAAATATAAATATAAATATTTACACCGGTTGAAAAACAGACCATTTCGATTGGGTTATTGGAAAAGGCAGAGGAATAAAATCATAGGGAAACAACAAAGAACACAAGTTTATTAAAAACACCTACGAAATAAATCGTCAGTTACAAATTAAAATGCAACACTTGAACTTAATCTGAAGTCCTCTATTTTAATCCAAACAATGTCACATCCGCCCTGCCGTTCAGGATGCCCTGAGTATCATACCAAAACTCAATCGATTTTAGTTTTCTTTTCCCACCACGCAATTCTATCACCCGGCTTTCACCTCCCTGCGGGATACTAAACCGCGTATCTATTTTTTCGGGTGCGCCGCCATCATCATACCGAACAACCATACTTACAATATTCAACGGCGCATCCGTTACTTTAAATTTAATCTTCCTGAAAAAATCATAAGGGCCGCTGATAAAAACGGCATCATGGTCCGCAGTGAATTTTGCCTGGGTAGTTCCAAGCAGGCGCCAGGTACCCGTGTTTCCAGACCTTGGCTGGCTTACCTGCTGTGCAAAAGAAAAACTCAAAAAGAAAAAACAAACCAGGCTAAGCCCTATTTTTTTTGAAAGTATTTGCTGCATAATATTATATTTTTTTAAACCCCAATTTTTTATCCCCTGTATTTTTCTCTGCGCCTTCGCGTCTCTGCGGTTAATGTATTTTGTATTCTATTTTCGATTTTCCACTTTCGCTTTTCAATTTTTTCTACCCCGCTTCCACCTGTACCACTTCATACTTATCCTTACCATCAACCTTTACCGGAGCATAATACGTTTCACCTATTTTCACATATGTCTGATCCCCGATCTTCACTTCCTGTCCGCCTTCCGGCAGGTTTTGCACGGTAGCTCCTGCCGGCGGCGGAACAACTTTATATTGCTGACCATCTTTCTCATAATAAGCCCCACCATAATAATAATTTGTGGTATTACTCACCACCACTGTCTCATGCCCTGGAGGAATGGTTGTAACGGTTCCGCCTACCGGAGCCTGTACAACTGTATATCCATTATTAGCAGGCTGATACCAGACACCCTGGTCGTAATGATACTTTGCATTGTTGACACTCACAATGATAGCCGTGGTAGCCAGTGTAGCAACAAAGAATCCCCATGGATGCCAGACCGGACCCCAGTAAAAAGGCTTATACGGATGATAAACGTAGGGATGATAGCAGTAATAACTTCTGCCGCCCCAGTAATACGGGGGCCTTGTATAATAATTGAGGTTATTGCTTTTTACAACGGTGTTCCGGTTATTCTGGACCTTGATGTCTTTACTGTTGTCAATGTTGATGTTTACATCACCGCGACTGTTATCAACATTGACATTATTACCACTTACATTATTAACAGTGTTACCGCTGACGTTTTTATTACCTGAATTTTGTACGTTAGCTGCATTGCGATCTGTTGTGCCTGTTTTGGAACTGGCGTTGCCTGTGGCAGGTTTGGTTGTTGCTGTACCAGCTGTTTTTGTGGATGCTTTACCGGTGGTTTTTGCCGCAGACTTATTTCCTGTTTTTGATGCTGCCTTCTTTTGCTGTGCAAAACTTTCGGCAGGAATATTAATTGCAGCAATTAATAAAACTACCAGAGCAAACCAAATTGATTTATTTCCGTTTCTCATATGAAATTTTTTATACTTCATGTAAAAATTAGCATTAGTTTTTTGCACTTGTCATTTCCCAAAGGCGATCGAGATTTGGGTTCAGGATAATATCCGTGCGCCTGTTTTTTGATTTACCTTCAGCTGTTTCATTGTCTGCGATGGGGTGATACATGGCACGCCCGCCGCTGATGATGCGTGACGGATCAATATTATTTTCATCGCGCATAACCCTTACAATGGCATTTGCCCTTTCTGTTGAAAGCGACCAGTTGTCTTTGTAACCCGATTTTACAGGAACATTGTCCGTATTGCCTATCACATATATGGATATACCGGGGAAATCCTTAACCACATCTGCAATCACCGCGAGTGCCTGCTTTCCTTCCCAGCCAACCGAAGTGCTGCCACTCTTAAACATCAACTGGTCTTTCATGGCAATGTGCACCAGCCCGTTCTTGTAGTACACATCAATGCCCGCATTAGAGAATTTCATCAGCGCAGTATCAATTTTAGAATATATCTTTCTTATAGAAGTTCCCTGTTCTGCCAGTGCATTGTTCATTGCCTTCAGATTGTTACTAAGGTTCTCTTTCACGATCCGGCATTCCTGTGCATCTTTATTAAAGGATATATTCTCTTCCTTTAACTCACTGATCAGTTTTTGGTTTTCTGAAACCTGCTTATTCAATCCGTCTACCTGGCTGTTTAATGTTTGAATTTGCGCATTGGCAGTTTCCAGTTTTTTACTGGTGCCACAGGAGAGGATAAACATCGTACAAATCAGCAGGGAGATTTTTAAGAAACCGTATTTCATGTTATTTTAAATTTTCTTATTATGTAATACTCTTTGAATAGAAGAAATTCTTTTGAGTTGCAGGCATTGACTCCATTATTTCACAGCCGCCTTCAGTTTTTTAGTATTTACATAAGTAAAGTTCACGGCTATCCTGATCATATTTGAACTGGCATCGGTAGGGCCGCCGGAAAAGATAGTACCATAATCGGCATAAGCACCCAGAAATGGCATGAACTGATAGCCTACACCCACTCCGCCGCCAAGGATGTTCTGTTTGTTATTATCTTCTTTTCCATCGCTTGTAGTTGTACCACCCAACCTGTACAAAAGGTTTGCAAATGCCCAGAATTTGGGATTAAAGTTATGCGACAAATGGGTTTCCAAACTGAACAAAGAAGCCTGTTCAATTTTATCCGCACGAGTTCCCCTCGGAGGTTCGTTGTTATCGCCAAACAACATTATAGCGGGCGAAATTTCCAGCCATGTTGCTCTTTTAAGATTTTGATTTAATGGGATCGCCATGGGCAAACCAATTTGGTATGTTGGACGATTGGTTCCCATATTCAAAGCCTTATTCTCATCATACTTACCCGAATACCAATAACGGAGATCGGCAAACATAGAAAACTCCATGGGTTTTTTAATATACGTATAGGCATCAAGCGCCGGTGCGCCAACCAGGCCAAGTTTAAAGGCAACAAAACCGTCAGAGAAACCACTAGTGTTGATAGTAGTTGTTGGCAAGGGTATCACAGGCGGCACATCAATGGCTGATGCAGAAACTGATCCGGGATTCACCATTACAGAAAGCTGTGCAAAACGTCCTCCTAATGAAAATGTATGATATAAGGTGATTGGGAATACATTAATTTTTACTTCAGATTTAGGAACCAGGATTGTACCTGTTGGGTTTAAATTCTGGTTCATACCAAGCCATCGGGCATTGACAGCCCATACGTCTTTAGGCAAAAGTAAAAATGATCGCGGGCCATCCCCCTGTGCAAATACAGCAGCAGAACTTATTAAAGTTGCCAGCAAAATAAGATTAAACTTAAAACTCAATTTTTTCATTGCTTTTTTATTTGATATGAATTATGATACGATGTATATTAGATCCTTCACCCTACCATCTTAAGTCCGACATTCCTTTTGAGCAACCCGGGTTCAGGATGACAGGTAAGTGTAGAACAAATAGGTATGCCCTCAATATGCCAACCATTACTCACCCTCTCGCCTGTCATCCCGAGGAACGAGGGATCTCATCGAAAAATATTATTCATCAGAACCCAACTTGTTCAATCCGGTTATAAGATTTCCATGATGATTTACTGATGAATTTCCCAACCAGTGCATATTCCCCGATCGTTTGTTGCGCTTCCTGTCCTAATGCCGGTTTCCTGTTATCAAATAAAGGAACCTTACTTGTACTGAATTTAAATTCTGTAGAAGAAAGCATGTGCCGAAGTATAAGTACGAGCCTGTCTTTATACATCCATGGCATAAAATTTATCCCCATCTCATTTGCCTTGGCTCTTGCTTCTTTTGTATCATTCGCCACCGCCACATAAACAAATCCATCATCCCTTACTTTGAGTTGTTCATCATGCATGGTAATAGACGTATTGGTGTATTCATTTCCCTGGCTAAGGGAATAGTATCGTACGTTTTTGGATGTATCCCCCAACTGTGTGGCATGGGTAGGCGCTTTGAACCTTACTACCAGCACATCTTCTTTTTTTCTCACTACAGGCATTACTATATAATGATTATCCTTGTTGGGATAATTGCCACTTGAGTTATAATTGAAGGCCCCAATAGCATTCGGATCAGTGTAATGTTTGAAAATCGGTACGGTCATCACCTTGGAGATAATGGGTTCTTTTTCCTTCATCGTGGCAGAACCGGAGGATAGTAATTTCCTTTCCTTACCCGAGATTATTTTGGGAGTCGCCATGATCAGGCTTTTTAATTTGGCCATGTCTGCTGCACTCATGGGTGCCATGGGGATCCCAGGCAAAGCGGGCTTCAATATATTATTATCGAATGAGTAAATGTCCGGCAAGGGCTTATTGGCATATATATTATTAACAGGAAGGTAATATCGGAGAAAAACAGAGGCGATTAGAACAGAATCAGGCAGGATGACCTGGTTTCTATATTTTCCGGCCTTATACTCCGGCAGGATATAAATGGTGTAGCTGGAAGGATCTCCTTCATCCGGGATAATCTCATAATCAGCCAGTGCTGCGATACTGCTTTTGGAATAGTCGTTATATAAATTGAAACTAAAGTACCTGGCTTCGGGCATCTTTCCCCTGATCACTACACCCTGTAGCTTATTATTTTCCCATCCATACCTGAAATAAACGGCATTCTGGTCGGGATAATAAAGGAGGGATGGATCGTT
>JBGSHT010000101.1:0-7158 GCA_041752135.1 Chitinophagaceae bacterium | reverse complement strand
TCAGGCAGGGTTCTAAAAAAAATTAGGGAGCAGTTTAAAAAACTGCCCCCCTAAACAGGCTGGAACTTGTCCGCCTTGGAAAAACAAAATTAAAAATAATTTCAATAAAAAAATTGGATTTTAACACAGAATCTGACCGCCTGACCTGATTGTTGGTCTCTATTTTCTACAGGCAGTCAGACGGAGACCTTCAGACTGGGGTGCGGTGGTTATGCCTTTCACTTTCGATTTTCGATTTTACATTTTCGATTTCTAATGTATTTCTCCCTCGAGGTACCAATGTTCCGGTGACCGCCATAAAGAAGACAACAACAATTCCCGCATAAAGAAATACTCTTTCGGTAATTTATCATACATCCTGGCAAATAATTCCTCATGGGCCATGATCTCGGTCTTCCAGGCCTCCCGGTCAACCTCCATGATCCGGTCATACTCTTCTTTGGTGTATGTAAGACCGCTCCAGTCAAGATCCTCATATTTAGGCATCCATCCAACCGGGCTTTCAATGGCAGAAACCTTGCCCCTTGATCTTTCAACGATCCATTTCAGCACCCGCATATTATCACTGAATCCCGGCCATAAGAACTTTCCGTTTTCATCTTTACGGAACCAGTTGACACTGAAAATCCGGGGTGGATTTTGCAGGTTACGACCAAACTGTAACCAGTGATTGAAATAATCAGCCATATGATAACCGCAGAAAGGCAGCATGGCAAAGGGATCCCTGCGCACCTTGCCAACTTCGCCAAATGCGGCTGCCGTTGTTTCGGATCCCATGGTTGATGCGAGGTACACCCCATAGTTCCAGTTGAATGCCTGGTACAACAATGGTATGGTAGTACTGCGCCTTCCGCCAAAGATGAATGCACTGATGGGCACGCCTTCGGGTTTTTCCCAGTCGCTATCAATACTCGGACACTGTGATGCCGGAGCAGTAAATCTTGCATTTGGATGCGCCACGGGTTTTCCACTGTTAGGATCATGCGGTTGTCCCTGCCAGTTAGTAAGATTGGCCGGCGGTTCTTTACTCATGCCTTCCCACCATATATCCCCGTCGTCTGTTATACCGACGTTGGTGAATATGGAATTTTTGGCCAGCGCAACCATGGCGTTGGGATTGGTCTTTGTATTGGTACCCGGTGCCACACCAAAGTATCCGTACTCAGGATTGATCGCATATAAGCGGCCATCTTTTCCGGGTTTGATCCAGGCAATATCATCACCCACCGTAGTTACTTTCCAGCCGGGCATTTCTGTTGGCGGGATAAGCATGGCGAAATTGGTTTTTCCGCAGGCACTGGGGAATGCCGCTGCCACATAGGTTTTTTGTCCCTTAGGATCTTCCACGCCAAGTATGAGCATATGTTCTGCGAGCCATCCTTCTTCCTTTGCCATTACGGATGCGATGCGCAATGCCAGGCATTTTTTGCCTAACAATGCGTTTCCGCCATAACCGGAACCGTAAGAAACAATGGCCCTGTCTTCAGGATAGTGAACAATATATTTTGTAAGCGGATTACATGGCCATTTACTGTCGGCCTGTCCAGGTTCCAGCGGGGCGCCCACAGAATGCAGGCATTTGATATACTCACCGTCACTGCCGAGTGTTTCAATAACGGCCTTTCCCATGCGGGTCATAATTTTCATATTGGTCACCACATATTCTGAATCGGTGATCTGTACACCGATCTTTGAAATGGGCGAACCCAGCGGGCCCATGCAAAAAGGAATAACATACATGGTCCTTCCTTTCATGCATCCGGTGAACAGGGTCTTCATATGTCCTTTCATTTCCCTTGGGTCAACCCAATTATTGGTGGGGCCGGCATCTTCCTTGCGGCGACTGCAGATAAAGGTTTTATCTTCCACGCGGGCCACATCACTGGGATCAGAAAAACAGGCAAAACTATTAGGCCATTTAACCGGATCCAACCGGCGGAATGTTCCTTTTTCAACAAGTAAATTGCAGAGCGCCTGGTACTCTTCATCTGAACCATCACACCAATGTACTGCTTCGGGTGTGCATAGCTCCTTCATTTCCTGCACAAACTGTAATAGTTCCTGGTGTTTGATTTCTGTCTGATAATCTTTCATATAAAATCGATTTTTGCTTTTTTATTTTTTAAGTATGTGGTACATTCAGTTAAATTATTTTAATATCGTCAAACTTTTTTTTAAAATGGTGAATGTAAATCAATATACATTTATTATAAAGATCCTTCACCCTGGACTTTTAATGGGCGAAAAAGTTTAATTAACCCCGGCTCAGGACAAAATGCTCTTTATTTTTGTCATGCCGACGAAGGAGGCATCTTCCTAAAGCGCATTGTTAAGATCCCTCCTTCGTCGGGATGACAAACATAGGATGACAAAGTAAAAAGCAAGATAAAAATGAACTTAACTGAATGCATCTACTTGTCCTTTTTTCTTTCTTACTACTAACTAAAGCGTACAGAACAACAGAAAAAAATTAAAGTACTTTTCCGAAAGAATTATATCCTAAACCTGTCATCCTGAACCCGGTTTCCCCTAATAGCACTTTGAAACTCAAGAAAACAGGGTGAAGGATCTTCTTCGAAACTTCATTGAAAATGTTTGTTTTTAAATAGTACAACAATTTAATGTATAATTTTTTTTCACTTTTCGAATATAACCCCGGTTTGTCTAACTTCATCACTTCACCCATAGCCAAAATAAAAAATTGTCTGTTACGGACATTTCTTCTTACCCTGCTCGTATTCCTGCAACTGATTGCTTTTACCCAAAAACAACCAAAAATGTCAACGGTCATTGGGGATTATAATCTTTCCGGGGTCATGGAAATGGTTTCCGTACTCAGGCTGAACGCGGATTCCACCTTTCAGTTTTATTTTGCCTATGGCGCTGCTGACCGGGAAGGAAGCGGTACCTGGATATTGCAGGACAGCACGGTGATACTGAACAGCAAACCCAGGCCTTCAAAAGATTTCAAACTCATCGAAAGCAGCATTACAAACGAGAAGGATTTTACCATTCGTTTTGCTGAAATCAACCCTTCCTTTTTCCCTTTCCTGGAATGCCAGTTAAAAACTTCCGGCGAACTGCTGGAATTAAAACCGAACAGCGATGGTATTATCACAGCACCTCCTGGCGACTATACATCCATTGGTTTTTTATTTGTGCTTTGTGGCGACAGGCCAAGCTGGTTCACCGACCTTAAAAAAGGGCATAACAGCTTTACCATCGGCATCGAACCCTGGATTTGTGAAGTATTCTTCAACGATATCCGTCTCACTTTCAAAGAACATATGCTTGTTGGCCAGCATCCCCTGGCAGAGGGAAGCCACTTTACATTTCGCAAGCAAGATCATGGCAAGCAGTAACTATGGTCCGGCTATCGCGGATCCTCGTTACCCAGTAAAAAAGCAAGCGCCTCACCGCCTTCTGTTTTTTCAGCAATCAATTTCAATATGGCAGCAAAGGGAACAAAAAGGATCATCCCTGCAGCTCCCCAAATAATACCACCGGCGATGACGGCAATGATGGTGAATAAGGTATTCAGGTTAAGCTTCTGGCTAACGGCCCAGGGAAATATCACATTAGCCTCAAGGTACTGCACTACAGCAAAAATGGCTATCACCCCAAGCGGATACCAGATGGAATTAAACGTGATCCAGGCTACGGTTATGGGTAACAGTGAGGCTACCATTAATCCTACATATGGTATGAATGTAAGGATGGATGCGATAAAACCAAAAAGTATAGCATGCGGGACCCCCAGGATCAATAATCCCACACTGTTCAATATGCCCACGATGATATACACAATGGCCATTCCTTTTATAAAATTGTAATAGGTATCGATGGTTAGTTTCAGTATTTCCCGGATGCGTGCTTTATCGATATGCGGGAAAATGAACTCCAGGGCAATGACCAACCGGTGGCGGTAAAGCAGGATCAGAAAAGTATAGATCGGGATCAACGCCAGTAAAACAAGCGATACCATTGATGAGGTGATGGTGGTCCTGATCAACCCGATTCCCTGTGATGAAGTTTCATTGAGAAATTGCGATTTCCACTTCTCCCGGGCCTCCGCACTTACCCCCCACTCTTTTTCCATATAAGCACCGAGGTTTGCATAAGAATCCTCCAGCTTTTGCAGTAGCAAAGGCCACTCTTCCCCAAATGCCCTGAACTGATTGATCAGCAGGGCAAAAACCAATGCAAGTAAAAAGGTTACCAATAATAAAGCAATGAGTGTGGCCCAGATTTTTCCTATCCGTTTACTTTCCAGCCAGCGGCAAATCGGATATAAAATAAAACTCAATAAAATGGAAAAACTTAAAGGGATGAATAAGGAACGACCAAGATATAAAACAGCAGCACCACCCAGGATGATGATTACCCAGTTGGCCCAGTTTTTTGGCCCGGTATGTTGCTGAATATTTTTTACCTCATCCATGGTCCTTAGCTGTGTATTTGATACACGAACATAAGTCAGTATCTAATCAGAGAAGATGATTTAAATCAGTCACACAGGGAATAATGCTTAGTTTGATTGCTGATTAACAGTAGAAACCGGCAAAAAAGTTAAAATTTTGATTGATTTTATTCCGGATTTTCATATTTCGGTAAATAATTTTCATATAGAGTTTTTGTACATTGTAATTATAGAATACTATTTATGGAAAGAAGACAGTTTATCAAACAAACATCAGCAGGCATGGCATCCCTGGCGATGCCTTCTTTTTTTTATCACCATGTACCCTCAGTTTACACTACCGCTTTAATTGGAACCGGATGGTGGGGAATGAATATCCTGGATGAAGCGATAAAGTCAGGCAAAACAAAAATAGTCGCCCTTTGTGATGTGGATAAACGCTTCCTTTTACCTGCAGCAGAAAAGGTAAAATCATTGACCGGAAAATCTCCCTCCATTTATACAGATTACCGCGAACTTATTCAAAAAGAAAAACCACAGGTAGCCATCATTGCCACCCCTGACCATTGGCACGCCCTGGTAGCCATTGAAGCCATCAATTCCGGGGCACATGTTTACCTGGAGAAACCAATCAGCCATACCATTAATGAAGGCAAGGCCATTGTAAAAGCAGCCCGTGCCAATAAACGGATTGTGCAAGTAGGTACGCATCGGCGCGTTTCACCGCATAATATTTCCGGCATGGAATTTTTAAAATCAGGCAAGGCTGGAAAAATCGGGATGGTGCGCGCTTTCGTGCATTATGGAGGAAACGCAGGTACCAAAATTCCAGATGCGCAAGTACCCGAGGGGCTTGACTGGAATATGTGGTGCGGGCCTGCGCCATTGGTAAATTATAATCCCTCCATTCATCCGAAAGGATTCAGGCAGCACCTGGATTTTGCCAACGGACAGTTAGGCGACTGGGGAATACATTGGATGGATCAGATCTTATGGTGGACCGAAGAAAAAGGGCCAAAGAAAATTTTTTCCACGGCCGCCCGCCATATAAAAAATGATAGCACCGATGCCCCTGATACCCAGGTGGTAAATTATGCATTTGAAAGTTTTACGGCTACATGGGAACACCGATTATATGCTGCCAATGAAGCAGAAAAATCAAATATAGGCTGCTACTTTTATGGAACAGAAGGCACTTTCCATATGGGCTGGCTGGATGGCTGGACATTTTACCCATCTAATACCAATCATCAGATCATTCACCAGGAACCGATACTGCATACCATTGATAAAAATAATATCAGGGAGCTATGGAATGACTTTATGGTCTCCATTGCAGAAAATCGTTTACCCGTTTGCGATATTCAAACCGGACACCGCTCTACTACGATGAGTTTGCTGGGCATGATTTCTGCTAAACTGGTCCGTAGTGTGGACTGGGACCCGGAAAAGGAGATGTTCTTAAATGATCCTGCAGCTACAGCGCTCTTAAAAAGAGATTACCGGAAACCCTGGCAATATCCAGCCTGACCCTTTTTTCTGGTAAAGCATCATACTACTAACTGTTTAACCTCACCAATTTGTGGTTAAGTGGTGTATTTTAGCACAATTAAATCAATTACCGTGATCGCTTATAATCCCAAGGACTGGTTTACTTTCATTTTCAAACTCCACAAATCTGATACTGTCCGCAAACTTTTCCCCATGATGATTGCCATTGGGCTCTATTCATGGGCCATTGCCTATGTGGAACTGAATTACCTTAAACTGAGTTACCGGGAATACTTAAAGAACCTGCCCATACTCCACAGCCTCCTTGGTTTTGTGATATCACTCCTGCTGGTTTTTCGCACCAATACGGCTTATGAAAGGTGGTGGGAGGGCAGAAAATTGTGGGGAGCATTGGTAAATGTAAGCAGGAACCTGGCAATGAAAATAAAGGCACTTTCAGGGCCTAGCGACCCTTCTGAAAAACATTTTTTTGCCCGTATAATCCCATTATTTGCACAGGTGCTTAAATCGCACCTGCAATCAGAAAAAGTACGTTTATCCCTTGACGAAGAAGATCATCCTGAATTAAAAAGCCTGGACTCGGGGAAACATTTTCCCAACCAGGTTGCCGGTATCCTCGCCGCCCGGATCTATCGTTTACATCAAAGCGGTAAGATCAATGGTTATGAATTGCAGACACTGGTACCCGAACTCCAGGCATTCACAGATATCTGCGGGGCTTGTGAAAGAATTAAAAATACCCCCATCCCCTTTTCCTATTCGCTGTTTATAAAAAAATTCATTTTCTTCTATGTGATGACAATGCCCATGGGTTTTGTTTTCTCACTCGGTTATTATGTGATCCCGGTGGTTGTCTTTATTTTTTATGTGCTCACCAGTATTGAAGTTATAGCAGAAGAAATTGAAGATCCTTTTGGCGGAGATTCAAATGACCTGCCCCTGCAGAAACTGGCAGATAATATTGGGATTCACGTCAGGGAAATTCTGCATTAATAAGATTACTTATATAACATTAAAAAAGATTTTATTGACTTAATGCAAAAAAACAAACCATCCTCCCCCTAAAACCTGAGTATATATTAAGTTCTGTCTTGTCCTAAAATAGGTTTACACCAAAAGTGTAAAATATGGACCCAAAAATCATTCAAAAGTCGAGGAAATACTTCACCGACACTGAAAAGCATCAAGTTATCAAGGCATTTCTTTCAAGCGGACTTTCTAAGCGG
>JBGSHT010000100.1:0-6766 GCA_041752135.1 Chitinophagaceae bacterium | reverse complement strand
GATTTACAATCAAACCATCTTTCATCTCAATAATCCGGTCTGTATTGTTGGCAAAATCAGGGTCGTGGGTTACACAAATAATGGTCTGCCCGTTTTCTTTTGCCAGTTGCCTGAATATATCCTGCACCGCCCTGGAGTTTTTAGAATCAAGGTTGCCTGTGGGTTCATCGCCCATAATGACAGATGGGCTATTAATTAAAGCACGGGCAATGGCTACCCGTTGTTGCTGTCCTCCGGAAAGTCTGTTGGCATTTTTTAGTTCCTGGCCTTTTAAATCAAGCAAACCTAAACTCTCATAAGCTTTCTGTTCAATTTCTTCGGTTGAAAGCTTACCCAATTTAAGTGCAGGCAGCATTACATTTTGCAACGCTGTAAAATCCGGTAATAGATAGTGAAATTGAAACACAAAACCAATATGTTCGTTTCTAAATGCAGCTAACTGATTTTGCGTTTTTCCGGTCACCAAATCTCCGTTTATGTAAAGGGTGCCTTCATAATCGGTATCCATGGTTGAAAGTACATACAAAAGGGTTGACTTCCCGGAGCCCGATTTTCCGACAATAGACAGAAACTCACCTTTTTGAATGGCAAATGAAACGCCTTTTATAACCTGGAATGTTTCAGGATCATGAAAATACTTAACCAGGTTTTTTATCTCTAATGATATTGCTTTTTCCATGCTATCCGCGTATTATAATCACAGGGTCAATTTTTGAAGCTTTTCTGGATGGTAAATAACCGGCAATGAGTGTGGTTAATATTCCAAAAACGACTGCAAGGACAAAATCCTGAACCTGAAAAAATATTGGCAATGTTTCTAACCCTGCAATGGAAAAGGGAATCAAATGAATAATTAAAGACATTCCATAGCCCATGATTACACCCAGTATAGCACCCAAAAAACCAATAACAGTTGCCTGTGTTATGAAAATGGTCATAATGTCACCGCCTGAAAATCCGGTTGCTTTCAGGATGGCAATCTCCTTAATTTTCTCGTTAATGGTCATGGTCATAATATTATAAATGCCAAAACCGGCAACCAATAAAATGGTGAGCGAAACCGAAACGGCAATAATGTTCCTGAGTTCTGAACCCGCAACCAATTGTTCGTTTGCTTCCTGCCACGATTCTATTTGAAAAGGAATCATCGGGGTCATTCTTTTTATTACCGATGCTGTTTGGTTTCGGTCTTTAATATTGATCATAATATCGCTTGCATAATCTGAATTTTCGCCTACCAACTGTCTGGCCGCTATAATATTCAAATATGCTTTTGTTTCATCCATCGCTTTCAGGTTGCTTTCAAAAATGCCCACGATCATGTAATTCTTAGATACACCATCAGAGGTCAGTACATTGATGCTATTATCGATTTGGAGACCAAGCTTCCGGGCTAACAATGTCCCTAAAATAATACCTGTTTTGTTCGTTAACAGGTCATTCCATTCACCTTGAATAATGGTAGCGGATGTTTTAAACAATTCATCTTCAGATTTGAGTTCAACACCGGAAATAATGCCATTGACCTTTTTTGCACCACTTCTGAAAAAAACATTGGCATTAACCTGACGGGCGACTGCCACTACTTCACTTTGTTTCTTAACAGATGAAACGATTGAAGTAGCGCTTTTGATGCCTGTGGTATACTGCATATTTTTCCTGTTTAGAATATGATATACTGTATTCGGATGATCCAATTGACTTTCGATGGGGTTGTATGCACGGTTATTATCCTGGTTATAAATACGGATATGGGATAAGGCGCTAAATGCAAGGTCGTCCTGTGTTTTATTTACACCATTCATAAAACTGTTCATAAATATGTACATGGACACGCCGAAGGTTACGCCTAACACAGCTACAAAGGTTTGTCCTATCTTTGAAGTCAGGTAAACCCTTGCAATTTGTATATTTGTTGATTGCGCCATACCGCTTGTTTATTTGGGAAGTAAAATATCGGTACTGTCATTGGCTCCGGAAAGAATTTCAACCCACTCCGCATTTCGGATGCCAACCGTAACCTTGACCTGTTTATTGTTTTTGTCCAGGATAAAATCACCGGGTAACAGATAGGCTGCAGGGATGATCATTGCCTGTGTCTTTTCATTTGTTTTAATGTTGGCCTGGAGTTGTGTTCCCGATCTTAAATGGCCTATGTATTCGTCAAACACTGCTTCTGCAATAAATGATTGTTCCTTACTGTCAAAATAGGGGTAGATTTTGGAAAGTGTTGCCTTGTAACTTTTTTGCTTCTCGGTATTCAGTTCTATATATACTTCTTGCCCCGGTTTCAGTTTGTTGATATCTTCTTCTACAATAAAGAGTTTTGCAATGAATTTGCCGGAGCCAATTTCGGCAACATGTTCTCCGCGTTTTACCAGTTCTCCTTGTTTCTTTTGGATTTGAAATATTACCCCATCCACATAGGCTTTTACTTCGTAGTAAGATGAAGCGTTTTGCTGCACGGCAAGATTTGCTTTATTATTGCTTACATCTAATTGCAGTTTATTCAGAGTCTCCGAAATCTGATTGTTTATGGAAACCAAATCCTGCCGGGAATTTTCGTAGCTAACTTTTACTTTCTCATAATCCACCTTACTTACAGCACCGGAATTGACAAGTTTTTTATACCTGATATAATTTAGCGAATCTGTTGTCAGTTTGTTTTCCACCTGGTTCCTTTGTGCCATCAATTGTTCCAGCACAGGTGAGTTAGGCCTGACGTTTGAGAGTGCATACCTGTAATTGGCTTCCGCACTTTCAAGTTGAGCAGGCTGCGCTTCATTTGCAATGCGAAATAGTATTTGCCCTTTTTTCACAGAATCTCCTTCATTGAATATCGATTTGCTTAGATAACCGTCTGCCTGAGAGGTAACAATATATTGATGCTCTGTAATGATAATTCCGCTTGCAAAAACGGCCTCAACGATGTTTTGCCTTAATGGCATTGTTGATTTGTTTTGTTTGCAACCGGAAAAAATGATTGCCATGGCAATTGCCAACCAGGCAGGTATTGTATTCGTCATCGCTTATTTGTTTCTTGACAAAATTTCAGCCTTGTCTATCAGGTAATTTGATAACCGATTGTAATACTGATTTTCAACAGCAAGATAATCCTCATACACCGATAGGTAGTTATCCAGGCTAATAAGTCCTTCGGCATATTTTAGGTAAGCAAGCTGAACGTTCTCATCAGACATTTGAAGGCTTTGCTTAGCAGATTGCGTTAATTTAAAGGACGATAGATAATTACTTAATAATATACTATCTGCAATAGAGGATTTCCTTAATTCTTCTGCATAATTCAAACGGGCAATATCCAGGGATATTTTTGCAGAATTTAATTGACGCTTATTTACAAAACCTGAAAAAATGGGAATAGATAAATTTAAACCAATATAACTACTAGATTGCCAATCGCTTGAATTAAATGAAAACGTAAAATCTTCCTGATATTGAATTTTACCCCAGTAAGATATAAAATCCAACTTAGGCGAAAAATTGGACAATGCCCTTTTTCTTTCCAATTCTGTCAGGTCAAGTTGAATCTCATACAGGTTTAAACTAATATCATTATGGTGAACGGAATCCAAAATTTCAGGTAGTCCTATGTTAATTTTTTCATCCAATATCAATGTATCAGAAACGGATAAGCCTATTATTGTTTTCAATGTATATAGGTTCTCCCGGAGATACGCCCTGTTTTGTTCCAACCTTTCAAAAGCGTTGTTTTTGTTTATTTTAGATTGATTTAATGCTAATACATCAACGAGTCCTTCCCGAAACCTATCTGATGTTATGTAAAAAATGGAGTCTGAAAGTAATACATCTTTTCCGGCATTTTGTACCACAGCCTGAGCCGTTAAAGTTGCATAATATACCTGTGCCACCTGTTCCTTCAGCGTCTGTTCGTAAAAAGATTTTTCGGCTTTTTTAAGTTGTGTATTCGTTTTTGCTATTTTGGATTGATAGATGGATTGCCAGTCTATTAACGTTTTTGTGATGGTAATACCAGCCTGATAAACATAAGGTAATCCAAACTGAACGAATTCTATTTCACCTGGGCGGCCCAGGATTTCACCCGGAATGGGTGTTTCCGCAATACTCATATTATGCTGCCCCGAAATAGCTCCTTTAATTTTGGGGTATAAAGCGCTACTGGCAGTTTTCTGGTCAACAAAGGCTTTTTCAACCTGCATTTGCTGAAGGGCATTATCTGCATTATTTTCCAGTGCATAAAACCAAATTTCTTCCAGGGAATGAAATACTTTTTGACCATTTGCATAACCAATGGAAAATATGATACTGATTGTAAGGATTACAAACTTTCTCATGGCCGGTTCCAAAGTTGTGACTTTGTAAAACCTGATTTTGAACCGCTGACTTTTAGTTGGCCATTGGTTAATAATTCTACCTTACAATCAGCATACATGCCTCTTTTTGGTGTGTAGAGAGTGCCATTTATCCATTTGCCTGAAGAATACTTCAATCCGGTGATGATATCTATCCCCAAAAGATCCCGGTTTCTCAGTTCGGGCTTTGGATTATTTTTATCCTTGGGTTGAGACCCGGGATTGTTGTCCATTGCCGATATCCAAACAATTTTACCAGCATAAGAATCATTGGCCTTGTAAATTTCAATTTTATTGGTTTTCTCCTCGTTTATCCAAGTACCCACGATTTTGTCCGATGGTTCCTGTGCATGAATACTATTCAGAAAGCCAAGCATTAAAACGAATACTACCACATGTTGCATAATCTTTGTATTTAAAATTATCAATACAAATTTGAAGACAGAAATGGCAGTCAAAAAGGGAAAACCCGGGGAATTGAACAAATTGAAGGGTGAATTGAACCGGGCTAGGATTGTTCAATCCAGCTCATAAACTCAGTTACTTTTAGCCGGCTTACAATGAGTTGTTCTTTGATGCGTACATCCGTTTTTACAATTACTTTGCGGTTAAAAAAAGGTTGTATCTCTTTTATGGCATTTTTATTCAGTAATACCTGCCGGTTAATCCTAAAAAATAAGGAAGGATCAATAGAGGATTCAATGTCTGACATTGGTTTAAAAACAGCATAACGCTGATGATCGAATGTTTGAATATAAAGCATCTCGTTTTCAACTACGAAAAGGGCAATTTTATGAACCGCAACAGGTATAAAACTTTCTTTATAATGTACCAATATAGAAGTTTTATAGTTTTCCTTTTGGCTAATTCGTTGTTTAAAAAGATTAATGATTTCAGCATCTGGTCTTAAAGACTCTTTTAATGTATCGAATTTTATGATTGCAGCTTTGATATCTTCTTCTTTTACTGGTTTTAGAATGTATGCTATTCCGTTGGTTTTGAAGGCCTGCAACATATACTGGTCATATGCTGTGCAAAAAATGATAGGACACTTTATCTTGAACTTTGAAAAAATTTCAAAACTAAGGCCATCGGCCAATTGAATATCGGCAAAAATTAAATCAGGTGTATGGTTTTGCCCAGAAAGAAAATTAACTGCCTGTGCAATGCTTTCCAAAATATCAAGAATGATTGCAGTAGGTTTCAACTGAACAATGATTTCACTCAGTATCTGTGCATTATGGGGTTCATCTTCCAGAATTAAAACCTTCATGGGTCAATCAGTTTAATTTTTACACGATAGACGGATTCATCAGAAAATATCTGAACACCATCAGGAACACCCAATAAATCGTACCTCTTGATGAGGTTTCGCAAGCCAATTCCGGATGCCTCCCCTTCCTGTACTATTCGTTGCAAATTATTTTCAACTGAGATACTTTTAATGCCTGAATCAAAGATTTTTATGTGCAGGGGTTTCTCTTTGGAAACGATATTATGCTTGACGCAATTTTCCAAAAGCAACTGTAAAGTAAAGGTCGGTATTCTATAATGGAGTAAATGTGAAGAAATATCGGTTTCTATATGCATCATATGCTCATATCTGGCGTGTAACAGAAACGAATAATCCTCAACAAAATCGAGTTCTTCCTTCAATGTAATGGTGTCCGTTTCGTTGTTGTCTAATAGCAATCTATATATATCGGATAATTTTATCACAAAATTCTCAGCATTTTTATTAGAGGAGCGTATCATGGAACGCAGCGAGGAAAGGGAATTAAATAAAAAATGCGGACTGATTTGCTGTCGGAGCATCTCAAATTGTGCACGAATATTCTCCGTTTTCAGCATTTGATTTTGCAGTAAAACTGACTGATTTCTTGCGTTCAAGTTCAACGTGTATTGAATAAGGTATATGATTGCGATACTTACGCTGCCTCTAACTACCAGGAAAAGGTAATTGTATTCCTTCCCTAGATGGAAAGTTTGTGAAATAAGTACACTTAAGAGAATGAATAAAATCAATAACAGGCTATTGGAAAGAAATATAATCATGACTTTACTTGCCAGGTTCCATTTTTTAAGATTGAAAAAAAACAGATTTGTAATGATTGAATTGAGGTACCAGGCAGCCAAAAGGAAACTAAAAGATAACAGCCAACCCGGTATAATCAAAAATATATTAAAACCAGATGTAGGCGTGTTATTGGTAACTACACCAAATAGCGATAATATGGCAGAGAATAGAATTGCTAACTTCCAGTTTTTAATATTTTTCAGATTCCATTTCATACCTTTTAAAAATACAATTAAAGCTTCATTTTAGCACCATGCGTGTCGGCAAGATTGCATTCTTTGGAAAAGCTTTGGTTGGCAAAGTCAAGTTAGTTTGAATTTAAGTAGGATGCTGTTTA
>JBGSHT010000099.1:0-4749 GCA_041752135.1 Chitinophagaceae bacterium | reverse complement strand
TGCCAATGACATCATTAATATCGGCAGTATCCCTGTTTTGAATCTCCTGGGCCAGGGATGGCAGGGATAAAAAGGTACAGATCAGCATCAAATGGAAAAACCGAAACATCTGCAATGTTAACAAGAATTGTCCGGTGATGTAAACATGCCTTGTCGCAATTTGAAATCATTTGCAATTTCACGACATATTATTATTTATGCTGCAATTCTTTTGGCATGCAGATTGTACGATTGCTGTTATGGAAGAAAAGTTATTTCGGGTTCGCGAAAACTCTTTTTTTGCCAGGCTGGCTGCTGCTAAACTGGGTGTTGACCAGGTGGCACTTACCCTGGGTTCAACCATTCACCTGCATAATACCAGTGCGGAAAGGTTCAGGTCAAACAGCCGTTGGGTAAGGCACGAACTAAAGCACGTGGAGCAATTCAGGCAGTATGGTTTTTTCCGTTTTATGATCCTGTACACCATGGAGAGTTTGCGAAAAGGGTATTACCACAACCGATTTGAACAGGAGGCAAGGGCTGCTGAAATGGAGTGAATTTTTCTTCATTTTTTTTTGTTGTGGTTACTTTATTAATGATCCATTACCCATTCTATTTCCCCAAATCGAAACCTCCGCAAATCCACGTTTTCGATCACCAGTTCACCGCCTTCCGTAACTGATCTTACCCGTCCTTGGAAATTCTCCGGACCATGCCTGAAAAGCCTGTCCTGGTTTTTTCCGAATAAAACCTGGTTATATTCTTCAAGCAAGGACAGGAAATACCCTTTTTCCAGTTGTTCCAATCTTGTACCAAGGCAAAGGCAAAGTTCCTTTGCAAGCGCAATGGCATCATAGCTCTTGCCTGTTATCTGTTTCAGGGAAACGGGGTTTGCAAGTGCCGGATTGAAACTGGTTTGATTGATATTGATCCCTATTCCAATAACGGCAAATTCCCAAACCCCGCCACGGATAGCATTTTCAATGAGGATACCCCCTGCCTTTCTGTCACGCCAGTAGAGGTCGTTAGGCCATTTGATAGCCGTTTCGTCACCGCCATATCGATTGAAAAAATCATAACAGGCGAGTGCAGTGGCAGCACTCAGCGGAAAATTTATAGCCGGGTCCTTGTGCGGGGGCCTGATTACCACGCTTAATATCAGGTTTTGTCCCTGTTCCGTCATCCACTGCTTGTTCCGCTGGCCCTTACCCTGGTACTGTTCATGGGCAAAATAAGCGGTGCCGGGAGTTGCCAAACGGGCATGTACCTGCTGCATGGCATAAATGTTGGTACTGTCTATGCTTAGGAGTTCAATAAATGGTTCGCCGGGCTTTGCCATGTTAAAAGAAAGGGAATTAATCCTTATTTTTGAGCAAGATAATAAAGATCAGGAGTCTGTAATGGTTGACTCCTGTTACAAGGGGTCCTGTTTTATGAAAATCAGCATTGACAGTACAGCCGACTTTCAATATAGAAAAACAAAAATCAACGCCATTTGACATCAACACCTGAATTGGCTACCCGAGAAAAAAAGGTAAGCCGTCTCACCCGGAGCAGTAAGATCTTGAAAGTCATTACCAAAGCTATCCAGGATAAAAAAGGGGAAAATATAATTTCGATGGACCTCAGGAAGATCCCCGAAGCCGTTGCAGATTTTTTTGTGATTTGCGAAGCTACCTCTACCACTCAAGTGAAAGCGATTGCCGATTATATTGAAGTAATGGTCAAAGAAAACTGCGGAGAGAATCCCTACCATCATGAAGGGCATAGCGCCATGCAATGGATCATTGTAGATTATATAGACGTGGTAGTGCATATTTTCCAGCCTGAAACCCGGAAGTTTTATAAGCTGGAAGATATGTGGAGTGATGCAGTTGTTGAAGAATTTAAGGATGAAGAACCCGTAAAAAAGCCTGTTAAAAAGAAAAAATCCTAAACAATTAGGTGTTAATAATCATTTCATAGTAAACAAGAAGAGGAAGTTTCCATATGTCACAAGAAGAGTTTAAGAAGGATTCACAGCAATCTCGTTTCCCGGGCTTCAATCGTCCCTCAGGTAATGGTGATGAGAACAATCCGAAAAAAGGCCCTCGTTTCAGTATTTACTGGATCTACGCGCTGGTTGCCGTTTTCCTTATAGGATACCAGGTACTCAGGGGTGTTACACCTGATGCTGCCAATATCACTGATCTGAAGTTCAAGCAGGAAATGCTTGCGAAAAATCACGTGGAAAAAATTGAGCCGGTAAAAAATAAAGACGTTATAAGGGTTTACATAAAAAAAGACAGTCTTAATCAGGCAGTTTACAAAGAATTGCTCGGCGATAAATGGACCTATGTATATAATTCCAAGGGCCCTCATTTTTCGTTCCGGGTTTCCAAAGTGGAGGACTACCAGGAATCCCTGGATAAATATTTTCAAAGCAACCCGCAGGTTTCACCTGTTCCGGTTGATCCGATCAATGATCCGGAATTCTTTGGTCCGATCATCAATTTCCTTTTCCCCTTACTGATGTTCGGATTATTATTCGTTCTGATGATGCGTAAGGTTGGCGGACCGGGCGGGGGCGGCGGTCCTGGTGGTATTTTCAATATCGGAAAATCTAAAGCACAATTGTTTGATAAGGGCACCAGGGTCAATATCACTTTTGCCGATGTGGCCGGCCTTGATGAAGCAAAGCAGGAAGTGATGGAAATTGTAGATTTCCTTAAGAACCCCAAAAAATATACTGCGCTGGGTGGAAAAATCCCTAAAGGTGCATTACTCGTTGGCCCTCCGGGTACTGGTAAGACCCTGCTCGCCAAAGCTATGGCCGGTGAAGCACAGGTGCCTTTCTTTTCTATGTCTGGTTCAGACTTTGTTGAACTGTTTGTAGGTGTGGGTGCATCCCGTGTTCGTGACCTCTTCAAACAGGCAAGAGAAAAAGCACCATGTATTATCTTTATTGATGAGATTGATGCGATCGGTCGTGCACGGGGTAAGAATATGATGGTGAGTAACGACGAAAGAGAAAACACCCTTAACCAGTTGCTGGTAGAGATGGATGGTTTTGGTGGCGACAGCGGTATCATTATCCTGGCTGCTACTAACCGTCCGGATGTACTGGATTCAGCATTACTGCGCCCGGGCCGTTTTGACAGGCAGATCAGTATTGATAAGCCTGATCTGAAAGGAAGGGAGCATATCTTCAGGGTACACCTGAAGCCGATCAAGACATCCGATAAACTGAATATTTTTAAACTCGCTGAACAAACACCTGGTTTTGCAGGCGCGGATATTGCCAACGTTTGTAATGAAGCCGCTTTGATTGCAGCCAGGAAAGGAAAGCAGCAGGTGGAGATGGATGATTTCCAGGACGCGATTGACCGGGTGATCGGTGGACTTGAAAAGAAAAACAAGATCATCTCGCCTGAAGAAAAGAAGATCATCGCATATCACGAAGCTGGCCACGCCGTCTGCGGCTGGTATCTCGAGCATGCATACCCGTTATTGAAAGTTACGATCGTACCACGTGGTGTAGCCGCACTTGGCTATGCGCAGTACACTCCTAAAGAGCAGTACCTGTATGATACGGAACAATTGATGGATCAGATGTGCATGACACTGGGAGGACGCGCCAGTGAAGATATTTTCTTCGGTAAAATTTCCACCGGAGCTCAAAACGACCTGCAGCAGGTGACAAAACTTTCTTATGCCATGGTTACCGTTTACGGTATGAATGAAAAAGTGGGAAAGGTTAGTTTCTACGATCCGAATACAGAAAACGTTTTCACCAAGCCATATAGTGAAGAAACCGGAAAGCTGATTGATAATGAAGTAAGAAAGCTTGTTGATGAAGCTTATGTGCGTACCATAAACCTGCTTACTGAAAAGCGGGATAAAGTGGAGAAACTGGCGCTTGCACTGCTCGACAGGGAAGTTTTGCACCAACAGGATGTGGAAGATCTTTTAGGGAAAAGGCCTTTTGAAGAGAAGAAAATATTTTCAGATTCTGACGAGTTGAATCAGCAGGCATTGAAAAATGATGAGCCTGAATCTAAGTCTGAATCCAAGCCTGAAATGGCTAAAGAGAATCCAACTTCAATAGAAGCATCTAATTAATGGAGTCTTCAACATCAAAAGAAAACATTTTAAGAAAAATCCGAAAGGCACTGGCTCAGCCAGTGCCTTTGCCATTTCCGCACCAGGATATGTCGGCAACACTTTATCCTAATCCCGAAGACGACCTTTCTGTTTTATTTGCGTCAGAATTTACCAGGTTGCTGGGGCGTTTCGCTTATTGTACCACCGAAGCCGATCTTGTTAAGCAGGTATCCCTGTTACTCGCCGAAAGAAATTGGAAAGAAGTTTATTGCAAGGAACAGCCTGTTATGTCCTTGTTTCAAAAGGCCGGGCTCATAAAGTTCACCAATAAAACACTGGCCGATTGTGATGTGTCCATTACCGGTTGTGAGGCGCTTGTAGCCCGAACAGGCAGTATGGTTCTTAGTGCCGCCATGCCCGAAGGAAGGACTGCCAGCGTATATGCACCGGTGCATATCTGCATTGCCCGCACTTCCCAATTGGTCTATGATGTAAAGGATGCGCTGCAACGCTTACAGAAAAAATATTCAAACGACCTTCCTTCCCTGGTAACGTTTGCTACAGGGCCGAGCCGTACGGCAGATATTGAAAAGACATTGGTTGTAGGCGTACATGGCCCCAAGGAAGTGTATTGTTTTTTGGTGGAAGACTGATGGAGCCAGTCGGCAGTCGGCAGTCGGCAGTCGG
>JBGSHT010000098.1:0-3870 GCA_041752135.1 Chitinophagaceae bacterium | reverse complement strand
AAAATACACAAGCTTACGATGGGTTAAACCCCCATTATACCTAAAAAAACTGCTTTCGAAAAGAACATATTTGAAACTAAAAAATATTTAAAAATCCATCCTTTAAAAATCACCTTGAAAAATATTCTCGGTCAGCCTCTCTTCACGAACCATCATCGAAAAAATTTTGTTTTCCGGTTGCCAATGACACACCGCGTATTTAATCGAATATCAAATAAATAAAACTGATTGAAATGATCTATAAGAATGTCGCCCCGCTGGGGCTCTAATACAAAATACATACGGGTCTACAAGAATGTCGCCCCGCTGGGGCTCTAATACAAAATATATATGGATCTACAAGAATATCGCCCCGCTGGGGCTCTAATACAAAATACATACGGGTCTACAAGAATTTCGCCCCGCTGGGGCTCTAATACAAAATACATATGGATCTACAAGAATATCGCCCCGCTTTGGCTCTATACAAAATACATGTGGATCTACAAGAATGTCGCTCCGCTGGGGCTCGAATTCAAAAATCTGTTTTGGAGTTCTGCCTTTCAGCTCCAGAGGAGCTACATTCTTGCAGAAGATATTTGATTGTTCAATAGAGCCCCAGCGGGGCGACATTATTTTAAATCCTAGCCTTGCTAAGGAATGCGTCATCTTCAAAGAACTTGTACCCGAAACGGGAAATATTTACTCTTGAAGACACGAACCGGGGCTTTCGAAGAAACTGAGGAAGTTGGGGATGTAATTGCGCCTTAGCGGTTAAGGTATTTATTTCCTTGATTTGGGGAAGTGCTCAAAAACCAGTTTAAACCTTTCCTGCATCCGTTTTTCAATATCGCTTTCCTTATCGGCAAGGACGCCATCGGAAATGCTTTGCCAGACCAGTTTATTTTCTTTGGCATCGATAACATGGATGTCCATGGTTCCGGTTTTATAATAACCCACCACCACATCATCTGTTTTATAAGTATAGCTGGGTTGGCCGGTGTTAACAGGAGGTTCGGTGATGGAGTTTTTTTCGCGGGTCTGGACATCCTGTTTTACGTTAACGGAAACGTTCACCAGGAAGTCGGGGTTATTGGCAGCAAAGACATACCCTTTTTTGTTGAGCTCGTTGGAAATGGCTTTTCTGATCTGAGACATGCGCTGGTCGGTTTTACGGGGAGTTGTATCACCGGCAGCATGAAAGGAATAAAAGTTATAGGTTTTATAGGCGGAGAGGTCGGCGTAAGGAGCTGTTTCTTCTTTGATGATCTTGACTGAGGCACAACTGCTGGCCAGTAATAAGATAATGATGAATTGCAGGATATGTTTCATATTGAACATAGCGAACTTAGCGCCATTGCGGTGAAATCGCAATGACGCTAAGATAATATTATAATACCAGGACCCCTTTTGCTACAAACTGCAATTCCTTTTTCGGTTCTTTGATCTTTTTGATTTCCTCTTCGGATTTTCCGGCATCTTTAGCATAGTGCTGCAGTTGCTTAACGGGAACTTCTTTAATAGAAGCTTCTCCATCCAGTACTACTTCTTTACCAACGATATCCTTAGGCATGAAAAATTTGTAATCCTTGAACTTAACCATCATTGTTTCACCATCGGATTTTTCCACTTTCATCCAGCAGCCTTTTTCCTGGCATACTTCCACTACTTTGGCAGAAACTTTACCGTTGAATTTATCTTTTTCCATTTTCTTTTCGATGTCAGCAACCGGGATATATCCTTCAGCCGTGGTGCCGGCGCCATAGGTTACACCCTTGGTGGCAGAAACGGGTTCCTGTGCGTAAACGGCAAAAGCCAGCAGGAGAGAAAGGGTAAAAGTGAACAACTGTTTCATAATTCTTCTGTTTGTGCAAAATTCGACAAAATAAATCAAATAACGACTGTTAGAAATTATTGAATACCCGGAAAAGGTTATTGGAAAATTCACAGGAAAATCTTTATTTTATAGGAATTTATATCGGTTGCAGCCGGTATTGATAGTTTTGTTTTCTCATGTCTGCCCTGCTATTGTTGAAATAGCAGGGTTTTTTTGTGAAAAACACTAAAATAATTAGTGTAAAAACTGCTAAAATTATTAGTGTGCATAATTAAAATCCCCTACCTTTATGTTATAGATAACTTTGAATTACTAAAAAAAATACGCATGTCAAGCAACGAAAAACTCAAGGCGCTCAAGCTCACACTGGATAAAATCGACAAGGATTTTGGCAAGGGAAGTGTCATGATGATGAATGAAAAAGGGGAGCAAACACAGGAAGTAATTTCAACCGGTTCCATCGGGCTGGACGTTGCCCTGGGCATCGGCGGCCTCCCTAAAGGAAGGGTCGTGGAAATCTATGGCCCGGAAAGTTCCGGTAAAACAACACTCGCTACGCACGTGATAGCAGAAGCCCAGAAAAAGGGTGGTATCTGCGCCATTATAGATGCTGAACATGCATTCGACAGCGCTTACGCGCAGAAATTAGGTGTTGACGTGGATAATCTCCTGATCTCCCAGCCTGATTATGGCGAGCAGGCACTGGAAATTGCCGACAGGCTGATCCTTTCCGGCGCAGTTGATGTAGTAGTGATCGACTCAGTAGCGGCACTGGTTCCCAAAGCAGAACTCGAAGGTGAAATGGGCGACAGCAAAATGGGCCTTCATGCCCGTTTGATGAGCCAGGCATTGCGGAAGCTAACTGCCACCATCAGCAAGACAAATACGATCTGTATTTTCATTAACCAACTTCGTGAAAAGATCGGTGTAATGTTCGGTAACCCCGAAACAACCACCGGTGGTAACGCGCTGAAGTTTTATGCTTCCGTACGACTTGATATCCGTCGTATTGCGCAGATCAAAGACGGCGATGAAGCAGTAGGTAACCGTGTAAAAGTGAAAGTGGTGAAAAATAAAGTGGCTCCGCCATTCCGCGCAGCTGAATTTGATATCGTTTTCGGTGAGGGTATTTCCAAAGTCGGTGAAATCATTGATATGGGGGTTGAACTCGGCATCATCAACAAGAGCGGATCATGGTTCAGTTATAACACTGATAAACTTGGCCAGGGCCGGGATACCGTTAAGCAACTCATGCGCGACAATCCTGAACTTGCCGTTGAAATTGAAGCCAAGATCCGGGAGAAAATAAAAGAAATGCAGTCTGCATAAACGTACAGTTGGTTTGGGTTTAATAACAAAAAAACCGTGTCCCCGTAGGATACGGTTTTTTTGTTACCTTTTCCGTTTGGAGGCATTAAAAGTAAAACATGGAAACGATCAGAAAACTCAATAAACGCAAACACATCGCCCTCGTGGCGCACGATAATAAAAAGAAGGACCTGATAGAATGGGCAGAATATAATAAGACTGCCCTCTCGCGGCATGACCTTATCGCAACCGGAACCACCGGGAGATTGTTGGAAGACAACCTCGACCGCCCGGTAAAAAAAATGCTGAGTGGTCCATTAGGCGGAGACCAGCAGATCGGTTCCATGATCGCAGAAGGCAAAGTGGATGTGCTGGTCTTCTTCTGGGACCCAATGGAAGCCCAGCCACATGACCCGGACATCAAAGCCCTGCTGCGCGTAGCCGTAACCTGGAACATCCCCTTTGCCTGCGACCGCGCCACTGCGGATTTTATACTTACCTCTCCCTTGCTCTACGATGATTATGAATGTATCATTCCCGATTACTCAGAGTATATCAAAAGAAAAATTTAATTTCCAATCTTTGTTCCCTTGCGGTTAAATATATTTTATCACTGCTGACCGACTAAAATAGATTTTTAGCTATTTTGTCGCCCAGTAGCCTTGATTATATTAGGTTACTTAATATTTATCCAGAGGAGACCCCTCCCACATTTTCAAGTTGAAAACAAATCTGGTGCAGTTAAT
>JBGSHT010000097.1:0-10200 GCA_041752135.1 Chitinophagaceae bacterium | reverse complement strand
AAATACACAAGCTTACGATGGGTTAAACCCCCATTATACCTAAAAAAACTGCTTTCGAAAAGAACATATTTGAAACTAAAAAATATTTAAAAATCCATCCTTTAAAAATCACCTTGAAAAATATTCTCGGTCAGCCTCTCCTCACGAACCATCATTGTTAAGATTTCGTATTCCGGTTCGTGAAGACATGAACCGGGGTTTCCGGAGAATCAATTACCTAACCTTGATCTTTCCGGTTAAAAATTATTTAACAGGTGGCAGTAATACTGCATCGATCACATGGATGATACCGTTGGTAGCAGGGATAGATGCAACAACATTTGCACCATTTACAGTGATCTTGCCATCTTTCACACCAATTTTTACATTTTGTCCATTAACCTGTCCAAAGCTCTGTCCGTCCTGGAAATATTCAGGTTTTAAAACACCAACATAAACATGATACTCCAGGATATTACGCAGGTCCCCTTTCTTTTCGGGTTTTAATAAACCTTCAACTGTACCGGCAGGGAGTTTTTCAAATGCTGCATTTGTAGGGGCGAAAACGGTGAAGGGACCCGCATTGGACAATACATCCACATATTCAGCAGCTTTTAAAGCAGTCACAAGGGTAGTATGATCCGGGCTCCCAACAGCCACTTTGACCACATCTTTTTGAGAAACATCGTCCTGCACTCCAGACTGGCCACTTAATGGCTTCGCAGCATCAGCAGCGGGTTTTACCTCGGATGCTGTTGACTCCTGGGATGCATTATTACAGGAAATACCAGTCCATAAAAGTATAATTGCCGTAAATAATAAAGAAGAAATTTGTTTCATGAATATAGGTTTGAGCTTAAAAATATAGAAGATAAAAGTACATTGACGACAGAGCAGGCTTTGTGATTGCAGTCATAAAAAACAAACAATCTGGCCAGAATATATCAAAAGATAAAAACCTTTCCTTTAAAGATCTTCATGAATTAAAACTGTAATGAATGTTTAATAATTCAATACTGTTTAAAGATTGATCTTTGTCAGCCGGTTAATAATGGCCTGTTTTTGTATTTTACTACCCTCTATCCTCTATCCTCTATCCCCTACCCTATCTTTCCCACCATATTAATTACTTTTGTTAAAATTCCCTCATTTGGCAGTTTCTGTTTACCTGATCACCCCGCCTTTTACGCAACTGAATACACCCTACCCGGCAACCGCATACCTCAAGGGTTTCCTGAACACAAAAGGGATCAGCGCTTACCAGTCAGACCTGGGAATTGAAGTGACCACAAAGATTTTCTCCAAACAGGGCCTCGGGCAGGTGTTTTCAATCATTGAAAATAAAAGGGTAGTTTTTTCTGCCAATGCAGAGAGGATTGTGTCGCTTAAGGACGATTACCTGCAAACTATCGACAACGTCATTTCCTTTCTGCAGGGGAAAAATCCTACCCTTGCACACCGGATCGCAAAAAGAAATTTTCTGCCCGAAGCATCACGCTTTGCCCAGCTGGAAGATCTTGAATGGGCATTCGGGAGTATGGGCGTGCAGGACCAGGCAAAACATATCGCCACTTTATACCTGGAGGACTTGTCGGACCTCATCCAGGAAACCATTGATGAACACTTTGGTTTCAGCAGGTATGCCGAAAAGCTGGGCCGTTCCGCCAACAGTTTTGATGAATTGTATTCATCCTTACAGCAACCCTATACTTTCACCGATAATATCCTGCTGTCGATTTTACAGGAACGCATAAACGAATTATCACCTGAACTGGTGGCCTTGTCTGTTCCCTTTCCCGGAAACCTCTATGCCGCCCTTCGCTGCGGGCAATGGATCAAAAAACACCATCCGGAGATAAAAGTAGGTTTAGGCGGCGGATATGCCAATACAGAACTCAGATCGGTAACGGATACCCGCGTATTTGAATGTATCGACTTCATTACACTCGACGATGGCGAAGCCCCTGTTGAATGCCTGGTGGAATATATCCAGGGTAAAAGAGCGGCAGACAAATTAAAACGCTGTTTCCTCATCAGGAATGGTGAACTCGTGTACATAAATGATAAAGATGTTTGCGATTACAAACAATCAGAACTGGGCACACCCGATTACAGCGATCTTTTTCTTGATGACTATATTTCTGCCATTGAGATCCTCAATCCCATGCACCGGTTATGGAGCGACGGCCGATGGAACAAACTCACCATGGCGCATGGCTGCTATTGGGGCAAGTGTACTTTTTGTGATATCTCGCTCGATTATATAAAACTTTATGAACCCATTGCGGCAAATATCTTGTGCGACCGCATGGAACAGATGATCCAACAAACCGGAGTTAACGGATTTCATTTTGTAGACGAAGCGGCGCCGCCTGCAATGATGCGGGCACTGGCGATAGAGATCATCAAAAGAAAACTCGTGGTAAGCTGGTGGACCAATATCCGTTTTGAAAAAAGCTTTACCCGCGACCTCTGTCTTTTATTAAAAGCATCCGGCTGCATCGGGGTTTCTGGCGGATTGGAAGTGGCATCAGACAGGTTACTGGAATTGATACAAAAAGGCATCACGGTGTCACAAGTGGCTAAAGTAAACAAGCACTTCACGGAGGCAGGCATCATGGTGCATGCATACCTCATGTATGGCTTTCCCACTCAAACAAAACAGGAGACCATCGACTCACTGGAAATGGTCAGGCAAATGTTTGCAGCAGGTATACTGCAATCTGCCTACTGGCATTTATTTACCATGACGGCACACAGCCCGGTGGGCCTTGAACCGGAAAAATTCAAGGTCAGCAAAAAAACAAAAAGTATTGGCAGCTTTGCCAATAACGACCTCGAGCATGAGGACCCTACTGGCGCCGACCACGAAATATTTGGTTATGGCCTCAAAAAATCACTGCTCAATTTCATGCATGGACATGGACTGGATTACTCCTTGCAAAAATGGTTTGATTTCCCCATACCAAAAACCAGTATTGCCCCTGACCATATCTTACGGTCATTAACAGACGAAGAATATCTTCCGTCCAAACCGGGCACAAAATGGATCTGGATCGGGAAAAATCCGAAGCTTGAAATTCAGTCAAAATCCAAAAAAGGACAACATTGGGAAATTGCCGTCCTATCTTTTCAAACACTTAAAGATAAAGTGGAAATTAAAACAGATAAAGACAAAGGAAGCTGGCTGGTTTCATTCCTGAAAAATATCTCCACACAAGATGTTCCCGTTATTACTTACCAGCAAATACTGAATAGTTATACCGCTGCTGGTTTTGAAGACTTTGAATTATTCTGGGACAATAAGCCGGTGAATACATTATACAAGGCTGGACTTTTTCGATTATAGATATTTTCTTTGCGGCTTATCTTCTCTTATGTTTACAAACTAAAGACAGGGTTTTTATTGTGTGCCATGGTTCGTGTCTTCACGAACCATCACCGAAAAAATTTCGTTTTCCGGTTCGTGAAAACACGAACCGGGGCATCCGGAGAATCGGGTACTTATCATCGAATCCATGTGGTCCTATGTTTTTGCATCGAGGTGGTCATTGTCTTAATATAACTTTTTCCCATTCGCACTGCGCTTGATGTATTCGCCCCAGCTAAGGTTGTCCATACCTGGTTTTTGTTCCAGTGCCCTTTCGATGGCATAGTTGGACATTGTTTCCACCACCCATTCAAAATTTTCTGCACCCACACTTTTAACTTCGGCATCGGGTGCAGGGTTGCAGAAATCAATCGCGTATGGTACACCGTTACGAAGGGCCAGTTCAACCGTATTGAAATCATATCCAAGGTATTCATTGATACGGAGAACGAGTTTTTCCATCTCGGCCAGTTTTTCAGGAGAGGCCTGGAATTCGGCAACATAACGAAGATGATGCGGGTTGCGCGGTTCGTACGGCATGATGCGTACATGTTTCCTGCCGATACAATAGCATCGGTAATATTCTTCAAAGATGATCTCTTCCTGCAGCATCATCACCAGCTGGCTGGTCTCTGCATGTTTTTCAAAGAAATCTTCCATGGATTCAAGTTTGTACACATTCTTCCATCCACCGCCGGCAAAGGGTTTCATATATGCCGGGAAACCTACATAATCAAAAATGCCTTTCCAGTCGAGCGGGTAAGCAAGATTGCTGAATGATTCATCAGAAGTGTCATCCGGAAGGTCGCGGGATGGCAAAATAACAGTCTTGGGTACTGGCACATCAATTTTGGTGGCAAGGGCGTTGTTGAAGAATTTTTCATCAGCGCTCCACCAGAATGGATTATTGATGACCGCTGTTCCGCTGATCGCTGCGTTTTTTAGAAATGCCCTGTAAAAGGGTACATCCTGGGAGATACGGTCAACAATGACCGCATAACCTGAATCCTCACCCTGGGCAACTTTGTCAATCCTAACCGGCTCTGCCATTATTCCGGGAACCTGTTTGCTGTTGATCCTTTCTACAAATGCATTGGGGAATGATCTTTCTTTCCCGAAGAGAATGCCGATTTTTTTCATGTCCGTTATTTTGTCATTGAATGAGAAAAGCTGGTGCTGCAGACCTGAAGGCCGCCGCCCGGTGTTTATGGTTTTGAAGCACCTGGCAGGCTTCCGGCCCGTTTGTAACCAAATATATTTTTTACCGGGCAGAATAACAAAAAAACACTGAAAATCGTCCCCGACATACGATCAGCTGCTGTTTTTCAGTTTTAGTATATATTTGACAGCTATGACGATGAGAAAAGAGCCGGATGCTTCCCTTCACCATAAAATTCATGTAGCGCATAAAAGAATTGATTCCGCTTACCTTGACAGGGAAGTGCTGATAGATTTTTACATGCCTCCGTCAATGGAACATCCCTCTTCCGTAAGTCTCCTGCTGATAAACGATGGCCAGGATCTTCCCAAAATGCATTTCAGGTCCATACTGGAAGATCTATACCAGGAAAACCAGATTCACCCTGTCTTATGTGTAGGCATTCATTGTGGTCACGACCGCAGGCATGAATATGGTACGGCAAAAGTGCTGGATTATAAAGAAAGGGGATCTAAGGCTGATGCATACACGAAGTTTATTTTTCACGAACTCCTTCCTTTCATTCGTACTGAAACAAATACCCATCATTTCAAGCAAAAATCATTCGCCGGTTTTTCTCTGGGCGGTCTGATGGCGCTTGATATTGTATGGAATCATCCCTACGAATTTTTACACGTCGGGGTATTCAGCGGTTCACTATGGTGGCGGACAAAAGCGCTCGACGATGGATATGATGAAGATAAGGATCGCATCATGCATGCACAGGTAAAGGAAGGGGTCTATGCGCCCTGGTTAAAATTTTTCTTCCAGACTGGTGTTCTGGATGAAACCGCTGACCGCAACAATAATGGAATCATAGATTCAATTGACGATACTATGGACCTTATAAAAGAACTCGTCAAAAAAGGATATCACAGAAAAAAAGATATCGTATACCTGGAATATGAAGACGGCAGACATGATGTGCCAACATGGGGAAGGGCAATGCCGGAGTTTCTGAAGTGGGCGTTTGGGGGAAGTCACCAGTCGTCAGTCGCCAATCGCCAACCTTAGTGGAACTTTGCGTCCTTCTTTGCATTGCGGTTAGGATAAAAAAATAACCAGCTGGCTTTTACTTACCTGCTGGCTATTTGTATTTTTGGTTACTGGAAACT
Organism: Chitinophagaceae bacterium; assembly: GCA_041752135.1. Lineage (GTDB taxonomy): Bacteria > Bacteroidota > Bacteroidia > Chitinophagales > Chitinophagaceae > Pollutibacter. Next base: position 4,538 of record JBGSHT010000097.1, on the reverse strand, counting down.
GATAATTGCCGACCTGTATTTAATTTACTTTAAAACTTACTGTAGTATTTTCCCAAGCAAGGGTAACAGCGCCATTACTCACAGAATATGTTAGTGTTTCAACAAGGGAAGTGGTTTTACCTGGCCCGACTTTAACCCGTAATACATCATCTTCCTGTTTGTAGCGGAAAGAACCCCACTGGTTCCAGGTTTTATTAAATATCAGTGTCCATTCATTTTCATTGGGAATGGCAAAGAAACTGTATTTCCCTTTTGGCAAAGTTTGTCCTTCCACTTTGATATCTGAATCTATTTCAAAAATCGTGGCTTCATTGGCCCCGGCACGCCATACTTTTCCATAAGGAACCATATCGCCGAAGACCTTTCTTCCCTTAACAGAAGGGGCACTGTAATCGATAGTGATTGTGGCTGTGCCTGCTTTCCCGGTGGCTTTGGCAGGCGGGCTTGGCCTGGTTTCTTTATTGTCCTGTCCGCAAGCGGTAATACCAGTGGTTAATGATACGGCTAATAAGACAAAGGATAATACTCTTTTCATGATATGATTTTTATTATTATGTAAATTAAGATTTTTAAATGGTTCAGCTCATGATTATGGTTACTGAACATTAAATTCCAATGTTAAATGTTAACCGGAATGCTTTAATTGTCTCTTGTATAGCTGTATTGTATTTTCCAGTCCAAGGTAAATGGCATCACAAATAAGCGCATGTCCAATGCTTACTTCATCCAGCCAGGGGATATTTTGGGAAAAATAACCGAGGTTATGCAGGTCCAGATCATGGCCGGCATTTAGCCCCAAACCAAGCATTTTCGCCTCTTTAGCTGCCAGGAGATATGATTCAATGGCTTTTTCGGGACTTTCGGGATAAAGCCGTGCGTAAGCTTCCGTGTATAATTCGATCCTCTCTGTCCCGGTTTCTGCTGCACCGGCTACCATGGCCTGAACCGGGTCGCAGAAAATGGAGGTTCTGATTCCGGCGGACTTAAAAATCCGGATAATTTCTTTCAGGTAGTCTCGGTATCGAATGGTATCCCAGCCATGATCTGAAGTAAGCTGGCCTTCCGTATCCGGAACCAGGGTAACCTGGTGGGGTTTGACTTCAAGAACTAAATCGATGAATTTCTGTTCGCGGCAATTTCCTTCAATATTGTATTCAGTTACTATTACAGGTTTGATATCACGAGCATCCTGGTAGCGGATATGCCTTTCGTCCGGACGCGGATGAATGGTTACCCCGTCTGCGCCAAATCGTTGCACATCAATGGCCGCTTTTACAACATTAGGATTATTGCCACCCCGGCTGTTTCTTAATGTGGCAATTTTATTGATATTGACCGATAGTTTCGTCATTGTACAGGGATCTGGGTTTTCAAATTATTGGCCTGTTGATATTCCTCAATGAACATGCAAAAATACACTGCTTATACCAGAGATTGTCAATTTTAATATGGGCAACATTGTGTAAATTCAATTAAAAAATGGCAAAATCAAACGGTATAGGACTTGACAGTGGGGATGCTAAAAAACTGTCGGAAAAATTAAACGAATTATTGGCTAACTATTCTATTTTCTATCAGAATACACGGGGCTATCATTGGAATATCAAGGGAGAAAAGTTCTTTGAGCTTCATCTCAAGTTTGAAGAATTGTACAATGACCTGCTGATAAAGATCGATGAAGTGGCTGAGCGTATCCTTACACTCGGCGCCAACCCGGCACATAATTATTCCGGATACCAGAAAATTTCCACCATTAAAGAAAGCAAAGAAGTGGCAGATGGCCGTGTAGCCGTTGCTGATATCCTCCAGGCACTTAAAGTGATCATAACACTGCAAAGGGACATCCTCAATTTATCCGGCAAGGCCGGAGATGAAGGCACCAATGCACTGATGAGTGATTATATCCGGGCGCAGGAAAAAATGGTTTGGATGTATTCTGCCTACCTTGGGAAATAAAGCTAAAAATCGCAAACAAATGCTTATAAAAAAGCCCCGGAAATAATTATTCCGGGGCTTTTATGTATTTCTGAAAGGAGATTAATAACGGTATTGCTCTCCTTTGAACGGACCTACTTTAGAAATGCCCAGGTAGCTTGCCTGCTCTGTGGTCAGTTCATCCAGTTCCACACCAATTTTTGCCAGGTGTAAACGGGCAACTTTCTCATCGAGGTGCTTTGGCAGCACATATACATTATTATCATACTTTTCATGGTTCTTCCATAATTCAATCTGTGCCAGCGTCTGGTTGGAGAATGAATTACTCATCACAAAACTGGGGTGACCGGTAGCACAACCCAGGTTAACCAGGCGGCCTTCTGCGAGGAGTAGGATGTCTTTTCCGTCGATGTTGTAGAGATCAACCTGTGGCTTGATGGTATCTTTAGTGTGACCGTAATTGTTATTCAGCCAGGCAACATCAATTTCAATATCAAAGTGTCCGATATTACAAACGATGGCCTTGTCTTTCATGGAACGGAAATGTTTTTCCGTGATCAGGTCGCGGCAACCGGAAGCGGTTACAACGATATCTGCTTCTTTAACCGCATCGATCATCTTCTTCACTTCAAAACCATCCATGGCAGCCTGCAGGGCACAGATAGGGTCGATCTCGGTAACTATAACGCGGCAACCGGCACCAGCCAATGAGGCGGCAGAACCTTTACCAACATCACCGTAACCGCCAACTACGGCAACTTTACCGGCTAGCATTACGTCTGTAGCGCGGCGGATAGAATCCACGAGTGATTCTTTACAACCGTATTTATTATCAAATTTAGATTTGGTTACTGAATCGTTTACATTGATGGCGGGCATTGGCAGTGAGCCTTTGGCAACGCGCTCGTATAAACGATGTACACCTGTGGTTGTTTCTTCGGAGATACCTTTTACATACTGAACGAGTTCGGTATATTTATCCAGCACCATATTGGTAAGGTCACCGCCGTCGTCGAGTATCATATTCAAGGTACGGTCAGCGCCACCGAAGAATAAGGTTTGTTCTATACACCAGTCGGCTTCTTCATTGGTTTGTCCCTTCCAGGCAAATACCCCGATACCGGCAGCAGCGATCGCAGCGGCGGCATGGTCCTGCGTGGAGAATATGTTACATGAGCTCCATTTTACTTCGGCACCGAGTGCAACCAGGGTCTCAATGAGAACTGCAGTCTGGATGGTCATGTGCAGGCAACCTGCAACGCGAGCGCCTTTTAATGGCTGTGAAGGGCCGTATTCGGCGCGGATGGCCATCAGTCCGGGCATTTCAGCTTCTGCTAACCTGATTTCTTTGCGGCCCCATTCTGCCAGGCTGATATCTTTAACTTTATAAGGTAAGGAGAAGTCGATTTGAGATTTGGTGATCGTAGACATATGTTTCTGAAATTTCGGCAAAATTAACCACTTCCTGCCTTATGGCATAATTTTTATTGAACATCTAAAGGAAAGAAGATCAATACGTTAAACAAGATGCTTAGCGGTCTTTGCAGCATGGCGGCTAATCGCTGAAGATCATTTCTTCTCCACCGCATGCCCCCCGAATTCATTGCGGAGTGCCGCCACCATTTTAGCGGAGAAATTTTCAGCATCCTGCGACTGAAACCGCATCAATAAAGAAACGGCCGTAACCGGAATGCTGATCTTTTTATTCATGGCATCTTCCACCATCCACTGTGCCTCGCCGGAAGCATGGGCCACACCTTTGATGCCATCCAGGCCGGGGTCTTTCTGTAAGGCTTTTGCACCCAGTTCCATCAGCCAGCCACGTATTACGGATCCCTGGTTCCATAATTCAGCAACAGCTGGCAGGTCAAGCTGGTACCCGCCATTGCGCAGCATTGAAAATCCTTCGGCCATGGCCTGCATCATACCGTATTCAATACCGTTATGCACCATTTTCACAAAATGCCCGCTTCCAGAAGGCCCGCAATACAGGTATCCGCCTGGCAGCGAGATGGATCGAAATAGCGGTTCACAGTAAGCGAAGACATCAGCTTTGCCGCCAACCATGGCACAAATGCCATGCCTCGCCCCATCAACACCACCGCTTGTTCCGCAATCAAGGTATTCTACCTGATAATCTGAAGCCAGTGCCGCCCGGTTTACCGAAGTCTCGTATTGCGAATTTCCTCCATCGATTAGTATATCTCCCGGGTCCAGAGAGGGCAGCAACAGTTCCAGCACACTATCCACAATTTGACCAGCCGGTACCATGATCCAAATAACTCTTGGCTTTTCCAGGGCAGTTACCAGTTCCTGTAAAGAACCGGCTGCACTGATCCCTTCCTGTTTTAATTTTCCTGTTATGGCTATGTCTTTATCAAAAGCGATCACATCGTGGGATTCATGCAGGTTATGTGCCAGGGGATATCCCATTTTTCCCAATCCGATAAGTCCGATTTGCATGATTCGTTATTTTAGTTTGAGTGATGTTTTTGATTTGATTTCCAAAAATAAGCAGATGCATTTTTTAACCGGGGAATTTTTCCGGGGATTGAAAACTGATCTTTTGTGATGCTTCCCTTTCTGATAAATGGATATACTGG
>JBGSHT010000096.1:0-2579 GCA_041752135.1 Chitinophagaceae bacterium | reverse complement strand
GGAGATAAACTCACGATTTACCAAAATAAACCCCCTGAAAGATTTATATCATTAAAAGATACTGCCGTTCATCATTTTCGGCTTGAGGTCAAGGACCCTTATGGAAATAAATCGGAAGCCCGTTTTTCCCTGCAAAGATCCGCCCGTATTAATTCCCCTAAGTCCAAAACCGGACAATTGATGTTGCCGGATCAGATCAATATATATGAAACAGAGAATATCCAGGTAATGATCCCGGAAAAGGGTATCTATGATTCCATTTACTTCTCCCATTCAGTCAGGGCAAAGACAGCATCAACGGGTTATTCCCCCATTCATGATCTGCAAACTTACCAGGTACCAGTTCACAGCCCGTTTACGGTACGCATCAAAACGGATATTACCATTCCTTATCCTTTGCGCGACAGGATGCTGATACGAAAAATCACTAAAACTGAATCAGATGTTCGTAAGGCTAAATGGGAACTGGGCTGGTACGCTGCTTCTTTCAGGGAATTCGGTTCTTTTCAGCTGATCGCTGATGATGTTCCACCCCAGATTAACATACAGGGTGTAACGGACGGCGCCAACCTGTCAAGGGCCTCCCGGATTGTAGTCACTGCTACAGATAATAATGAAGCTGTCCGGAATTTCAGGGCCGAGCTGGATGGCAAATGGCTGATGTTTTCCCAGAAAAGCAGGACGTTCACCTATAAATTCGATGAACACTGTTCCCCGGGCAACCATATACTCAAAATAAGTGTTGATGATGAGGCGGGTAATACTGCCGTTAAAACAGTTCGTTTCACCCGCTAAATACATTTCATGGGAACTTTAACCGAAGGGAAAAAAGCGCCGGCATTTAAAGGTGTCGACCAGGATGGGAACGCCGTTTCATCATCAGATTTTACAGGACAGAAACTGGTCCTTTATTTCTATCCGCAGGATAATACACCTACCTGTACCGAGCAGGCTTGTAATCTCAGGGATAACTATGCCTTGTTAAAGAAAAAGGGGTACACTATTGTTGGTGTTAGTCCGGATGATGTAACGAAGCATAAAAAATTTGAAACCAAATTCAAGTTACCTTTTCCACTGATCGCTGATACGGATAAAAAGATCATCACCAAATACGGGCTCTGGGCTGAGAAGCAAATGTATGGCAGGAAGTATATGGGCGTTTTGCGCACCACATTTGTGATCGATGAAAAAGGATATATCCGGAAAATAATTCAGAAACCCAAAGTGAAGCAACACGCTACAGAGATACTGGAAGCCATGGGGGAGGCTTAACAGCGTTTACGCCTGACCGGTATAGGATCAGAAAACTTCATTCAGGCCAAAGAATAATCCGCTTGAACCGTACCGGCCAAAGGCGTAATCAATACAAATATTGGTCCGGCTCTTTTTATTGAATAAAACCCGTAACCCCCCGCCGGCAGCGGGTTCCATCCGGTAAAACAGGTTAATATTTTCACCATCCGAAACGGTTTGCATGTTTAAAAAAACAACACCGCTGAATAATTTATTCCGGCTGATCGGGAACCGGTATTCCGTTTCAAAGTATGCATATGAAGGCCCCTTGAAACGGCCAATGGTGTAACCCCTTCCACTCCTGTTGTATAGGTCTGTTCCCGTACCCGGAAGGTCGAGATAGGGAACATTCCCCGATAAAGCGAAGGTTCCCAGGTGCCAGAAAGCAAGCACATGTTCCGGATTTCTAATTGAAAGGCTCCAGTATTTCCTGAACTCTGTTATCAGTTGGAGGGCGTTTAAAGTGCTGCCCAGGAACTTCTGGTTGGATCGAAGAACAAGGTCGGCATACATACCGCCGTAAGACCTGTTACCATGTTCTTTGGTGTTGTACTGGATATTGAACATTAATCCATTGGCAAAATAATGATCAGGATTAATGCCTTTCCGGCGACTGTATATGTAATGCGGGGTATAGATACCGGAATCGGGCTGTAGTTTTTCATCTATAATGTTGCGATGATAATCTATGTTGATCCCGCCGCCAATAAAGAGTGATTTGGTGACCTGGCGATAGACTTTTTCATTCAACCGGAACAAGCCAAACTTAATGGGAAATGATGTTCCGGGATTGTATAAAGGATAACCCATTACACTAATACCTTCTTTACTTTTTCCCACGGCGCTGGTTCCAAGGCCATAATCAATAACAATCATTTTGGATGCCTGGAAATTTCCCTGGAAGATCCAATCATTTCCGCTGGTAAACAGGTTATGACGAAATTGAAGATTGATGATACCCTTTGTGGTAAAAAAGACAGTAGCTGTGCCCGTGCTCAGCCGGGTGGTTACAGGGTCCCCGACATACATGCTGGCAGTGACGTTGGCCCCCAGTATAAATCCCATACTTGGATTATAGCCAATGGCAGGTAATAATGCCATTCCGGATTTTTTGCCTTCAGGTTTGGGTGATTTTTTGAGTATTCTGCCAATGACATCATTAATATCGGCAGTATCCCTGTTTTGAATCTCCTGGGCCAGGGATGGCAGGGATAAAAAGGTACAGATCAGCATCAAATGGAAAAACCGAAACATCTGCAATGTTAACAAGAATTGTCCGGTGATGT
>JBGSHT010000095.1:0-50873 GCA_041752135.1 Chitinophagaceae bacterium | reverse complement strand
GGAAAAAACACCCTTTTCCCGTGGAAAAAACATCCGTTTTCTTTTGATTATCCCCTCCAAGAATCGTATCAATGTATGCCGGTAAAATTGAGAATCATTTCGAATTAAGGTATTTAAACTTCAAAAAACCGGCTTTTCGCAATTGTCCTCGTAAAAACCCGAAATTCCGCAGTGTATAAAATGGGTATTTCTACGATACCCAAATTGCCTGATTTACAGTATACTTGCAGATAATTCGTACCATCCAATCCCTGTAAATCAAGCCCAATGTACAACCCTCAAAAAAAAGATGATTCCGGAGATATGATTCGTGTGGCTATTGCCGACGACCATATACTTTTCAGGGCAGGTGTAAAGACCGCCCTATCCATGCAAAAAGATATCAAAATGGTGGCCGAAGCAGATAATGGCATGCAACTGCTCAACCTGCTCAAGCATATCACCCCGGACGTGATTTTATTGGATATTCAAATGCCAATCATGGACGGAATTACCACACTTCCGGAAATCAAGAAACTCTATCCGGAGATCAAAGTCATCATGCTGACCATGCATAACGACCATTCCATGATATCCAAGCTGATGGAACTGGGAGCAAATGCCTATCTGACCAAGAACTCCGATTCTGAAGTTATATACGAAGCCGTTAAAACGGTTCATGAACAGGAATACTTTTTTAACCAGCTTACCAATAAGGCATTGATCGATGGCCTGCGGGTAAAACGTCAGGCTGAAGCAACATTGCCGATGGACGCCAAACTGACCGACAAAGAAATTACCATCCTGAAAATGATGTGCGAAGAAAAAAGCACCAAAGAAATTGCCGACCTGGTAGATCTCAGCCCTCGTACGGTTGAAGCTATAAGGGATAAACTCAAAACAAAAACTGGGGCCAAGTCAATGGCCGGTCTGGTTATGTATGCTGTAAAAAGCGGTATCATAGAAAATAAATAATTATCTTTCTTTTTTTTTCCGGGCTTTGGTTTACTTAATTTAGACCAATGCCCGGTTTTTTCATTTATAATGGGAAGTATTTTCCTGAAAGCACTCCAGTTATTGGCCCCGACAGTCGGGCATTCAGATATGGCGACGGAATTTTTGAAACCATCAGGGTTGTCAGGGGGGGAATACCACTAAATGTTTATCATTTTAAAAGATGCTTTAGCGGTATGCAGATGCTCGGTTTTGAGATACCTGCATTATTTACACGGGAAATGCTGGAAAAAGAAATACTGGATCTTTGCCGCAAGAATAAACATCTTCCGGCTGCACGGGTAAGAATCTCCCTTTTCAGAGGGGATGGCGGAATCTTTGACCCGATTTCTCACCGCCCCAATTACATCATCCAAACCTGGGAATTGCCGGAAAATTACACAGAACTTAACAGCAATGGGTTGGAACTATTGGTTTACCCAGCAGGCCGTAAGTCCTGCGACCAGTTTTCCAACCTGAAATCCAACAATGCATTGCTTTACCTGATGGCCGCCAAATATGCAAAAGATAATAAATGTAACGAGGCGCTTATCTTAAACTCGGCCGAAAAGATCGCCGATGCTACCATCGCTAATATATTCTGGATAAAAGCGGGCCGGATTTTCACCAATCCGCTGACAGATGGAATTGTGGCAGGTGTAATGCGGCAATATATCATCGATTATTTCAGTAAAAATAATATCCCGGTTGTTCAGGGGTCAATCAATGAGGTTCAATTGGCCGAAGCCGATGAAATATTCCTGACAAATGCGCTTTATGGCTTGCGTTGGGTCGGGGCCATGGGAAACAAAGCCTTTGGACAGGAGCTGATCAGGCCAATTTATAGGGATATCATTAGGCCTTTATTTGGATGATCATCCTAATTAATGGAATCTTTCGCCAACTTTCATACTTCAGTATTGTTAATCCAACACGATGACTGATAAATCACAGGTAAATATATTCTGGTTCCGCCGTGACCTTCGTTTAGCTGATAATACGGGCTTATTTCATGCCTTAAAATCTGGCGTACCCGTATTGCCGATTTTTATTTTTGACAGGGATATACTCGATCAACTGGAAGATAAAGATGACAGAAGGGTTGAATTCATTCATCTTGCACTGTTGGAAATGCATAAAAGGCTTTCAGCAATGGGCTCCGGCATGCACATTTACCAGGGACGGCCTTTGGAAGTATTTACTGAATTACTAAAAACATATAATGTAAAAAACGTCTTCACCAACCATGATTACGAGCCTTATGCAATCAGAAGAGATAATGCTGTAAAGGAATTGTTACAGGTGAATGGCGCGTCTTTCCGCTCATTTAAAGACCAGGTAATTTTTGAGCAATCAGAAGTTGTTAAGGATGATGGGAAGCCTTATACCATTTTTACCCCATATAGCAGGAAATGGAAAGCTGCCTTAGCTAACAATCCATTGCAAATTTTTCCTTCAGAACAATTGATGGATGCTTTTTATAAAGGGCCTGGCAGGCAGATGATCTCTTTAGTGGAACTGGGATTTAAACCACGGGGCCTTGCGTTCCCTTCGCCGGATGTCCGTGATGAGTTGATTGACAAATACAGTGAAAACCGAAACTTTCCGGCACTGCAAGGTACTTCCCGTTTGGGAGTCCATCTTCGTTTCGGGACCATCAGCATCCGGAGTCTCGCCCGAAGGGCCATGGCATTAAACGAAACTTTTTTGAACGAACTTATCTGGCGCGACTTTTACCATATGATCCTCTGGCATTTCCCGCAAGTGGGGGAGGGAAAGTCATTCAAGCCGGCTTATGATTTTATACAATGGCGGAACAATGAATCAGAATTTGAGAAATGGTGCAAAGGAGAAACCGGCTATCCGATTGTTGATGCGGGTATGCGTGAACTAAATGAAACAGGGTTCATGCACAACCGTGTAAGGATGATCACCGCCAGCTTTCTGACCAAACATCTGTTGATAGACTGGCGATGGGGCGAAGCGTACTTTGCCCGCCATTTACTTGACTTTGATTTTGCAGCAAATAATGGCGGATGGCAATGGGCCGCCGGCAGCGGATGTGATGCTGCGCCTTACTTCCGAATATTCAATCCTGCACTGCAAACTGAAAAATTTGATAAGAAAGGAATGTACATACGTAAATGGGTACCTGAATTTCAGGAACTCACCTATGCAAGGCCGATTGTACAACATGAATTAGCCCGAAAGAGATGCCTCGAAACATATGGTGCTGTGTTGAAATCATCAGCTGATACATGATTCTCAAATAAACACTTCGAAGGTGCCTGCAATGGGTTCAGGATGCAGGGATGTCCCGATCTCGAGCATTTTCCATACAGCGGCCCTGCCTTCTTTGCCAAGGGAGAGGCTGAATTCATTTACATAGAGATCGATATGTTTACGCATAACTGATTCATCCATTTCCTGCGCGTGCTCCTTAACATAATCCGGCAATTCAGGATAATGGGCGAAGGCATACTCGAGGCTGCGGCGTATCACCCGGTCAGTTTTCTCGAGGAGTGTATGATCAAGGTCCCTGCGCATAACAATGCCACCTAGCGGTATAGGCTGACCGGTATTCCTTTCCCAGATCTCGCCGAGGTCGGCCAGTTTGATCAGACCTTTGTCGGCATAGGTGAACCTGTTCTCATGAATGATTACACCTGCATCAGCAACCCCATTCAGGACCGCATTTTCAATCTCATGAAAAGGCAGGAAAATTTTCTTTTTGGCATATGGAAATGCCAGGCTGAAAAGCATGTGTGCAGTTGTATGCATACCAGGCAGAACTACCGTACTGTCCTGCAATTCTGTATCGGATTCACCTAAAGGTACAGCTGAAATCAGCAGGGGGCCAACACCACGTCCCAGTGCACTACCGGCGTTGAGTACCCTGTAATCAGGAATGACCAGGGGCAGCAGTCCAAAACTGATCTTTGAAATATCCGGCTGACCCGAAAGTACAAGTCGGTTCAAGGTTTCAACATCTTCCAGCCTGACATCAAATTCCAGGCCCTCTGTGTCAATTTTATGATGCACCATCGCATCGAAAATAAATGTATCGTTAGGGCATGGTGAAAAACAAAGGGACAATCTCATAAATGATTTGATTCGGCTAATTTATTGATCAGGTTGATGATTGCATTTTGCAGGTTTTCTATGGCTTTGGCCATTTGCCATTTCGACTTGTCGCGTTCTCCAACCAGGTTAGAAACGCTCCTCAGTTGAATGAATGGAATATTTTCCTGCAGGCAAACATAATGAAATGCGGCCCCTTCCATGGATTCTATGGCAGGGGCGTAATGTGCTATGAGTTTATGGATCTTTTTTTCATTAGTGGTAATTTCATTTACGGAAACCCCGGTGACCAGGGGGAAATTGATCTTTTGGAATAACTGGTGATGTGGATTGACCAGTTTTCCTTCCTTAAACGGGAAAAGCTGCGGATCTGCAAGTTTGAGATCAAAAATATCCTTCCAACGGTCGTTTGGTTCTAAGACCCCAAGATCGCCCAGGATATCTTCTTTGACAGCGAGTACAGAACCAGGCCCATATAATAATGGATGGAAGCTTCCGCCAACACCTGCCTGAATCAAAATATCGGGTTTTTCAACCGCAATCTTCTTTGTCAGGTTATAAGTGGTGTTGACCAATCCAACGCCAGTTACCCACAAGCTGAACTGGTGATGGTTCTTCAGGTAAAGCCTTTCTGCAAGGTAATCCTGAACGGGCGCAATCTCTTGCCAGGTGGCGGCAACCAGGGCAATTTTCATACCCAAATTTCTGCAATTATTTTGATTTTAAACCATTTGCATCAGCCGGCTGATTGACTTTCTTATTTTTTATTACTTATTCCTTATTTATTTATCCCATCGTACCTTTGCTGCCCCGGCAACATTTTGCTGTTCAGGATAACTGATATTATATGGTATATCTCACCAGGGTTGAGCATTTCAACGCAGCGCATAAATTGTACAATCCCTCCTGGACCAGGGAGCGGAATGACGAGGTATTTGGTAAATGTGCCAATGAAAACTGGCACGGCCATAATTTTGAACTATTTGTTACGGTAAAAGGAAAACCCAATCAGGATACAGGGTTTATTGTTGATGCCAAATGGCTAAGTGCAGTTGTTAAGGAACATATCATAGAAAAATTGGATCACCGAAACCTCAACCTGGATGTGGATTTTATGAAAGACAAGATGTGCTCCATTGAAAACCTGGTACTGGGTATCTGGGCCCAACTTCAGCCATTGATGCCCGATGGAGTAGCCCTGCACTGTCTCAGGCTGGTAGAAACACCCCGTATTTACGTTGAATATTTTGGTGAATAATCAGTAAAGTCAACCATTTCCATAACCTGTTGTTGTAATAGCTCATTTTGACATCAATATCAATTCTCCAAAGCAATGCAGGGAATTATATAAATATTGGTTGTCGGACGGCCTAATTTATTAAATTGTAGTATGGACAACAGGGTTTCCGTATTCAGGAAAGAACATTTTAACGCTGCGCACCGCCTGAACAATCCTTCCTGGGACGAACAGAAAAATAAGGATGTATTTGGTAAATGCAATCTTCCGCATTATCATGGGCATAATTATGAACTTATTGTAAAGGTCACGGGTGTGCCGGATCCAGAAACAGGTTATGTTATCGACATGAAGGTATTGTCAGACATCATCAAAGAGCAGGTACTCGAAAGATTTGACCATCGTAACCTTAACCTTGATACTACAGAGTTTAAAAACCTGAATCCGACAGCTGAAAATATTTCTATCGTCATTTACCGGTTGCTCAGGCCTTACATAGACTTAAAATTTGACCTGAAGATCACTTTATACGAAACTCCCAGGAATTTTGTGGAATTCCCTGCTTAGGATATCCGTTTCATTAATCTTGTAAAACAGTGACAACCTGCATAAAATTCAAACACGAAAATGGCTTATAAAAAAATTGAACAATACGACGACAAGATCACTTCAAAATTAATTGAGCATTACAAATCATCACTTGATTTATTAGGCGAAGATTCTGAAAGGGAAGGGTTGCTCAAAACTCCGGAGCGGGTAGCTAAGGCAATGCAATTTCTTACACAGGGATACCAGATGGACGCTAAAGCCATTTTGAATTCGGCTAAGTTTCATGAAGATGTAAGTGAAATGATCATCGTAAAGGATATAGAATTATACAGCATGTGCGAACACCATATGCTGCCCTTTTATGGTAAAGCGCACATTGCTTATATTCCCAATGGATGGATCACAGGGTTGAGCAAACTTGCAAGAGTGGTAGATGTGTACAGCAGGCGTTTGCAGGTACAGGAAAGACTGACGACGCAGATACTGGATGCCATAAAGGAAACGCTTAACCCGATGGGGGTTGCTGTTGTGATTGAAGCATCACATTTATGCATGATGATGCGTGGCGTGCAAAAACAAAATTCTGTTACAACCACTTCCGCTTTCTGGGGCGAATTTGAACGAAACGAATCACGCAGTGAGTTCATAAGGTTAATTGGGTCAAAACTGCATTAAATAATATCTTTGCGACCTTAATCTTTGGGGTTAGGTAAGTGGACCGACAACTTTCCTTATTTTCGCAATTCAAGCGAAAATATGATACACGCATATGTTTTTCCCGGCCAGGGTGCCCAGTTTCCGGGTATGGCAAAACCGCTTTATGAAACCAATGCTTTTGCCAAACGTTTTTTTGACCAGGCAAATGAATTGCTCGGATTTAATATATCCGAGATTATGTTCAATGGAACAGAAGATGACCTGAAGCAAACAAATGTTACCCAACCAGCCATATTTCTGCATTCTGTTATTGCTTTTAAAATGATTGAAGGGGCAACGCCGCATATGGTAGCGGGCCATTCGCTCGGTGAATTCTCTGCACTTGTTGCCAACGGCACCCTTGACTTTACAGATGCACTGAAACTTGTCAGTATAAGGGCTAAGGCCATGCAAAAAGCCTGCGAAATGATCCCTTCAACAATGGCTGCTGTTTTAGGCCTGGAAGATCTAAAGGTTGAAACCATCTGTGCCGAAATACAAAAGGAATCCGGTGAAGTTGTTGTGCCTGCAAATTATAATTGTCCCGGCCAGTTGGTAATAAGCGGTTCCGTAAAAGGTATTGAGATCGCCTGCGAACAACTCAAGGCGGCCGGAGCAAAACGTGCATTGGTATTGCCTGTTGGCGGTGCTTTTCATTCTCCGTTAATGGCTCCTGCAAAGGAAGAACTGGCAGCGGCCATTAAGCAAACAAATTTTCACAGGGGAGTATGCCCTGTTTACCAGAATGTTGTTGCAAAAGCCGTCATGGAGCCAGATCAGATAAGGCAAAACCTCATAGATCAACTTACCGGAGCCGTAAAGTGGACCCAAAGCATCCAGGCTATGGTTGCAGACGGGGCTACAAAATTTACGGAAGTTGGACCCGGGAAAGTGTTGCAGGGACTGATTGGCAAAATAGATAAGACCGTTGCCACGGATGGTGTAAGCTAATCGTAATTATTTTTTTGAATTTGAAAGAAGCAGTATATATAAGCGGACAATTTTTTGTCCGCTTATATTATTTTATATCCAGTGTGCAATTGATCCACTCAGGGTCAAACGATGCATTTACTTTTTTGTAAAAGTTGATGGCCGGTTCATTCCATTCCAGCACCTGCCAGATGATCCGGTTGAAACCTTTTTCCTTTGCCTCTTCGATAAGCCTGTCGAAAAGTACAAAACCAATGCCTTTACCTCTTTGGGATTCTGTGACCAGGATATCTTCCAGGTACATGGCCTGCCCTTTCCAGGTGCTGTAGCGGATATAATACAGTGCGAAGCCATCAATACGTTCACCGGTAGGCGATGAAGGGTCAGGCTGGGTGGCAACAAAGGCCCACCAAACCGGTTTTTCGCCAAAACCGCTTTCAACAAAATGTTCCGTTGTGACAGTAACCTGTTCGGGCGCTTTTTCATACAATGCAAGTTCCCTGACCAGTTCCAATAAACGGGGACAATCTTCTTTTACGGCGCGCCTGATTTTTAATTCCATAGCAAATGAACAATGGGTTGTTAGTAATATTTCCGGCCAAATAGAGCCACGGAGACTGTATTATAAATTCTCTGTGCCACTCATTTTAATTTCTCTGTGGTTCTCTGTGACCTGTATTTTTTATCATTGAAAGCATTTATTCATAATGAAAGTCACACTGATTCACACTATTGTTTTTTATAGCCTGGTCCCTTTACAAATCTGCCAGGTGTAGCACCGGTATGTGTTCCATTATCCAACACTTTTTTCCCATTTACCCAAACATATAACATCCCTTCTGCATACTGATGTGGTTCCTGGAAAGTTGCTTTATCATTTACTTTCGCCGGATCAAAAATAACCACGTCTGCATAATTTCCGCTTTTAAGAGATCCTCTTCTTTTCAGTTTTAAGTTGGTGGCAGGCAGGTGGGATAATTTACGAATGGCCTCTGCCAGCGATATCAGTTTTTCTTCGCGCACATATTTGCCCAGCACGCGAATGAACGTACCATACGCACGCGGATGTGCATTTGACTTAAGGAATACACCTTCATTGGTGTATGAACCTTCGTCACTGCCAAAACTCATCCATGGCAATGCAACTTGTTTTTTTACATTGTCTTCGTGCATCATGAAATATGCCACACCCACCCGGGTGCTGTCCTGTATAATCAGGTCCATGGCCGTTTCCTCCGGACTGCTGCCACGTATGCGGGCTACCTCAGCAAGGGATTTGCCGGTAAATTTTTTCAGGCTGTCCTGTTTGAAACTCAAAAGCAAAACATTTTCAGCGCCCCCTGCTCCATAGTAAAGATTTTCCCAATCCGGGGCATTGGTATTCATGGCTTTTTTCATGGCAACCCTTATTGCAGGATCCATCAGCCTTTCACGCAGTTTACCAAAGCCGCCATCCTGTAATGATGGGGGCATAGAAGCGGTTAGGCCAGTTGCGCCTGCGGTATAGGTATACATATCTGCGGTTATATCCTGTCCTTCTTTGCGTGCCCTTTCAACCCTGCGGATCACACTGTCCAGTTTTGGCCAGTTGTCTTTTCCGGCCGCTTTCAAGTGATAGATCTCAGCATGTATATTGGCCTCTTTGGATATGCGGATCAATTCTTCCACTGCTTCATGCAGTTTGTTTCCTTCGCTCCGCATATGGCTGATATAAGACCCTCCATGTACTGAAGCTTCTTTGCATAGCGCAATGAGCTCTTCTGTTTTGGCAAAAAAAGCAGGTGGGTATATCAGTGAGGTTCCAACACCCATGGCGCCTTCTTCCATGGCCTGTTTTACCAGCATGACCATACTGTCAAGCTCTGCCGGAGTGGGGTCGCGGTTGTCTTCTCCAATCACATAATCGCGCAGGGTAGTGGCGCCAACAAATGAAGCAACATTGCAACTCACCCCTTTATTCTCCAGGAAACTGAGGTATTCGCCCAGCGTATTCCAGCCAATGGTATATTTAATATCACTTTGTGATTGCTGTTCCCTTTCCTTTATGCGATTGTTGATGGGACCCATGCTCCAGCCTTCTCCAAATACTTCCAGGGTAACGCCCTGCCGGATATCACTTTGTGACCTTCCGTCTTCAATCAGTGTTTCGTTTGCCCAACTGAGCATATTGATGAAACCCGGAGCAACCGCTAATCCGCCTGCATCAATGATTTCAGTTGCTTCTTCAACAGAGAGGTCCCCGATCATCATGATACTATCGTCTTTTATGCCGATATCTCCTTTGTAGGGTTCGCCTCCAAGTCCGTCATAGATCATTCCGTTACGAATGATGGTATCGTACTTTGTTTTGGATTTACAGGAATAAAATATAACAATGAGCAACAGAAAAAAAGACAGTACAGAACTGTTGATTTTCCAGGCCGTTTTATTTTTCATGAACCGGTTTTAGAATTTGTAAAATAGAATGCTATAAATAATTATAAATATTTCTTAACCCAGCCTTCAAAAAAATTAAATCCCCTGGCACCAACTACCATGTCTGCAACCTGGCCGTTTTTATCGATCAGGATTGATACGGGCCTGGTGCCGATCTCCGCAATAACAGCAGGCATTGTTGTAAAAGTTCCCGCTGAAAATTGATACGGATGTTCTGCGATAAATGCTGAAACTGTTGATTGATCCTCATCCGAAAGTGCAATAACGGAAAGGCCTGATTGTGCATACATTTTTTCGAGTTTATCAAGGTCGGGCATTTCCCGTCTGCAGGGCGGGCACCAGGTGGCCCAGATATTCAGCACTACAACGCGTCCTTTATAATCACTCAATTTTTTAGCTGTTCCTGTTTTCACTTCCATAAACTGCAGGTCGGGGAATGGCTTTTGCTGGTTGGCCATTACTTTGTCCATGGGCTCCTGGTAATTCTTTTGCAGCATGAAAAGCACGAAGACCCCTCCTGCTAACGTTAATGCATCACCGAATAGATCTTTATAGTCTTTTCCGCCCCGGGGTATCCAGTATTTTCTTTTAACGGAGGCCTTTACATAAGTGTAAACGGTATAAGCCATCAGCAGTAAAATGACTATGCGAAACCAGAAAATAATTGTACTTGTCATTTTTAAGAAAGTGCCTGGTTTAGATCTGCAATGATGTCCTGTATATTTTCCATGCCTACGCTCATTCGTATCAGGCCGTCTGTAATTCCGTATTTTATGCGGTCCTCGCGGGGTACACTGTAATGCGTCATGGATGCAGGGTGGCATAACAAGGTATCACAGGTGCCCAGGGAAACAGTACGCGTACACATTTTAAGTTTGTTCATAACGCTGATACCTGCGTTCAGACCGCCTTTCATTTCAAAGCTCAGCATGGCGCCCGGATATTTCATCTGCTTCATGGTAACAAAGTAATCCGGGTGTGAGGGGAGTCCGTTATAGTTAACCTGTGCAACGGCAGGATGAGTTTCGAGGAAGGATGCCACTTCCATGGCGTTATGACAATGTCTTTCCATCCTGATCTCGAGGGTCTTCATGCCATTCACCAGCAGGAAAGCATCGAAGCCATTGCTGTTGCTTCCCAGCATGCGGTGAATTTTTGTAGCATGGGTCTTCATGAATTCAATATCCCTGCCCAAAAAAACACCACCGATCAGGGTGCCATGGCCATTCAGGAATTTGGTGGTAGAATGGATAACAAAATCTGCGCCTAACCGGAAGGGTTGTTGCAGGTATGGCGTGGCAAAAGTATTGTCGCAGGCGATGATCTTGCCGTATTGTTTGCCCAGTTTGGCCAATTCTTCAATATCCACGCATTGTATGGTAGGATTGGCGGGCGTTTCCAGGTAGATCATGCGGATATCCGGGTGCTGTTTTAATGCATCTTCTGCTTTGTTCAGGTCCCGCAGGTCAACGATCACAGATTCCATACCCAGCGGTGGCAATACTTTATTGAGCATTTCCTGTGTGCCGCCGTAAAGGGAAAAATGGGAGAGGACCTTATCTCCTTTTTTTAAAACAGACAAAAACAAGGTGCTGATGGCCGCCATACCGGAAGCATGCAGTATGCCTTTTACTTTCAAAGGCTTGCCCGATTCGTCCAAAACACCAAATGATTCCATGGCGGCAATTTTTTCTTCGGCCTCAGTCAGATTGGGATTTCCCCACCGGGCATAGATATAACCGGGTTCTTCTCCGCTAAACCTCCGCATGCCCTGTTCGGCTTCATCAAATACATAAGTGGATGAGGCATATATAGGTGTCAGGTGCGCATAGTTTGGATCCTGTTCGTGGCCACCATGAATTGCCAGTGAACTAAAGCCGGAAAAAAGGAAATTTTTATCTGCCATTTTAAAAGATTGGTTGATTTTTTATGCATCTTACAGCTACTCAAATGTAACTGAAAAAGATGAAGGAATTGCTGGGGCAATATGCGGCATATAATCTCTGGGCCAATAAAAGTATTACTGACTATATCCTGATGCTTGAACATGCGCAGCATCATCAAATTGTGGAAAGCAGTTTCCCCTCTTTACATGCCACAGTACTGCATATGTGGGTAGCAGAAACCGCCTGGTGGCAAAGGGTTAAGCTTCAGGAAAAAATCACCATTCCAACCGAGGCTGAAAATCCAACCATGCAGGGTGTGGTAAATGGTTTGCTCACGCAATCTGCGCTTTGGGAAGAATGGATAAAAAATAGTTCTGAAATGATGCTTATGCATGTTTATGCATTCCAGCATTCAAAAACGGATTTATTTAAACAGCCTGTTTACGAAACAGTCATTCATGTGATAAATCACAGCACCTATCATCGCGGCCAGTTGGTAACGATGATGCGTACACTGGGCGTTAAAACCATTCCCCAGACTGATTTTTCTGTCTTTACCCGGAAGAAGAAAAACTAAAAATTATTTCTTTTGCGTCCCTTATAACTTTGCGGTTATAGTATATGCCTTTTACTTTCGATTTTCGATTTTCCACTTTCGATTTTCAACATCCCGGGTATTATCTCCTGTTTGTTGGTGCGCGCCACGCACCAGCAAAAAATTTCGATGAAATTCAGGCGCAACACCAACAAAGGCGGGGCGTCTCTTGAATCTTTGCGGTTATAGTATATGCCTTTTACTTTCGATTTTCGATTTTCCACTTTCGATTTTCAATATTCCCATTTTACCAGCGTTGCCCCCCATGTAAACCCGCCACCAAAAGCAGCCAGCACAATATTGTCGCCTTTGTTCAACTGTTTGCGATAATCCCAAAGACAAAGCGGCAAGGTTGCCGCTGTAGTATTGCCATAATGCTGGATATTGATCATCACTTTATCCTCCGACAAACCCATCCTGCTGGCCGTTGCATCAATGATCCTTTTATTGGCCTGGTGCGGAACCAGCCAGGCTATATCAGCTGCTTCAAGGTTGTTACGCTGCATGAGTTCATACGCCACATCGGCCATGCCGGTAACAGCGAATTTGAAAACCGCCTGTCCTTCCTGGTAAATGAAATGTTCTTTATTGGTGACAGTTTCGATGCTGGCTGGTCGTAAAGAACCGCCTGCTTTCATATGCAGGTGCTTTCCGCCGCTTCCATCACTTTTCAAAATAGAATCCAGTACGCCATAACCGTCAATATTTGGTTCCAGTAAAACAGCACCGGCGCCATCGCCAAAAATGATACAGGTGGTACGGTCGCTGTAATCCACAATTGAGCTCATTTTATCTGCACCTACCACTACCACTCTTTTATACCGGCCACTTTCTATCAAAGCCGCACCAGTGGTCAACGCATACAGAAAACCGGAACAGGCTGCCAGAATATCAAAGCTCCAGGCATTTTTGATGCCCAGTTTGTCGCATGCGATGTTTGCCGTTGAAGGAAAAAGCATATCAGGGGTTACTGTAGCCACGATCATACAATCGATCTCGTTTGGCTGGATACCTCTTTTTTCACATAACATTTTTACAGCCGGCACCACCATATCTGATGTTCCTTTTCCTTCACCCTTTAAAATACGGCGTTCTTTGACGCCTGTACGGGAAACGATCCATTCATCATTGGTGTCAACCAGTTTCTCAAGGTCGGCATTGGTGAGTTTGTCTTCCGGAACATAGGCTCCTATGGCAGTTATCGCAGCGGTGATTTTTGTACGCATGTTATTTTTTTAGGCAATTAAGCTGCTAAAATACAAATTGGCTGGAAAATGGAGAGAACTGATTGATTGGAAACGGCTTCTATTAACTAAAACAAGTTATTTTTGCGCCTTAATTGGTACGATGATTGCATACTTGTGCGGAAACCTGACCTACAAATCGCCTTCCATGGTGTACATGGAGGTTAACGGGGTAGGATATGAGGTCCAGATCAGCCTGAATACATATACCCAGATCCAAAAAATGGAAAAAGGTAAATTGTTCATGTATCAGCAGTTCAAAGAGGATGGGCAAACTTTATATGGCTTTTTTGAACAGTCGGAGAAAAACATGTTTATACAATTGATCGGCATTAACGGAGTGGGTGCAGCGACTGCCCGAATGATGCTGTCTTCCATGAAGCCTGATGAAATTTCCCGGGCCATATCCCAGGGCGACAGCCGGACGCTGGAACGGGTGAAAGGGATCGGGAAAAAAACGGCCGAAAGAATCGTTCTGGAACTGAAAGATAAAATGTTGAAAACAGATCTCGAAAACAGCAATTCTTCGTTCATATACAATACTTTAGAGCAGGATTCGT
Organism: Chitinophagaceae bacterium; assembly: GCA_041752135.1. Lineage (GTDB taxonomy): Bacteria > Bacteroidota > Bacteroidia > Chitinophagales > Chitinophagaceae > Pollutibacter. Next base: position 36,687 of record JBGSHT010000095.1, on the reverse strand, counting down.
TAAATGCACTGGTAGCCCTTGGCATCCCCCGGACAGCTGCTGAAACGGCCGTAAAAAAAGCGGTTGCAGCAATCCCGGAACCGCAAAACCTTGAACTCATCATTAAAAAAGCCCTGCAGTTTATTTGATTCGACTTCTACCCAACAACAAGACGGAGAAAAATTGGCGAGACTTTCAGTCACGATATTCTTTTTATGCCTGGTCTTTCTTGCGGGGCTTTCGGAATCTTCACTTGCTGACACAGGGAATTTGCGGGCATTTCCCTATCAGCAACAGGATACCTTCCCTGCAAGGGATTCATTACGTTTTCCCATAACCGACAGGAGGGGAGATAAGCTCACGTACCAGAATAAAAATCCATTTGATCTCAAGGACCCGGCGAATATAAAAGACTCCATCATCTTCGATCCTGTTACGAAGGAATACTACATCATTGAAAAGATTGGCAGCAAATATTACCGCAAACCCACCTCCCTGACCTTTGAAGAATATATGCGCATTCAGTCGCGAAAGGCGGAGCGGCAATATTTCCAGGACAGGGCCAATACAGTAAGCCTCCTTAACCGAAAATTACAGAAGCCAAAACTGACCATGGGTAATGACCTGTTTAACCGGCTCTTCGGAAATGGGAAGATCGATATCAAGCCCCAGGGGGAAGTGAATATTACGGCAGGCTACCAGGGGCAGAATATTAAAAACCCAACACTGCCCGAAAGGGCCCGGAAAAACGGAGGCTTGGATTTTGATATGGCTGCGAACCTGAATGTAATGGGGAATATTGGCGATAAACTCAGGATGCCTATCAGTTACAATACCCAGTCAACATTCGATTTTGAAAATCAACTCAAACTTGACTATACCGGAACCGGAGAGGAGATATTCCGTAAGATCGAAGTAGGTAATACCTCCTTTGCCACAAAAGGAACATTGATCCCCGGTGCCCAGCAGCTTTTTGGAATAAAAACACAGATGCAGTTTGGTAAATTCTGGGTTTCCACCATTTTCGCCAATCAAAGATCACAACGTCAGTCTGTAGCCTTACAGGGTGGGTCCAATACGCAGCCGTTCCAGGTGAAGTCTGACGAGTATGAAGAAAACAAACACTTCCTGCTGGCGCATTACTTCAGGGATAATTATAATGAATCCATGAAGAACCTGCCGATAATCAACACACAGGTTCAGTTACTACGCCTTGATGTTTGGGTAACAAACCGAACCGGCGCAACAACCAATACAAGGGATATTGTGGGTCTGATGGACCTTGGAGAGCAAAACCCGTATCAGCAACCTCCGGTGATTATTCCATCGCCCGGCCAGATTTTACCATCAAACGGATCGAACGATTTATACTCGAATATCATCAATAATCCCAACAGCAGAGACCCTGCCCTCATTGGTAATTTTCTTACAAGCAAGGGCCTGCAGCCGGTACAGGATTATGAAAGAACCTTTGCCAAAAAACTTGATTCAACACAGTATTTTTTTAACAGGCAGCTTGGCTTTATTTCGCTGAATATCACAGTTCAGCCTGATGAGGTACTGGCCGTGGCCTACCAGTACACCGTAAACGGAAAAGTTTACCAGGTAGGTGAATTCTCACAGGACGTTCCGGTGGATTCAACCAACGGTGTACAAAAAGTACTTTTCCTGAAATTGTTAAAAGCAACTTCCCAGAGAACGGCATTACCCATGTGGGACCTGATGATGAAAAATATATACACTATCGGTTACGGTCAACTGGAGCGGGATGATTTTCAATTCAATATACTTTACCAGGAACCCGGTGGCGGAGAAAAAAGATTTATACCTGAAGGTGATAAGGCCGGTGAACCCTTGCTTGCATTGCTAAATCTTGACCGGCTCAATAATCAGAATGATCCACAGCCGGATGGAGTCTTTGACTACGTGGAAGGCTTCACGGTAAGTTCGCCGCAAAGCCGGATCATCTTTCCTGTCCTTGAGCCGTTCGGGCGTGACCTGGAATTTATGTTTACAACAGATACTTCATTACGGGCCAAGTATTTGTATTATCCGCTCTACGATACCATCAAAGCCATTGCACAAACTTATGCAAACCTTAACCGGTTTGTAATGCGGGGTACATCCAGGTCCAGTGCAGCTTCCGGGGACATCCCGCTGAATGCTTTTAATATCCCGCAAGGTTCGGTGACAGTTACTGCAGGCGGGCAGGTGCTACGGGAAAATATCGATTATGTCATCGATTATATTTCAGGTACGGTAAGAGTAATCAATGAGGCCATTCGAAATTCAGGTGTTCCGGTGAATGTACAGTTTGAAAACAACGCAACTTTTGGCGTGCAGCAAAGAACCTATCTTGGACTGCGGTGGGATTACCTGGTGAATAAGAAACTGGCAGTAGGTGGCACCATAGTGCGGTTAAGTGAAAGGCCTTTCTTCACTAAAATGGAATATGGTGCCGACCCCATCCGAAATACAATGGCCGGTGTTGATATCAATTATAACAGCGACCTGCCGAGGCTGAATAAGTGGCTCAGCTATTTACCGAATTATAAGCCAAATGGAAATTCCAGCATTTCTGCTTTTGCCGAAGCAGCACACATGATTCCGGATCATTCGCCTCAAATTGGTGTAGGAGACGAGGGATTGATATATGTGGATGATTTTGAGGGAACCAAAGCTAGTATTGACCTGCGCTTTCCGTTGATCAGCTGGACGCTGGCCTCAACACCTTTTGGCGCCACCGACCGTAATGGGAACATACTCTTTCCCGAAGCCAGTCTGTATGATAACCTTGATTACGGTAAGAACCGGGCAAAGCTTGCCTGGTATAATATTGAACCCATCCTGCAGGAAAGAAACAACCCCAATAACCCAATCCGGAATAACCTTACAGAATTGTCTGATCCCAGGGTGCGCAGTGTTTCACAGCAGGAGATATTTCCCCAACGGACACCCGATTTCGGGCAGAACCAGTTGGTAACCTTTGACCTTGCTTTTTATCCCAGGGATAAAGGGCCTTATAATTATGATGCACAGGGAATTGATGGGAATGGCCGTTTGAACAATCCCCGGAACAGATGGGGCGGTATCATGCGGGGCATTGATCAGACTGATTTTGAAACTGCCAATATTGAATTTATCGAATTCTGGATACTCGATCCATTCATTACAAGTACCAACCCCGCAGGTGGATCTCTTTATTTCAACTTAGGCAATATTTCCGAAGATGTATTAAAAGATTCACGCAGGTTTTATGAAAATGGATTGTCTACACCAACCATCCCCTCTGCCACAACAACTTCCACCTGGGGCAGATCTCCGCTTAATCCCATGCAGGTTACGCAGGCATTCAGCAATGATCCTGCCGACAGGCCTTTCCAGGATGTAGGATTTGACGGACTGGAAGATTCGGCAGAAGTGCGTGTCAGAAGGCAATACCTTGATGATATCGGTAACACTTTTGGTGCCGGTTCAAAAGCATTTCAGGATGCCCTTGCTGATCCTTCCACGGACAATTTCCGCTTTTACCGTGATGCGCTGTATGATCAGCTGAATACAGGTATACTTGGACGTTATAAACTATTCAATAACCCGCATGGTAATTCTCCGCTTGCCACTACGGGCTCGGATTTTGCTTCGGCATTCACATTGTTTCCTGAAAATGAGGACCTGAACAGGGATAACACACTTAATGAAGCGGAGGAATATTTCCAGTACAGGGTAGACTTACGTCCGCAGTCTGATCCGGTGATGCAGGTTGGGCAAAACTTTATCGCAGACAGAAAGAGTGTGAGTGTACAACTGGCAGATGGTTCCAGGCAGGATCAGCTTTGGTACCAGTTTCGGATCCCTATATTCCAGTACAGCCAGAAAGTAGGCGAGATCCCCGATTTTAAGTCAATCCGTTTTTTGCGCATGTTCCTGAATGATTTTGAAGATTCAACTGTATTGCGTTTTGCCAAACTGGAACTGGTTAGGAATAACTGGCGCCGCTTCACATATGATTTTGATACAACCGGCCTTTATAAGCCAATAAACCTGAACGGCGCTACCACCTTTAATGTTTCTGCAGTTAATATTGAAGAGAACGATAAACGTGTCCCGATCCCTTATCGCATACCCCCTGGTATAGAAAGGGTACAGGCACTGAGTAACGGGGGTATAAATATTTTACAGAATGAGCAATCGCTTAGTATGGTGCTTTGCAACCTGCAGGAAGCAGATACCCGTGGTGTATTTAAAAACCTGAACCTGGATCTGCGGATGTATAAGAAATTAGATATGTTTATTCATGCCGAAAGTGTGCCTGGTCAAATTGCCATAAATGATGGCGACGTATATGCGGTTGTTCGTATAGGTAATGATTTTATCAATAACTTTTATGAAATTAAATATCCTCTCAAGGTTACCCCATTTGGGACTTCCGATGTGAATGAGATTTGGCCTGCGGAAAACAGCATGGAAGTCTATTTGCAGGATTTTGTTCAGTTAAAGACAGAAAGAAATCTTAGCAACAGTAACCCAACGGCCATTTACCGGAAGTTTGTTGATGGTAAAATCTATTCCATTATAGGGAATCCCAACTTAGGCGAAATAAGGGGTGTGCTGGTTGGTGTACAAAATCAACCTGATGCATCGGGTTCCGGCGGTCCTGTTTGTACAGAAATATGGATCAACGAACTCCGGTTGTCTGGTATTGATCAATCAGGAGGATGGGCCGCGGTTGGTCAGTTGAATATGCAGCTGTCTGATTTAGGTACTTTGTCTATGTCTGGAAATATGCATACACAGGGGTTTGGGCAATTGGAACAGCGGGTTAATGAAAGGTTCCGAGATGATTTAACACAATTTGACATATCTGCTAATTTGCAGCTTGGCAAATTATTGCCCAGGCGTTATGGTATTGAAATTCCCTTCTTTGCAAACTTTTCACAGATTATCAGGGCTCCGCAATTTGACCCTTATGATAAAGACATACTTCTGAAAAAGAAGATCAAAGCATTTGGAGGTGCTGCGGGGGATTCAATCAGGTCCGGTGGTATTGATTATGTAGGTATTAAAACATTCAACTTTACAAATGTTCGAAAGCTCCCGACGCCAAATAAAAAGATCAGGCTATGGAGCATATCCAATTTTGATTTTAGTTATTCCTTCACTTCAACCCGCCAGCAGAATCCATTGATTGAGAACAATGAAGTGAAAAGACATGTCGGTGGCATCGGGTATAATTATATCAACCAGCCGAAATACATTGAGCCCTTTAAGAAATCATTTAAAGCGAAGACCAAACTGCTTGATTTTGCGCGGAGCTTTAATATAAATCCAAAGCCTAACCTGATTGGCGTGAGATGGGATGCACGCAGGCAGTTTGGCGCCATTCGCCCGCGTAATGTTGGCGGAGGGCCGTTCAAGGTACCGGAAACCTATGACAAATATTTTGTAATTGATCGTATTTATAATGTGAGATGGGACCTCACAAAGTCGTTTAATTTTGATTTTAAAGCGGTCAATAATTCCCGGGTGGATGAACCTTACGGAAGGATTGATACTAAAGAGAAAAGAGATACGGTGCGTAGCAATTTCCTTAAAGGAGGCCGTAACACGCTGTACGTCCAGTCGGCTGACTTCACCTATAATTTGCCCACCGCATTGTTTCCATTCCTTGACTGGACAACAGCAAACCTGGCATACCGGACAACATACAGCTGGATAGGCGCTTCGAGGCTTGCCGTTAATCTGGGGAATACCATACAGAATGGAAGCCAGAAAGGAGCAACGATTGAATTCAACATGGCACAATTGTATTTGAAATCACGCGTATTACGTTCGCTTGGTCAGCCACAGGTACAAGCCCCGCCTCCTCCGCCACCGGATCCAAAACTGGCAGATAGTACCCTCAAAAAAGGTAAGGCTGCAAAAGAAAAAAGAGTAAAAACTGAACCCCAGCTGAACGGCACGGAAAGGGCATTACTCAATGTACTCACAGCCATCAAACGGGTAGGGGTAACCTATAATGAAGGTGCTACTACTTTTGTTCCGGGATATACAGACAGCACAAAGTTCCTGGGAAATAATTTCAACAGCATGGCTCCCGGGCTTGATTTTGTTTTTGGCCGGCAGCCAGACAGTAACTGGCTTAAACGGGCAGCCAGTAAGGGGCTTATCACCAGTGACCCGATCCTGAATAACCTGTTCAGGCAAACCTACGATCAGCGGCTGAGCCTGAATGCTCAGATTGAACCGGTAAGGGATCTGCTCATAGATGTAAATATGGATAAGACACTGAATAAAACCTATACATCTTTATTCAAAGACACCGCGGGCAATGGAAATTTTGCCGAACTCAGTCCTTATTCCGGTGGTGGTTTCAGCATCAGTTACATCGCTTTCCAAACCCTGTTCCAGAAATTCAACCCCAATAATATCAGCACAACTTTTAAGCAGTTTGAAGACAACAGGATCATCTTATCGAGAAGGCTTGGCGAGAAAAATACCTACAGCCAGGTTGTTGGTCCGGACGGATTTTACGAAGGATACGGAAGGTATGCACAGGATGTATTGATCCCTTCATTTATAGCTGCCTATACCAATAAGGATCCAAATTCAATCAGCCTGATAGGTTCAAGTTCGTCTAATTATGTTAAAGCAAATCCATTTGGCGGTTACCTGCCAAAACCCAACTGGCGATTGACCTATAATGGTCTTACCCGTTTGAAGGCAATGGAAAAACTGTTCACAAATTTCAGTGTCACCCACGCGTATAACAGTACGCTGAGCATGAATAGTTTTAATTCTGCATTACTGTTCCAGGACGAACTTGGACTTGGTTTTCCTTCATTCGTTGATTCATTGTCGGGCAACTTTATACCTTATTTCCTGGTTCCAAATATTTCCATAAGTGAACAGTTCGCACCGTTGATCGGAATTGATTTTGCTACGGTAGGGCAATTCTCCGGCAGGTTTGAATATCGTAAAAGCAGATCATTGAGCCTTAGCTTGTTTGACTACCAATTAAGTGAAGTTCGTTCAACCGAAACGACCGTTGGTTTACGCTGGCGAAAGAGAGGATTCCCTCTTCCCATCAAGCTTAAAATCGGCAAGAAGGAACCTGCCAAAAAACTGGACAACGATATTACATTTACGCTTGACTTCAGCATTCGGGATGATATAAATTCAAACAGCCGGCTTGACCAGGCAAGCGCCTTTGCAACCGGCGGTCAGAAAGTAATTACCATCAGGCCAACCATTGATTACGTATTAAGTAACCGTATTAATATTCAGTTGTACTTCGATCAGCGCAGGGTGAATCCATATATTTCCACTTCGGCTCCAATGGTCAATACAAGAGCAGGTTTGCAGGTGAGGATATCACTATCACAATAGAAAACTATCCTTGCGTTCTTTCTTGCATCGCGGTAAATGGAGAAGAAATTATTGTGTGGGAATTTTTTTCAGCAGCATAAAATAGCCACAGAGATTTTTTTTCTCGACCCTGTTTACCTGTACAGGTTTGATCATATGGAATTCAGAAACCGTGGGTATATAAGAGTAGGTAATGATATTTCCATCGGCATCATCCCACTGGTTTTTTTTGTATACCACCTGCTTTTCATCATAATCATACATTCTCACTTCATAAAGCTTTGACCGTATATCGCCTATGAAAACAACCTGGTACCAGGTGCCTTGTGTAAGTGGGAGTATAACCGGTAATTCGTATTCGCTTTCCATGGAAACCATGGCTTCCCTTAAAACCATGAACCCTCCGCTTACGAAAAGCTTTTTCAGGCTGTCCGCCTGGTTAAGCATGGATTCATTTTCGCATGGGCCGACCCGGGTAACATCATTTTGTGCCTTTGCATTAAGCGAAAACAGCAGGGCTGCAAAAAAAGACAGGAGAATGGTTTTCTTGTTCATGGTACGGATATTGATTGGGGATCGTATAAAAAACGGGTAATCAGTCTCTTATCTGGCAGTTTGACGCAAAGCATCCGGGAAGCCAGATACGCACTGAGTTCCCGGACAATCTTTGCTGGAGATAAAACGCCTGCCTTCAGTGAAAATTATACTTTATGGAAATATACCGAACTCGCCTGGGCCGTAGCCGTAATTACCAGGTCGTTGATACATACATGTGCCGGAAGGTTGGCGCTGTAATAAACCACATCAGCCACATCATCCGCACTAAGGGCCTGGAAGCCAGTATATACTGACTTCGCCAGTTTTTCGTCACCCTTGAAACGTACCAGCGAAAATTCTGTTTCTGCCGCACCCGGATGAATGACGGTTACTTTGATGGCGTGCCGCATAAGGTCTACCCGCATCGATTTACTGATGGCATCTACAGCATGTTTTGAGGCGCAATAAGCGTTGCCTTTTTCGTAGACTTCTTTTCCGGCAATGGAGCCCATATTGATGATGTGCCCACCACCGCCTTTTTTCAGGTAAGGCAGAACCGCTTTGGAAACATAGAGCAGGCCTTTGACATTGGTATCGATCATGGTTTCCCAATCTTCGAGGCTGGCTTCATCAAAATAATCCCTTCCCAAAGCAAGGCCGGCATTATTCACGAGGATGTCTATAGGTGTCCATTCATCCGGCAGGTCTTTCAGTTCCTGAAAAACAGCTTCTTTATCCTGTACATCAAAATTCAGCGGCAATACATTGATGCCATAACTGGTTTTTAGGTTTTGAGCAAATGCATCCAGTCTTTCTTTTCTCCTGCCTGTGATGATCAAATGATCTCCGCCTGCGGCGAATTTTTCTGCTATGGCCTTTCCGAAACCTGATGTGGCGCCGGTTATGAAAATGATCCTGTTCATATTTTGATAAATAAATGGGCTTTCAAAAAAAAGCAGTCATTGAAACATCATTATACAATGTTGCTTGTCTGCAGATTTCCTGTTTAAATGTATTCGTTACCTGATCAGTGTGGTATTTCCTTTTTTGAAGATCACCTTACCGGTATAATCTCTTCCTTTAACATACCAGGCAAAAGTGTCCGTACCCTGTTCTTTGCCTGATATCTTTCCATCCCAGCCTTTCCCGAATTCGCTGGTACTGAATACCAATTCTCCCCAGCGGTTGTATACCCTGAAGAATTCCAATTCGCTGACACCCGCCGGTATGGGTACCAGTACATCATTCAGCCTGTCACCATTAGGGGTAAACGCAGTAGGCACAAATATGTCAGGGTCTGTTTTGAAAACCCTTACGTTAACGGTGTCAAATGCAAAACAACCTTCAAAGGAAGCAACTCTTAGAATATAAGTGATATCATCATTTAAATTTGCAACCGGGTTTGGAATACCCTGGTTGGTTAATCCCGTTGCGGGTGTCCAAAAATAAACATCACCGCCGCTGGCATTGAGTTGCAATGGTTGCCCCACTACAACAGCCGTATCATTTCCGGCAAAGGCCGCTATCGGTGATATTACGTTTACCCGAACAGAATCAAAAGCTGATTTAGGGCAGCCTTCATTATTCCTAACTGCCACCAGATATGTTGTGCTTTGCTGTGGCCGGGCAATGGGATTGGGAATAGTATTGTCTGATAATCCGGTTGCCGGGATCCACCTGTAATTGGCCCCGCCGGAAGCTTGCAGCACGGCAAAATCCCCAAAGCATATGGTTGTGTCATTACTCACAGTAATAGCCGGATATGGTACTGTAGTCACGGTAAACGCATCAGTAGCCTGGCAACTGCCGATATTGGCAATTACCGAATAAGTTGTGGTGCCCGTAGGCCTTGCCAGGGGATTTTTTATGTTGGCGTTATCTAAGGAAGCCGCTGGTTGCCAGCGGTAGCTTAATGCATCACTCTGCGGACTTAGCCTGAACGTATCCGTTAGGCAGATGGTTGTATCATTGCCGGCATCCAGGGTCACAAACTGTTTTACATTTACGAATACGGAATCTGTATTGACACAGCCGGGCGCTGAAGTTAACGTCACATAATAGGTTATCGGTGCATCCGGGCTTACCAATGGATTGGCGATGGTGGTGTTGTTTATGGCAATGTTGGGCGACCAACTGAACGTGCCGTTACCAATGGCATTTAACTGAAGTGTGTCCAGGGAACAAAGTAGGGTATCGTTGGGTACCTGCAAGGGCGGGCGGCTTAAAACATTTACCGACTTATCCAGGGTGTCCCGGCATCCTTTGCTGTTACCCACAATAAGTTGAATTGGATAATTGCCAATGGCCGGATAAGTATACCTGGGGTTTTGTAACCTTGAGGTATCCGGATTTATCTGCGGGTTTCCAAACGACCAGCGCCAGAAATCCACGACACCATACTGTGTTGTGGTGATATCTGTAAACTGTAACGGCACCCCGCTGCAGCCATCTTCAACGGTGAAATCCGGAAAAAATCCCGGGAAAACTTTTGCCAGTGTAAATGCAGTATCTGAGCAATCCTGACCACGGTTAGTGATCAGTCGTACCCTGTAAACACCCGTATCGGGGAACGTAAAGGTGGGCCTTGGTAAAGAGGAAGTATCGGTTGTTGAATTGGTCACCCCAAAGTCCCAGAAATAGGTTTTAATAAGCGGGCTGTTGCTTCTGTTTTGAAAGGTCAGGACCAGGCCATCACAGGTTACATATTCCGGTTGCAGGTCCGCAGCAGCAATTGAGCAGGGTGCCACTTTAATGTGCAGGTCTTTCCGGTGCCGGTTGATTAAAATGCCCTGCCTGAATTCCAGAACACTTACGGTAACAACATAAATGCCTGAAGCGGGAGCAACACCACTCATAACACCTGAACTTGAATTAAGTGTTACACCCGGGCCCATGGGTTGTTGCGGGGAATAACCAAAACTATATGGTAAACTGTTATAGGGTGGCGGAGCGGCATTAGCGGGTTGAGGCGTGTTGATATTATCGTAATCATATGCCTCATCAAAAACATAGGATAAAGAATCGCCTTCGGGATCTTTTGCACTGAAATCATAAACAAATGGATTGTCTTCGCAAACCAAGACCGTATCAGATCCATTAAATACAGGACTGCTGTTACGGGGCGCAATAGGAGAGGTGTTCAGGCCCGGAACTGTGGCAGTATAAGTTCCACCGGTATTGGACGAATTCTGCACATTGGAAATGTTTTCAATACGGCAACAACGTTGATACGAAATGGAATACCCATTTACTGTAAATGGCAACTCCACATCCTCTATATAAACACCAATTTCATAGCAAACGATTGGTGCATTATCTATGCATGGTCCGGGGGTTGTTAATTCTACTCTATCTTTTCGTGTCATATTCACCTGGAGATCACGGAAAATTCCGTTAACACCATTTTGGTAAATAGTTATTGCTGCTTTTGCATCAAGATCAGCTCCGGAAGAATAGCAATCGCGATAAAGCCTTAATGTGATCCTGTATAAACCTGAGTTAGCATTACTTCCTGGTCCCAGGTAAGTGTAAGACATTTCCCCGCCGGCAATATGCCTGGCTTCGGTATGCAGAAAAAATCCACAGGATAGTATAAACAGGATAAGGTATTTATTCACTCTTGTTTTCATTTAGATGTTGCAGGTACGCAAGCAGGGCAGCATTTGATTTTTCAGGTGCCTCCCGCATTCCCATATGCGCCACAGCTTTCCAAATATGTACGTGACTTTCACGGGGCAGGTGGCTTTGTGAAAGGGACTCTTGTAAATTTACTGTTTTATCCTCTTCGCCCATAATAAAAAGCACGGGTTTAGGAAAATTTTCCAAAACAGCTTTACGGTCAGGCCTTTGCATCATAGCCCGGTAATAACTGATCACTGCGGAAGCTGAAAATGCCTTCGATTCTTCAACATGGCGGGCAAGCCCGGCCGGTTCAGATGCTTTATAAACAGCGCCATATAAATTCGGAATTACTTCCTCCAGGAAGGCTGAAGCTCCATGTGATTGTACAAAGCTGATACCTTTTTGCCGCGCTTTAATTTTCTCTTCATTGTCGGCCATGGCTGCACTGTGGAAAAGGCCAAAGCCGTGTAACCTTTCGGGATATTTTTCAGCAAATGCCAGCGTGATATATCCGCCCATGCTATGGCCTATCAGTGCACACAGTTCTATGCCTTCTTTATCAAGAATTTTGAGCAGGGCTTCCGCATAGTCTTCCATCGTGAAGAAATCATCGCCCATGTCGGGCATTGGGCTTGAACCGCTGCCAGGGAGATCAGGTGTAATGATGCGGAAATGTTCTGATAGGAATTTTACCTGATCTTCCCATATCGTTGCAGATTCTCCAAAGCCATGAAGCAATATCACCGGCATCCCATTTCCGGCATCATCGTAATAAAGCCGGGTCCCCCTGTAGTCAATATTTTTTTTCATACGATCTTATTTTTTTGATGCCGATATCCGCCACGCACGCCATCCCAATAAAAGAACAACCGGGATAAATGCGGGGTTTAATTCCTGTGGCAGAAAGAACCATGCCAATACAAGCAGCGCTGATAATATAGCCGTAAACCTGAAGTAGTTTTTTGCCAGTGTGGTTTGCTTCCTGATCAGGAAAGCCGCGATAAGATGTGTGGGTAATGCCCATAGCAGGTTATAATTGTTGGCGCAGATTTGGTGATCAGTGCCTGTCCACATGAAGACCAATAACACACCCAGCAATCCTGTTATAAGGAAGAGTAGGAAATCAGTGATTGCTAGTATTTTAACAGATCCCCTGAATGTAAGAAAAGATAACACTGCAACAGCTCCAAGTATAAATGAAAAAATGAAGGCTGGAGTTGAAAAGGGATTCCCACCAATATCCCCGGTCTCTTTTTTTACATACAGCGATACTTTTTGCTGGACCAGTGGCGTGCCTGCAATACTGCTGCTGTCAAAACCTTTTTCAAGATAGTCGGGCAGGAACATGGCTTCATCTGCTGTCATTAGCCTGTCGAGTTTTGCACCGAGTAAGAGGTCGATTCCCAGTTTGCTCCAGTGCATCCTGTTCATGTTAAGGTAGTAATGGATATGGTTCCTGAAACTGGTTGGCTGATTCGAGAGTATGTCTGTTGTGAGATAATTTTTGCCTGATTTTTTCATGACTAGGTCCCTTAGCCGGGTAGTGCAGTTGTCGAATAAAAAATCATATTTATAGTTCCTGTTTTCCGGCCGCAGATTGGTGAAAAGAAATTGCTGCATGTCTTTTTTCTCGGAACAGGTTAACTGTAATACTTGTTCTGAAACGGAACGGTTATCTGCTGAATAGTTGTAGAGAAAATCGCCAAAATTTTCCTGGTCGAGATAATAGAGCAATTTACCGCGCACAAATTTTGCATAAAAATCCGGATCGTTAAAATCAAATACGCCGTAATTATAAATGATATCTGTTCCTGTACTTTTATCAACCACCCTTAACGCACTGTGCCCAAAAGTGGAATACAGTTCTGTACCCGGACTGCAGGTAAGCAGGCTTATCCGCAATTCACAGGAGTCGGATTGGGAGAAGGTGAATAGTGAGTAGTGAATAGTGAGTAAGGTCAATAACAATCTTTGCATCATCGTTTCTTTGCGGTTAAACTACCTGCTATAATTCGGCGACTCTTTCGTAATGACCACATCATGCGCATGGCTTTCTTTCATGCCGGCATTGGTGATCTTTATGAACTGTGCCTTTTGCAGCAAGCTGATGTCTTTAGCCCCACAGTAACCCATACCCGCTCTTAACCCGCCCACATACTGTGCGATCACTTCACTTAAATGTCCTTTATAGGCCACCCTGCCTTCAATACCTTCCGGTACGAGTTTCTTGATATCATCTTCCACGTCCTGGAAATACCTGTCGCTGCTGCCCTGCTGCATGGCGCCGATAGAACCCATGCCGCGATATTGCTTGAATTTACGGCCTTCATAGATGATGGTTTCCCCGGGGCTTTCTTCAACACCTGCAAAAACACTGCCCATCATAACGGCTGATGCGCCGGCGGCAATCGCTTTTACCACATCGCCTGTATAACGGATACCGCCATCCGCGATCAATGGTACATTCAGTTTCTTTAAGGCATGCGCTGCTTCCATGATGGCCGTGATCTGGGGAACACCTGCGCCTGCCACGATACGTGTTGTACAAATGGAACCGGGCCCAATGCCTGCCTTCACGCCGTCTGCACCGGCTTCTGCCAGTGCAATGGCGCCTGCTGCCGTGCCGATATTACCGGCGACAACCTGCATTTTTTTGAAATTCTTTTTTACCAGTTTAAGGGCGTCTATTACACCTTTGGTATGTCCGTGTGCACTGTCAAGACAAACAACATCAACACCATGTTGCTGAAGTGCGGCAGTCCTGTCGAGCATGTCTTTTGTAATCCCTAAAGCCGCGCCTACGCGCAAACGGCCAAATTCATCTTTGGCGGCATTGGGGAAACTTTGTAACTGGATGATGTCCCTATAGGTGATCAGGCCGATCAGTTTTCCGGTACTGCTAACAACCGGAAGTTTTTCGATCTTATATTTCTGGAGGATCTTTTCTGCTTTTTTAAGGTCTGTGCCTTCGGGGGCCGTGATGAGTTTTCCTTTGGTCATCACTTCGCTTACTTTGCGGCGCTTATTGGTTTCAAAACGAAGGTCGCGGTTGGTGAGTATGCCTACCAGTTTATGAGAACCGTCAATGATAGGTATGCCGCCAATTTTATTCTCCTTCATCAACCGCAGGGCATCACCGATGGTGGCGTCTTCCAGTAAGGTCACCGGATCAATGATCAGGCCGCTTTCACTTCTTTTTACCTTACGTACCTGTTCGGCCTGCTGGTCGATGGTCATATTTTTATGGAGGATACCAATACCGCCTTCCCTTGCAAGGGCCATGGCCATTTGCGATTCTGTTACTGTATCCATTGCAGCGGATATCAGGGGTATATTGAGTTGTATATTTCGGGTGATCCGGGATATTAAACTTACTTCACGCGGGAGTACCTGGGAGTAGGCCGGAACGAGGAGAACATCGTCGAATGTAAGGCCTTCACCAAAAAATTTTGCCAGGATACTGTCTTTGGAGGGATTGATTCTTGTTGCCATGTGCAAAAATAGGGAAACGGAGCCTAACCGGGAAAAACGGGCTGTTTTTTTTATGTGAAGCCTTTCCTTTCTGTGTTGGCGTTTAAACAACCTGGTATCTTTTACCGGGCAGCACCCGCACCAGGTTCAACAATTCCAGGTTTAGAATTGCGGCGGCGGTATCACTTGACTTTATTCCGCTAAGCTGGTGTAACATATCTATTGAAACCGACTCTTGCCGGCCAATAACATCAAGTACTTTTTTTTCTTCCGTACTCAGGTCATGGAAAAGCTGGGTTTGCTTTTTTTTCTCCGTCAAAGTTTTGCTGTCCCAGTTGAGTAACGCTATGATATCCGCTGCTCCTGTTGTTAAATGCGCTTTATTTTCCCTGATTAGCCAGTTGCAGCCTTCGCTTTTTTTATCGGTTACCCGGCCGGGTAAGGCAAACACATCTTTGTTGTAGCTGTTAGCGATATCCGCAGTGATCATGCTTCCGCCTTTAAAACCGGTCTCTACAACAATGATAGCATCAGCAATACCGGCTACGATCCTGTTCCTTCGCGGAAAATTTTGCGCATCCGGAAGGGTGCCGCTCATAAAGTCTGTCATGAGGCCACCGTTCTCAACCATTTCCCTGGCCAATGATTTATTGACTGCCGGATAGATCCTGTCGAGCCCGTGGGCAAGCACACCTATGGTAGAGAGGTTATTTCTCAGCGCCTGTTTATGTGCCAGGGTATCTATTCCGTATGCAAGCCCGCTTAAAATAACAGGTTCATAGGGCGCCAGTTCCCGGATAAGGTCCTTTAGCCAGTCGCGGCCATATTCTGAAGGTTCCCTTGTGCCCACAATACTTATCATCCGGCTGTGGTTGAGCTGACCGTTTCCTTTGAAATAGAGGAGGGGAGGGGCATCGTAACAATGGATCAGTCTTTTAGGATACGCATCATCGTTACTGCAGAGCGCATTGATCCTGTATTTTTCCAGGAAAAGAATTTCTTTTTCTGCCCGTTCGAAATTCCGGTAATTCCTGATGGCGGCGGCCCTTACGGATCCGATACCGGGGATTTTTTCCAGTTCTGATTTACGGGCGCTGAATATTTTTTCTGCGCTGGAAAAGTGCTGCAGGAGTGTTTTCGTGTGTACATCACCGATATTAGGCACCATGCTCAGGGCGATCAGGTGCAGTAGTTCGTTTTGAAGCATACTGCATTTTACGGGAAAGGTTGTTCCAGGTGATGTACTAAACACCACAGTATCGCTGTATTTTTCTATAATTTTAACCGCAAGGAAACATAGGATTTAGTTTGCGGTAACCTGCAGTTCCGTTCTCCTGTTCTGTGCACGGCCATCTTCAGAGCTGTTATCGGCGACAGGCCTGGTGGCGCCAAAACCTTTGAAAGTTAACCTGGCAGGGGCGATGCCTTTGGAAGTTAAATATCCTACTACTGATTTAGCCCTGTTATTTGAGAGCGTTACATTATCGGCTGCTTTACCAATATTATCCGTATGCCCATTGATCTGGATTTTGAGTGCCGGATTTTCATTCAGCAATTGAACCAGTATATCCAGTTCTGCGGTGGATTCTGCTTTAAGCGCGTATTGATTGGTTTCAAAAAAGATATTTTTCAATACGATGTTAGCATTCATTTCTATGGGCTGCAAAGGGATATCGATCTGGTAAGTGGAGTCGGGTGTTTTCTGGGAAAAGGGAAAATTTCCCGAGTAAAAAAGATAACCTTTCCGGTTTACATTGAACAGGTAATCCGATCCAAGGGGCAATGTTACAAGATAGTATCCATCTTCATCCGTTTGCACTTTGCTCAATGCCTTGCCGGTTGAAAGGTCAACCAGTTCAACGGCTGACGGTAACCCGTCTTTGGTTTTAATATCAAATACTTTTCCCTGTACCCACAATGTTCTTAAGGGCCTCACTTCTTCACGCATTTCAAAGGTATAGATGTCAAGGCCCCCTTTTGAATCATCCCGATCGCTTGCGTAGTAGGCAGTTTTTCCATCTGCCGCGATAATCAGGCTGCCTTCATTTTCGATAGTATTTATAGGGTATCCCAGGTTTTCCGGTATGCTCCATTTGCCATTTTTTTGTTTCCTGGCAAGAAAGAGATCGTCTCCGCCATAACCCTGTAAATAATTGGACGTGAAATATAGTGTTTGATTATCGGCATGGATAAAGGGACATGTTTCATCTCCGGGTGTATTGATCTCCGGGCCCAGGTTCTCCGGTTCGCTCCAGCGTCCGTTAGCCTGTTGATGGGTAACATAAATATCAATGCCGCCCATGCCGCCGGGCACGCGACTGGCAAAATAAAGATCCCTTTTGTCAGGGGAAAGGCAGGGCGCCGATTCCCAGAATTCGGTATTGATCAGGCCGCCCATATTTTTGGGCAGGCTCCATCCCTGGCGGGTCTTTATGGAAAAGTATAGGTCACAATTACCGTATCCATCCGGGAAATTACAGCCGGTGAAAATGAGCAGCTGGCCGTCCTGTGAAATGGTTTGTGCGCCTTCGTTTTGGTCGGAATTGATATTGCCGCTCAGGCTTTCCGAATTGCCCCATTTGCCTTCTTTTTGTTCGCTGACATAAAAATCTTCGTTGAAATTATTCACTCTTCGGGTATAGATCAACGTTTTGCCGTCGATGGTCAGTGCGGGGTAGTATTCCGATACTGCAGAATTGATCTCGTTGCCCATGTTCCTGGGTGCAAAAACATAGTTTGTGCCGGAGAATTTCTTTTCCATCTCCAGTGCGAATGCAAAACTTTTTCGGCGGTAAGCGGCTGCTTTAAGGCTTGTCTCACTGAGTGACGGATCTTTTACAAAATCGTCCACAGCAGCGAGGGCTTTTTGAAAATCGCCTTTACCTGCGAGATTGATGGCATAAGGCAGTTTATAATCCCTGCTGTACACCGGGTCGAGATCAAAAGCTTTTTCGTAATTTTCGATCGAGAGGGTATAGTTTTTTAATTCCCCATATAGCCCGGCTTTGGATAAGTATGCATCAACAAATTTTTTATCCAGTTTAAGCGCCTGGTCCATCAGTTCAATGGCCTCCCGGTATGCGCCGGATTCTGCTTTTTCGATTGCCTGGCTGTAGAGTGTGGCGGCTTTCTTATTGACTTTGGCCGGGTCATAACCCTGGGCGTTGACAGATATGAGGGAAATCAGGCTGAAAAGTAGGAGGAGAAATGGTTTCATTGGATTCAAAACGGTCTGGTAAACAGATTATTTCGCTGAATCCTAAAGTTAAAAGAATTTAACCGCAAAGGGGCACGAGTTCCCCTTATTTAACATTACATCCTATTTGAAGGTTAATGCTTATTACCTTTAATATTCGATTTTCGACTTTCGATTTTCTTCGCCGTTGTTGGGTGTTGCGCCTGTAGTTTTTTTGATTTGAAGTATGCTTTTGCGCACACCAACAACTTTTCGGGTTGTTGGTGTGCGCTGCTATTCAGCATAATATCAATAAGATATTTATGCGCAACACCAACAACGGCGAGAATTTTTAACCGCAAAGGAGCAAGTGTCTCCTTATTTAACATTACGTCCTAATTCAAGGATAATGTATTCTGCCTTTAATTTTCGATTTTCGACTTTCGACTTTCGATTTTCTTTAGGGTACATTGATATACTTGTGTACCTGCAAGGAAAGTTGCCACTGCGGATGTGTTTTGATATAATCGATGATCAGCGGGGTTACTTCCGCGGCTTTATCCCACTCGGGTTGAAGGTATAATTTGCATTGCCCGGTTACCTGCGCAGCATATTTTTCGGCCCATTCGAAATCTGATTTATGATAGATGACCACTTTCAATTCATCAGCCTTTTTTACAACCTCGGGTAAAGGCGCTTTAAATTTTTTGGGCGAAAGGCAGATCCAGTTCCAGCTTCCCGTCAAAGGGTAAGCGCCGGATGTTTCGATATGCGTTTGCAATCCTGACGACTGAAGTTCAGCAGTGAGTTTTGTAAGGTTGTGCATTAACGGCTCACCGCCTGTAATTACAACAATATTGGCAGGTGTTTGCCGTACAAAATCAACCAATTCCTGAGTAGTACTTACCGGATGTTTTGAAACATCCCAGCTTTCTTTTACATCGCACCACACACATCCCACATCACAGCCGGCAAGCCTGATAAAGTAAGCTGCTTTGCCCTGGTGGAAACCTTCTCCCTGCAGCGTATAAAAATGCTCCATAACGGGCAGGGTCAGGGTATTTTTTTCAGTTGTTGTTGGTATGCTTGTTGTCATCAGTCTTTTGCCAGGCAGGCCTTATAAGTATTCATCATTAGTGCAGCAATGGTCATGGGACCAACACCGCCGGGTACAGGAGTGATATAGCTGCATTTGGGTGCAACGGAATCAAAGTCAACATCACCTTTGAGTGAAAAGCCAGATTTTTTTGCAGGGTCAATTACCCGGGTTATGCCAACGTCTACCACCACTGCATTTTCTTTAACCATATCGCCTTTCAAAAATTCAGCTTTGCCAAGCGCTGCAATAATGATATCAGCCTGCAGGCAGAGTTCTTTAAGATTAGGGGTGTGAGAGTGACAAACAGTTACGGTACAATTCCCGGGGTATGCGTTCCTGCTGAGGAGGATACTGATCGGTCTGCCTACGATATTGCTCCGGCCAATCACCACAGCGTGTTTGCCCTTTGTTTCAACTTTATAATGTTCAAGCAGCAATAAAATACCGTAGGGGGTTGCGGGATAATAAGCCGGTAAACCCTGAACCATTCTGCCTACACTTTCTGGGTGAAATCCGTCAACATCCTTTGATGCAAAAATAGATTCAATGATCTTTTGTTCGGAAATATGTGCCGGCAAGGGAAGCTGTACCAATATCCCGTCCACATCAAAATCTTCGTTTAATTCATTGATGTGAAATAAAAGCTGTTCCTCAGAAACGGTATTTTCGAGCCTGATGAGCGTTGATTTGAAGCCAATTTCCGAGCATGATTTTACTTTCGAGGCTACATAGGTTTCACTGGCTCCGTTGTTGCCAACAAGGATCGCCGCCAGGTGCGGGATCTTCTTTCCATCCGTTTTTCGCTGGTCTACTTTCAGCTTAAGGTCGTTCCTGACCTGCTGCGAAACGAGTTTTCCGTCTAGTAATTCCATGGTGCAAAGGTACCGGTAAGAAAAATGCAGCCCAAATCCGTTGTTTTAACCTTGGAAATGGCGGTCCCGGGCCCCCATATTTGTGAAAACCAGTGTATGAAATGGTTATGTTATTCCCTTTTTTGCCTTTTCTGCAGGAATGCAGCCCACAGCCAGTCATTTATTTCGGCTATGGCAGATCGTTATCAGTATGTTTCGGTAAACCTGGATGGGAATACTGCCGGTAAAATTACAGGCAGGCATCCCGCGCTGAAGGATCCTGGCAGCCTGATGGCTGCAGTTTATGGAGAGAATAGCCTGGTGCCGGGCGGAAAAAAATATTTCAGTCTACAGGGATTGTTGCCTGTTGCGGCCGGATCTTTCAATGTACAGGCAGATTATGGAGGCGCTGGAGATTTTGCTGAAATGCATGCTGGTATTGGGTATAGCCGAAGCCTTGGGCCGGCAGTTCAAATCGGCGCCCGGTTCAATTACTATCAGTTACGAATAGCCGGATATGGCTCATCATTTGCTTTGCCTGCAGAATGCGGTGTGGTATTTCAATTGATGCCAAAACTCCGTACGTCACTGTATATATATAATCTGATGGCTGCAAAGCCCAGCAAAGATGGGCTAAGCAGGATACCAACGGTTGTAAGAATCGGGACAGGTTACAGTATTGCGGAATCTGTGGGTATTGTCATGGAGATCATTAAAGAATTTGGCCAACCGGTTTCATTTCAGCCCGTTTTATTTTACCAGGCACAGGAAAAATTGTTCTTCAGGGGCGGTTTAGCCACAGGAACAAGGTCTGTGTTTGTTTCGGGTGGATACCAGGCAGGGCGAATGCGGGTTGATCTTTCCACAGCCTACAAGGGTATTTTAGGCTGGACTGCGGGGCTGGGTGTCCATTTTTTGGGTAATGAAAAAAAATCGAAGTGAAGGTATTGATGATGTTGGTTTTGTTTTTTTATGGCATCTGCTGTACGGGTCAGGAAGTGGGTGAACTTACAGCTCAAAAGCTTGAAAACGAAACCGCAGGTGCAGAAGACATTGAGCC
Organism: Chitinophagaceae bacterium; assembly: GCA_041752135.1. Classification (GTDB taxonomy): domain Bacteria; phylum Bacteroidota; class Bacteroidia; order Chitinophagales; family Chitinophagaceae; genus Pollutibacter. The sequence continues at coordinate 15,529 of JBGSHT010000095.1, read as the reverse complement.
GGAAGATGACGGACATGATCAATTACTGGAGTATCATGTCCGGCACAGGATCAATATAAATACAGTAGAACCGGAATGGCTGGGGCAGGTACTCGGGCTGAACATGATTGAGATACAATCTTTCAGGGAATACCGTAAATGGCTTGGTCCTTTTATTGACCTTATGGAGTTACAGTCCATTCCGGGCTGGGGAACTGAAACTATCAGGCGAATTTTACCCCTGGTAAAACTGGGAGAAGATCAACAGATAGTACCGGTTTTCCACGAGCGAATTACAAAAGGGGAACATAGTTTTTTATTACGTACCGGCAGGGTTCTTGAAAAATCAAAAGGTTTCATGAAAAACGACAGCGGTCTGACACCATTTGCAGGTGACCGGCAAAAGCTGATGTTGCGGTATACATACCGTTTCAGGAATTTACTGCAATGGGGCATAACAGCGGAAAAAGATCCCGGTGAGCCTCTGTTAAAAAGTGGTTACCGCAAAGGCTTTGATTTTTATTCGGCACATATGTCCATTCGGGATTTCAGGTTTATCAGGGCAATGGTTCTGGGTGATTACCATATCAATTTCGGACAGGGGCTGGTGCATTGGCAAAGTATGGCATTTAAGAAAAGTGCTGAAACGATACAGTCACTCAGGCAGGGCCATGCCTTGAGGGCATATAATGGCACTGATGAAAACAGGTTTCACCGGGGAGTGGGTATAGAATTGGGAAAAAAACAATGGAGCCTTTTATTGTTTCTGGCCTTTGATAAATCAGACGGCAACCTGGTTGCGGATACGGGAAGCCAGTTTAAACAGGTTTTTACCTCTTTTCAAACATCAGGTTTGCACAGAACGGTTTCTGAGATAGATGATAAGGATGCACTTCGGCAAAATACGATGGGCGGGCAGATCGGGTACAGGCAAGGCAGGTTCAAGCTTTCAGTCAATGGCATAAGGTATCAATTCAGTAATGAGATCCGGAAAGAAAATGAACCCCATAATCTGTATGCGATCTCCGGAAAGAATTGGTTTAATTATAGCATTGAGTATGGGTTCACGTATAAAAATCTGTATCTTTTTGGCGAAGCTGCATTGGATAAAAAGAAGCATCATGCACTCATACAGGGCATGCTCGCCAGTTTGCATCCATCACTTGATTTTTCCCTGGTTTATCGAAATATCAGTCCGGCCTACCGGGCATTACAATCAAATGCATTTACCGAGAATGCAGAAACACAGAATGAAAATGGTATTTATGCAGGCTTTTCATTTAAACCGAAGCAGGGTTGGCGACTGGATGCATATGTTGATGTTTATCAATTTCCCTGGGTCACATACCGGACAGACAGGCCTGCTGCAGGTTTCAATGAGTTGATCCAGGTATCGTTTAAGCCACATAAGAAACTGGATCTGTATCTCCGTTATCAAAAGGAAATAAAAGCTTTGAATGAACTTGGAGTTGACGGAAATCTTAATGTACCCGTCTCAGTTAGCAGGAGAAATCTTCGATGGCAATCTGCCTTTCACCCGGATGCCAGGTTGTTGATCAGGAACAGGATCGAGTTGAACTGGTTTGAAAAAGGCGGTTTAAAAGAGCAGGGGTTTCAGGCTTATTTGGACATGGTATATAAAGATCTTAAGAAGCCATTTTCCATTAGCTTTCGTATTGTGTGGTTCCAAACGGATGGCTATAATTCCAGAGTCTATAGTTATGAACAAGACGTATTATATTATTATGCTATTTCAGCGCTTTTTAATTCGGGTAGCCGTACATATATAGTTTTTCACCATAATATCAACAGGCAATGGCAAATATGGGCCAAACTGTCTTCTTCTTTATATACTGATAATCAATCTATTGGGTCAGGTTTTTCGGAGATTTTACATAACCGTAGAACGGAATTTCGTTTTCAGGTCCTGTATCGTTTCTGATTTCTGATATTTCTAACGCAGCGTTTACAATCACTTTGGTGTCCATTCATTTTCGGTATAAAAATTTGTTTATTTAACAAAATTTTAATGAACTGAAAAGAAGAGTATATTCGCTTCCGTAAGCTTAAAAACCAAAAAACAAACATGAGAAAAATTCTATCCTTGCTATCCATGTTGATGCTTTTTTCAGTATTGGCACTGGCACAAACCCGTCCAGTTACGGGAAAGGTTACGAATGACAAAGGGGATCCAATTCCTTTTGCGACAGTAACCCTTAAAGGCACAAAGACAACATCCGTTGCTGATGCAAACGGTAATTTCACCATTGAAGCCAAAACCGGTGATGTATTGCAAATTTCATCTGCAGGTATTGCTTCTAAAGATGTAGTAGTAGGTTCCTCTGGATCAGTAAATGTATCCGTAACTTCTACCACCGGACAGATGGAAGAAGTTGTGGTTACAGCACAAGGTGTTCGCCGCCGTCCAAGGGAACTGGGTTATTCAGTTGCCAAGCTTAATAATGAGGACCTGATCATTGGTCGTTCGCCCCAGCTGGCGCAAAGCTTGGCAGGTAAAGTATCCGGTCTTGCAGTATTCAATGTAAATAACTCTGTTGATCCAGCAGTGAAAATCACTTTACGTGGTTTTCGTTCCATGACAGGTAATAATGATGCCCTTCTTGTGATTGACGGTGTACCACAGCCTGGTTCACAAACCATGCTGAACCTGATCAATCCAAATGATATTGATAACATTAGTGTATTGAAAGGCGGGCAGGCTGCTACCCTTTACGGTTCTGCTGGTGTAAACGGTGCCCTGATCATTACAACCAAGAGGGGTAAAGCTGGTAGAGCCAAGGTAAGCTTCACCAATTCAACCAATGTTGAGCAATTGAGTTTTCTGCCTGATTTCCAGAATAAATATGGTAATGGTTCTGCTTATGCAACTGGTTACGGCCAGCCTGGTTATAAGACAGATCACCTGGAACGTATGAAGGATAACTGGAGGCCGTTTGAAAACCAGCAATATGGTGATCCATATGATGGTTCGCTGAGGATTATTGGCCGTCAGTTAGAAGATGGCAGTCAGAATATCGTCCCTTATTCACCTATTGACGGTGAAAGGAAGAAGATATGGAATACTGGTATAACAACCAATAACCAGATATCTGTTGATGGTGGTTCTGAAAATACAGTTTTCCGTTTGTCTGTGGAGGATAACCGTGCACAGGGTATTGTTCCAAAAGATAAAAGTAATCGTACCGGTGTTCGTTTTTCAGCCGGAACCCAGGCAGGAAGGCTGACTGCAAATTTCAATGCAGCCTATATACAGCAAAATTTTGACCGTACAACGCATAACTTCTATTTTGAATCTTTGAACCAGGCAGCTCATATTCCATTGAGCCAGTACAAAGACTGGAAAAATAACAAGTTTGCCAATCCTAACGGTTATTTCAATGATTATTATAATAATCCTTTTTTCAGGCTTGATAATGAGCGCCAGGTATATGGAGATTATAATCTCAGCGGCGCTATGGATCTTGGATTCAAGATCAATGAATGGTTGAATGTTACCGAGCAGATTGGTGTTACAAATAATACCCGGAACAGGAAAAACACCGTTGGAAAATTCATTTATTCCGATTGGGCCAAGAACTCAGCATTTGTTCCTTCTCCATGGGAAGCAACTAATGACTATGATGGAATTGATCGTGCAGGTACAGATGTTCTGGGTAGCGTTTTCGACGCCATGAACACGGAAAATATCCTGAACAATGAATTGAGGTTAAATGGCCAAAAAGATTTTGGCGACTGGAGTACCCGTGCTATGTTGGGTTTTAACGTTTATCAGCGCAAAACCAAGTTGACACAAGTACAATCTGCATCAATTGTAGTACCAGACGTTTATAACGTAAGTAACCGCCAGGGTGAATTAGGGGGTGGTGAAGCAAACACTTTGGAACGCAAATTTGGTTATTATGCAAACCTTGCAGGTGGCTGGAAGGATATGATCTTCATTGAAGGTTCATTCCGATATGACTTTACTTCAAGGTTTTACAAGAATGATCGTCCTGCAAACCTTTTCTCCTATCCTTACTATGGTGTTGACGTAAGTTTTGTATTGACTGATCTATTCCCTGTGCTGAAAAGCAATGTGCTGAATTATGCCAAACTGAGGGCCGGTTATAATAAGAACGGTAATGATAATATAGATTTATACGGCCTCGATCCTACTTTTGGTAACGGACCAGGTTTCCCATATGGCGGAACTGTTGGTCTGACAGTTGGTGATGTTTTGCCGGATCCATACCTTAAACCGGAATTTGTTAAGTCCACTGAAGTTGGTGCTGAATTCCAAATGTTCAAAAATCGCCTGAACCTTGACGTTACTGCATACTGGCAGAAAAGTGAAGGACAGGTGTTACAGGTTAAGGTACCCAATTCCACAGGTTATCCTTTCCTTCGTCTGAACGTGGGTGATACCAAGAACTGGGGATATGAAGTTGACCTGAAAATGGCCATTATACGTACAAGTGACTGGAACTGGGATTTCAGTGTTAGGTATTCTTATAATGATAATAAAGTTGTTAAACTTTACCAGGGTGTTGATGAATTTTCCTATGGTGGGTTTTCATATGCCCAGTCATTTGTTAAGAAAGGTCAGGCATTTCCTGTCCTGAGCACCACGGCTTATTTACGCGATAGTGCTACAGGCCTTGTTTTGATCAATTCTACATCAGGATATCCGCTGCCCAACAGCAAATTGAAGGATTTCGGTCGTACCATTCCTAAACATATTCTTGGATGGGGTTCACGTCTCCGTTGGAAAGACCTGAGTTTCGCTGCGAATTTTGAATATCGTGGTGGCAATGTGATGTTTTCACAGCTGGGCCGTGATATGACATTTACCGGTTCTGGTGGTTGGACAGAAAACAGGGATCCTCAGCGAGTGCCTAACAGCGGATATTATGATGCCAATGGAAAAATCGTAGAGAATACTACTGTTAATGTTCGTGAATCTGAATATGGATGGTGGGTAAATAACTACCGGAATTTTGCAGAGAATTTTGTCACTAAGGCCTGGTTCATTAAACTGCGTGATATCAGTTTGACTTATAATGTTCCTGCAAGAGCGGTAAGTAAAACAAAGATATTCTCTGACATGAGTTTTGGTCTGTTTGGACGTAATCTCTTTACTATCGTGGATAAAAAGAACTTCTATACAGATCCTGAGTTTAGTGTAAACAACACAAACCTGTTGGGTATTAATGATACCAATCAGACACCTCCGGTTCGTCAGTACGGTGTGAACATCAACCTGGTATTCTAATTATTAAATTAAATTCTACAGAAAATGAGACTAAAAAATATAGCAGTGATGGCATTGTTGGTAGGTGCTCTGGCGGGATGTAAGAAAACCTGGCTGGATGTTAATACCAACCCCAATGCACTGCCCACTTCGACACCTGATTTTTTATTTACCAATGGCCTAACCAGGATGGCTTTTAGTTCACTGAATCCAAATGAACTGGGATCCTATTATTCAGGCCAATGGACGCAATCAAGTTCATACATCCTGTCACCTACGATTTTTTCCTACCTGTTTACCAATTCGGATTTTAACTATTGGGACACATGGTATGATATATTGTCTGATTTTAATTATGCTGAGCTTAATGCTGCAACATATGATCAGGAGTTTATCCAGGGCCCGGCCCGTATAATGAAGGCATACATTTATCAGCAAATTGTTGATGTGTATGGTAATGCCCCTTATTCCGAAGCATTGAAAGGCGGCAGTTTATTATTTCCAAAATTTGATGACCAAAAGTCAATATATGAAGGATTGATCAGGGACCTTGACACTGCTATTATCTATATCAAAGCCAATCCGTTTACCGGAACTGGCGCTGCGGCTGATGTTGCTTTAAAAGGCAATGATACAAGATGGATACAGTTTGCGAATTCACTGAAACTGCGGATATTGATGCGTCAGAGCCGGATAGCAGGCCGTGATGCATACATCATTGCAGAAATCAATAAAGCCGCGGCTACTACTGAAGGATTCCTTCCTGCCGGAGCTGATATAGGTGTTAACCCTGGCTGGCTGGCTACTGCCGGTAAAACCAATCCAATGTATGATCGCTGGGCTTATGACCCCAATGGTGCGACACGCAGTCTGGCCCGTTTCCCTCGACCAACAAGATTCTTATTTGAATCATTAATTGCAACCAATGACACTTTCCGGATGAAGCGCCTGGCCTATGCTGCCGGCGGTGAAAACACCAGTACCCCGGGTGTTAGTACCAGGCCGGAAATTGTCAGCAACTATGTTGGTGTTCCTTTTGGTATTGCATCAGGTTTTACAGCACCTGCTACTTCTTATATTGGCCCAAGTCAGTTCGTAAAAGGACAGTTTAATAAACCATACTATCTTTTCATTGCATCTGAAAGCCAGTTTCTGCTGGCTGAAGCAAAACAAAAATATGGTTCTGGTGTAAATCTCCCGGGAACTGCACAGGAATACTATGAGGCAGGTGTGAGAGAATCATTCCGCTTGACTGGTGCAGGCCTTGCTAATGCAAACACTTTGCTTACAAGTGGGATCAATGAAGCAGACTGGAATGCTTCAACCGATAAACTGAAAGCTATCTGGATGCAGAAATGGATTGCATTGACCAATTTTGGCGGATTTGAAGCCTGGGCAGAGTACCGTCGTACCAACTACCCTAATACGCCACAATCTGCAAGCTTTTCTGGTCCGGAACGTCCGCTCCGTTTGTTCTATCCAGGTACAGAGCAGGGTTCCAACAGGGCTAATGTTGAGGCTCAGGGAACTGTTAATGTATTCAGCACCAGGATTTTCTGGGATGTCGACTAAGCATTTTCGAAAGATTAATAAAAACAGGCTGCAGGATTTCCTGCAGCCTGTTTTTTTTGGATTTTTTATTGTTACTTGCCATCTAAATTAAGTTTATGTCGGAGCAACCACAAAACCAGCTGAATATAGAAATATCAGAAGAAATGGCTGAAGGCCAATATGCCAACCTGGCCATAATTACGCATAGCCATGCAGAATTTGTACTGGATTTTGTGAATGTTATGCCGGGTACCCCAAAGAGTAAAGTAAAATCCAGGATTATCTTAACACCCCAGCATGCCAAACGTCTGATGAATGCCCTTAAAGAAAATGTGGAGCGCTTTGAAGCAGCCAATGGCATTATAAAAGATCTGGAAGAGGTGCAATTGCCATTGCATTTTGGCGGACCTACGGCGCAGGCATGAGTCGTGAGTCGTGAGTCGTGAGCCGGGAGTCAACAGCCGAAGGCAAATTAGTCTGGAGTCAAGAGTCGTGAGTCCTGAGTCAACAGCCAAAGGCAAATGAGTCATGAGGCAATTGCAAATTCAATATAAAATGCTTTTTGTTTCCTTACACCTATACTTTTCAATTTTGTTTGTGGCTTTGAAAGATTCATCGATTTCACATCTGTGAGCGGTAATTTTATGAGAACCATCATTACAATTTACTGATTGGGCAGGAACTTTTGTTTTATAGGAATTTTTCCACGTTATTGATCATGAACCAGGTAAGTTTTCCAATTTCGTTATTATCACTTGATAGTTCCTTGTATTTTTCAGGAGTAATATAAGAACAGTTGAATACAAAATCCAGCCAAACCTGTGTTTCCGCATTCTCAGATTCAACATCGTTCAGTTTTGACAGAAAATAGTTCCTGAATTTTCTCCGTGTATATGACTCTGCAAGATTTGCACAAACCGATCTGGAAGATCTTCTTATCTGGTTTGTAAGTGCAAATTTCTCCTCAGCAGGGAAGGATTTGCTTACCGAAAATATTTTCATCGCAAGCCCGAATGCTTTTTTATAAACAAGAAGATCATTATAATTGCCCATATGCATTTATGTTTTTCATGGGAAAAATCTCAATTATTTTTTTAAAGAATTTGTATTCGGCTGTTCAAAAATTGCCTTTGGCTGTTTGACTCCCGACTCCCGACCTCCCAATTCCCACCTCCTAAATCAGTCCTTCATCAGCAAAACTGAAATATCCTTCTGAGCTCACTATCACGTGGTCCAGTACTTTTATATCAAAGAACCGTGAAGCTTCCTTGATTTTCAGCGTCAGTTCTTCGTCTGCCCTGCTCGGGCGAAGGCTGCCGGAAGGGTGGTTATGGCAAAGGATCAGGCTTACGGCTTCTTCTTCCAGCGCCTTTTTCAGGATGATACGTGGATCTGCAACTGTTCCGGTTATTCCACCGGAACTTACAATTTCAAAGTGGATGATCTTATTGGCCCGGTTTAAGAAGACTACCGCAAAAATTTCGTGCGGGAGGTCCCTGAACCTCGCCTGTAAGTACCTTGCTACAGATGAACTACTGGTGACCAATGGTTTATCAAGGTTTTCGGTGGCCAGTCTCCTACGCCCCAATTCCAGAGCCGCGGCAATACTGATAGCTTTGGCCATACCTATTCCTTTGATCTTCATGAGTTCCCTCACGGAAAGCCTTCCAAGCTCAACCAGGTTGTTTTTGCTCCGAAGCATGAGTTCCTTACCCAGGTCCAGGGCAGATTTTTCCCTGGTACCGTTTTGGATCAAAATGGCCAGTAATTCTGCATCACTTAAGCTTCCACCGCCCTTTTCCCTAAACTTTTCCCTTGGCCTGTCGCCGGCAGACCACCCCTTAATTGCTGTTTTTTGTTGTTGTGACATAATTTTTTGCTTTTGTTAACGTTATCACTCGATCCATATATCCATTTTTTACTGAAGAACCAAAAACGTATCTTATGAAAAAAACAAACCGTCAACTGGTACTTGGCTCATTACAGCCACTACTCTTCTGCGTCGGAATGTATTTTGTTGTCCTTATTTTCTCTGTTTTTATTTGCACTTCCCTCTACCGGGTGATGAAACCCAAAAAATCTTCCATCGTATTGGAGCAAAGCCAGAAAGAACTAAAAAGCAGTTCAACAACTGCCATGGTTACGGCTTTCAATTAATTATGGTTTTACCTGTTATGCCCCGGGTGTAAAAGCTTTTCCCAAAATGTGGATAAGCCTGTATTTTCCGTTGACTCAGCGATTTATTTTTGCTAAGTCTATCGGCTAATTTCTATCTTCGCCGCACATTTAGCGGTTATGGAACGTATAGGCCCTTCAGTAAAAATTTTCTCCGGAACAGGTTCACAGTATCTCGCCGAAAAGATCGCCAATCAGTATGGCCCCGGACTTGGTAAAGTCAGTATCCAAAGGTTCAGCGACGGAGAGATACAGCCAATCTTCCTCGAAAGTATACGAGGAGATTATGTTTTCCTTGTGCAAAGCACGTTTTCTCCAAGTGATAATCTCATGGAATTACTGTTAATGATCGACGCTGCTAAAAGGGCATCGGCTTATAAGATCATAGCGGTCATCCCTTATTTTGGTTATGCAAGGCAGGACAGAAAAGACAAGCCCCGGGTAGCCATTGGTTCAAAGCTGGTTGCAAACCTGTTAACAGCAGCCGGTGCCGACAGGGTAATCACTATGGACCTGCATGCGCCGCAGATCCAGGGTTATTTTGATATTCCCGTGGATCACCTGGATAGTTCAGCCATTTTTATCCCTTATATACAGAATCTTAAACTTGAAAACCTTACCTTTGCCGCCCCTGACGTGGGAAGTGCCAACAGGATTCGGGAAATGGCCAGCTATTTCAATGTGGAAATGGTCATTTGTGATAAGCACAGGAAGCGCGCAAATGAGATCTCAAGCATGGTGGTGATTGGAGATGTAACAGGAAGGGATGTAGTACTGATAGATGATATCTGTGATACGGCAGGAACCCTTACCAAAGCAGCTAAATTGCTGAAGGATAAGGGCGCAAGGAGTGTGAGGGCTTTGTGTACGCACCCCGTTTTAAGTGGAAACGCTTATACCAATGTGGAGAACAGTGTGCTGGAAGAACTGGTGGTTTGTGATACGATCCCATTGAGGGGACAGAATTCAAAGATTAAAGTACTTAGTGTTTCTGAGTTGTTTGCTTCGGCTATCAGGAATACTTATGAAAATAAGAGTATCGCCAGTTTGTTTATTCATTCGCAGATGAGAAACAAATAGGAGGTTAGAGGTTCGAATTGCGAGGTGCGAAGGGACAGAGAATGAAAAGTTCGTCATTATTAAAACAAACATAAACAATGAAAACGGTTACAATCGAAGGACAACTGAGGACCGGAACGGGCAAAACAGCCACCCGCCAGTTACGCTCTCAGGATCTGGTACCTGGTGTAATTTACGGGGGTGCTAAAGAGGTTAATTTCGCAGCATCGACACTGGCATTTAAACCATTGGTTTACACGCCAGACTTTCAGTTAGCTGAAGTAAAAGTTGATGGGAAAACCTATACCTGTATTTTAAAGGACCTGCAATTTGACAAAGTATCTGACAGGCTTAATCATGTTGATCTTATGGAATTGGTAGGAGACAGAAAGGTTTCAGCTACTATCCCCTTAAAATTTGTTGGTGCAGCTGCCGGTGTTAAAGCTGGCGGTAAGCTTGAGATCAAGATAAAAGCTCTGAAAATCAAAACTTTGCCAAAATTTCTTAAAGAAAATATAGAGGTTGATATTACCAACCTGGAGCTTAACGGCAACATCCGGGTGGAAGATGTCAAACTGGAGAATTATGAAATCCTGAATTCACCAAGGATTCCTATTGCTTCAGTTACCATGACCCGTCAGCTCAAGCAGGAAGAAGCTGCTGCTCCGGCTGCTAAAGGTGCTGCTCCCAAAGCAGCTCCAGCCGCCGCCGCTGCAAAAGCGCCTGCCGCCAAGAAATAATCGTAAAAAATCTATCTTCGTTGCCCCTGCATTTATGTGGGGGCATTTTTTTAGCAAACAGCGTAAATTATTATGTCAAAATTCCTGCTTGTTGGTTTGGGAAATATCGGCGCTGAATACGCTCATACCAGGCATAATATTGGCTTTGATGTGATTGATCATTTTGTGGCTAAACACGGGGGGAGTTTCCATACAGACCGGCTGGCAGATGTTTCCACCATCCGTTACAGGGGGAAGATCCTTGTCTGCATTAAGCCATCAACCTTCATGAACTTAAGTGGAAGGGCTGTAAAGTACTGGATGGATAAAGAAAATATCTCATTGTCCAATATATTGGTAATTGTAGACGAACTGGCAATCCCGCTGTCAAAATTAAGACTCAAAACAAAAGGGGGGCATGCAGGGCATAATGGACTTAAAAGTATTGAAGAAACCCTTGGCACAACAGAATATGCCCGTTTACGTTTTGGAATCGGTAATGAGTACCCCAAAGGGACCCAGGTAGATTATGTGTTGGGTAAATGGCGTAATGAAGAACTGCCCATAGTAAGGGTTAAGATTGAAAAGTGTTCCGAAGCTATTGAGCGCTATGTGGTTGCAGGACCGGCTCAAACCATGAATACCTTGAATAATTTGGACTTCGCAACGTGATTTATTAATTTGTTTGATTATTTTAGCAATCTTGTTGCTTAATATACCCAGTATCCCTGAATAGTAGCCGAATCTCGAACTAACACCAAGTTCAAAGCGTTTAGCTTTTTACGATCTTTAAACCTTATTGAACATGAAAATTTTTTGTATAGGCCGGAATTATGTTGCTCATGCCAAGGAGTTGGGTAACGATGTACCGGATGAGCCCGTAATATTCATGAAGCCTAAAAGTGCTTTATTACAGACACATACTCCTTTCTATTACCCTGAATTTTCAAATGAACTCCATTACGAAGCTGAACTGGTCCTTAGGGTCTGTAAAAACGGAAAATACATTCAGGAACGTTTTGCCAATAAATACTATAACGCAGTTACCGTTGGAATAGATTTTACGGCAAGGGATATCCAAAATGACCTGAAGGCGAAAGGCCTTCCCTGGGAAAAAGCCAAAGCCTGGGATAATTCAGCAGTTATAGGAAAATGGATAGAACTTAAGCCTGAGATCAATAAAAGCGATATCAATTTCTGCCTTTATAAAAACAAAGAACTTGTCCAGCAGGGCAATTCAGGCAATATGATCTTCAGCTTTGACCAGATCATTGCCCATATCTCCAATTATTTCTCCCTGAATATAGGCGATCTTGTGTTTACAGGTACACCTGCTGGAGTAGGGGAATGTGTTGTTGGTGACGACCTTGAAGGTTTTATTGAAGATGAAAGCATGTTTGAATTATCCATCAAATAAGTTGTAGGTTTTTAAGTTATTGGTTGTAAGTATAACAACTGCTTATGGCACATTACTTAAAATATACAACATTCCTGCCATGCCCACCACTGAAATCCTGCTCAAAGCTTATCGTCAAATGTGTCTTGCTAAAAGCATGGCAGAAATATATGAGCAAAACAGGTCGGTTTGCAAATATGTCCATTCAACATCCCGCGGGCATGAAGCCATTCAACTGGCAACGGCTTTTCAATTGCTGCCCCAGGATTATGTAAGTCCTTATTACCGGGACGAAAGCCTCTTGCTTGGATTAGGATTTTCGCCATATACATTAATGCTTCAGTTACTGGCTAAAGGAGATGATCCGTTTTCTGCAGGCAGGGAATATTATGCCCACCCAAGTTATCGGGGAGAAGGGTTTCCAACAATTATACACCAAAGCAGTGCAACCGGGATGCAGGCCATTCCTACTACCGGAATAGCGCAAGGATTAAAATTTCTTCAGGAGCATCCGCTAAAAGGTACTCCAGCAGAAAAGAAAATGCCCCATCCCATTGTGGTTTGTTCTTTGGGAGATGCAAGTATTACAGAAGGTGAAGTAAGTGAAGCTTTTCAGTTTGCCGTACTCTGGCAACTGCCCGTTATTTACCTTGTACAGGATAATGGATGGGGCATCAGTGTAACGGCCAATGAGGCCAGATCGATGGATGCTTATGAATTTGCAGCCGGATTTAAAGGAATGAATCGTGTACGGGTAGACGGGAGCGACTTTCAGGCTGCTCATGAATGTATGAGTGATGTCCTCAGCCAGGTAAGATCAGGAACAGGCCCATGGATCGTGCAGGCAAAAGTCCCTTTGCTGGGTCATCATACAAGCGGCGTGCGTAAAGAATTTTACCGGGATGCGGCAGAAATGGAATCGGCAGAAAAAGACGATCCCGGCATTAAACTGAAGCAGCAATTACTGACGATGAATATTTCCCCGGAACAACTCAGGGAAATTGCAGATAAAGCGAAAGAAGAAGTAGCGGCTGATTTTGAAAAAGCCCGTAATGCCCCTGATCCTGATCCCGATTCACTTCTTCGGTATATATTCATTGAGTCGCCTGTAAAGGAAGAAAAAGGCAACCGAAACGCAGCGGGTAAAGAAAAAATAATGATGGTGGATGCTGCATTATTTGCCATCAGGGAGATCATGGAAGATTTTCCTGAAGCACTCTTATACGGGCAGGATGTGGGTGGCAGGTTAGGCGGGGTTTTCAGGGAAGCGGCCACGCTTGCCCAACAGTTTGGTGACCACAGGGTTTTTAATACAGCCATACAGGAAGCTTATATTATTGGGTCATCGGCAGGTATGTCTGCAGTGGGTTTAAAGCCTATTGTGGAAATCCAGTTTGCCGATTATATATATCCGGGCTTAAATCAACTGGTAACTGAATTATCAAAATCATGTTACCTCACTGCCGGGAAATTCCCCGTTCAGGTTGTCATACGGGTACCTATAGGCGCTTATGGCGGCGGCGGACCTTATCACAGTGGCAGTATTGAATCGACCCTGCTTACCATCAAGGGTATAAAAGTAGTGTATCCTTCTAATGCTGCTGATATGAAAGGGTTGATGAAAGCTGCATTCCTTGATCCCAATCCCGTAATAATGTTGGAGCATAAAGGTTTATACTGGAGTAAAGTACCTGGAACGGATGATGCACGCAGGCCTGAACCGTCAAGAGATTATATTATTCCTTTGGGTAAGGCTTTGCAAGTAAAATCAGCGCAAAATGATTTGGTTGAAAAAGGCTGTACTTGCTGTATCATAACCTATGGCATGGGCGTTCATTGGGCAATGGCAGCAGAGAAATTTTTCCCCGGTCAGGTTGAAATAATAGATCTCAGGACATTATATCCGTTAGATGAAGCATTCGTTTTTGATGCTGTAAAAAGACATGGTAAATGCCTTGTGCTTACCGAAGATACGCAGCGTAATTCTTTTGCAGAGGCACTTTCAGGTCGGATTTCGAATGCCTGTTTTCGATTCCTCGATGCGCCCGTGGAAGTGCTTGGATCTATTGACCTGCCGGCAGTTCCCATGAATGTAATACTGGAAGATGCCATGCTACCCAATGTGGTGAAAATTAATGTAATCATCAGGAAGTTGCTGGAAGACTAACAGTAATCAGTAATCGTTTTTATTTTTTTTTGTTAAACGGCCAAAGACATTTCGGTTTCCCGTTCCGCTCCAACCGCAATTCTATGTAACCCTTCCAGGTCAATGTATTTGAAATGTTTTGCGCGGAAGCGAATTAGTTTTTCACGCGTAAACTGTGCAAGTACTTTGGATACCTGTTCTTTTGTTGTTCCTGCGAGATCGGCCATCTCCTGCCTGTCTACCTGAATCCTTATACCGTTTACGCTACTTTTGTATTCGTAGACTTCACAAAGTTCCAGTAATACATTGGCAACTTTTTCCCTGACACTGTGATGGGCAATATTGATCAGCTTTATTTCAGCATCCCTGATTTCTTTAAGATATATCTTCTGAAGTGCCAGCCGCAGCGAATCACTTTTCTTAAGTAGTCCGTTGAAAAAATCCATTTCAATAAAACAAACCCTGCTGTCTTCCACGGAAGTTGCAGAATAGGGTTGTGTGTCGCCCGGGGTTAAAGAACGATGTCCCATGGATTGTCCATGCCCTGATAAACGCAGGATAAATGGTCGGGCCTTCTGGTTGTTCAATTCCAGCTTGACCAGTCCGGATTGTACAAACTGAACTCCTTTGACAGTATCACCCTGCTTAAATAAGGATTGGCCTTTTTTAAAAAAATATTGATGTTTAAATGATTGTACTGATTGTAACAAGACCGGGTCGCATTGTTTCATCAACAAGCAATTACTGACATTACAAGTCAGGCAGTTTGGGCTAATTCTTTGCATAAGATGGGTTTATTTAAGTTCTACCAGGCCTTATTTTATCAAAAAATAGGTTTTATGTAAAATTTCCCTTTTTTCTGAACGCACTGTAAAGGTTTTGATTAATCTTACCGTGGATTATGATTTTATCCTGTCTGCCGGCTGATTTTTATCAGTAGTACCGGGATCTATCAGAATTAAAGTAATGGTCTACAAGCAACACCCCCTCCCGGGGGTGTTTGTTTTTTGGTCCAATTTCCCTATTTTTGCCGCCCTGAACGGCGGGGTAGCTCAGGTGGTTTGAGCGTTGGATTCATATCCGCCGCGGCGGACTCGGGTTCTAGTAAAGTTTTGGCATAGAAAGTTGAAATTTAGGTAAGAAATATCAGGCGGGGTAGCTCAGGTGGTTAGAGCGTTGGATTCATATCCGCCGCGGCGGACTCGGGTTCAAGTGAAGTTTTGGAATAGAAAGTTGAAATTTAGGTAAGAAAT
>JBGSHT010000094.1:0-15525 GCA_041752135.1 Chitinophagaceae bacterium | reverse complement strand
GAAGAAGCTGATGCTGATCGATGCCTGTCATAGCGGTGAAGTGGATAAAGAAGAATTTCAACAGGTAAAGATCAATCAGTCAACGCTTGCTGCAAACCATGTGGTATCAAAAGGTGGTGAGATCTCAGAATCGGAAGAAGGTTCCCAAAAGCTGGGACTGAAAAACAGCTTTGAGCTGATGCAGAACCTATTTGTGAACGTGAGCAAGAGCACCGGCGCCACGATCATCTCCGCAGCTGCGGGAACGGAGTTTGCATTGGAGAACGGAAATTTAAAGAATGGTGTATTTACTTACTGTATCATGGAAGCGATGGACAAGTATCCCACGATGAAAGTGAGTGAACTGAAGAAGACAGTGGGGGCAAGGGTACAGGAGCTAACAAAAGACATGCAGAAACCCACTTCAAGGAATGAAGCGATAGCGGTGGATTGGAATGTGTGGTAGTATGTAAAATGAATTTGACAGGTTTTCTGGCGGATGTTTTTAGGTAAGGTGACTCAAAAGGTTTAACTTTTATAAAACCTGTCATATGATACTAAGGTTTATATTATTTTTTTTCGTTAATATATTTGGAACAATACTTAATATATGTAATGCGCAGCAACCTAAGCTTGTTTTACCCATTGGGCATACAGAATTGGTTTATGATGCTTCTTTTTCACCTGACGGTAAATATGTTGTAACAGCTTCAGAGGATAAAACCGCTAAGATTTGGGATGCCGTTACCGGAAAATTGTTGGCTGATTTAAAGGGGGTGTACACTCCCCAATTCAGTCCGGACGGAAAAAAAATTGTAACAGTATCTGATCATAGCACCGCTAAGATTTGGGATGTAGCAACCGGAAAATTGTTGGCTGATTTGGGAGGACACACAAATTGGGTACGTTCCGCCGAATTCAGCCCGGATGGTACAAAAATTGTAACTGCTTCCTGGGACAGTGCCGCCAAAATTTGGGATGTATCGTCCGGAAATCTGTTGATTGATTTAAAAGGGCACGAAAGTGAGGTGGTGTGCGCCCAATTCAGCCCTGATGGGAAAAAAATTGTAACTGCTTCTAAAGACAGTACCGCTAAAATCTGGGATGCAGCTACCGGGAAGCTGTTAACTAATATAAAAGGACATATATATCATGCCTACTTCGCCGAATTCAGCCCGGACGGAAAAAAAATTGTAACAGCATCTGATGATAGCACCGCTAAGATTTGGGATGCAGCTACTGGAAATTTATTGGCTGATTTGGAAGGACACACAAATTGGGTACCTTACGCCGAATTCAGCCCGGATGGTACAAAAATTGTAACTGCTTCCGATGATGCAACCGCTAAGATCTGGGATGCGGTTACCGGTAAACCATTAGCTAATTTAGAAGGGCACATACAAGAGGTGATGTCCGCCGAATTCAGCCCGGACGGTAAAAAAATTGTAACTACTTCCAAAGATTTGAGTGCTAAGATCTGGGATGCAGCTACCGGAAAACGGTTGGTTGATTTAAAGGGACATAAAAGTTGGGTGTGGACTGCCCAATTCAGTCCGGACGGTAAAAAAATTGTAACTGCTTCCGCTGATAACACCGCTAAGATCTGGGATGCGGTTACCGGAAATCTGTTGGTTGATTTAAAGGGACATACAAGTTGGGTGGAGACTGCCGATTTCAGCCCGGACGGGAAAAAAATTGTAACTGCTTCCGATGATGCAACCGCTAAGATCTGGGATGCATCCACCGGATTACCCTTAGCGGATTTAAATGGCCATAAAAATGGGGTCTACTCCGCCCAATTCAGCCCGGACGGGAAAAAAATTGTCACGGCTTCTATCGATTTCACCGTTAAGATCTGGGATGCTGCAACTGGAAATTTATTGGTGGATTTAAAAGAATTTAGCGAAAAAAGCTCCGCCGAATTCAGTCCTGCAAATACGGAAGATCCGGAAGGTGGGGCAAAAGTTATTACTGCTTCCTATGATAAAACTGTTAAAATCTGGAGTACCCAGACAGGTAAATTATTAGTTGATTTAAAAGAATTCAAAGAATGGGTTTCATTTGCCTCTTTCAGCCCGGACGGGAAAAAAATTGTAACGTTTTCTAATGTTTACAAATTTTATGTCTGGGAAGCCACCGTTAATATCTGGGATGCAACTACCGGAAATCTGTTGACTGATTTTAAAGAACTCAAAGCATATGTCAACTCTGTGCAATTCAGCCCGGACGGAAAAAAAATTGTAACAGCTTCTGATGATAGCACCGCTAAGATTTGGGATGCAGCTACCGGAAATCTGTTAGTTGATTTAAAGGGACATTCAGGTCGGGTTATCACCGCCCAATTCAGCCCGGACGGTAAAAAAATTGTCACAGCTTCTGGTGATAACACTGTAAAGATCTGGGATGCATCCACTGGAAAGCCGATGAAGAATCTAAATGGACATTCAAATTCAGTGAACACTGCCCAATTTAGCCAGGATGGAAAAAGAATAATTACCGCCTCCATTGATAATACATTGAAGATATGGGATGGAGAAACAGGGAAATTGCTGTATACTTTTTTTGCCCTTGACAACACTGATTATTTTACTCAGCTTCCTTCCGGCTATTATCAATGTTCCCCCAATGCATCCAAACTTCTTCATTATGTGACCTCAGACTTAAAGGTCATCACTTTCGAACAACTCGATGTAAAATATAACCGGCCGGACCTGGTACTGGAAGCGATCGGTAATCCGGATACTGCTTTAATTAAAACCTACCGCAATGCGTATTACAAACGCATTAAAAAACTGGGTGTCGATACCACTTCTTTCCGTGACGGGTACAGTGTCCCCGAAGCGGATTTTGTGAATAGGGACGATATTCCTCCCGGGCAGAAAAATGCATCGCTTTCCCCGCACATCAAAGGGGTAGACAGTACCTACCTGCTCGATCGTTTTAATGTCTGGGTCAATGAAGTGCCGATCTATGGGCAAAGAGGCATTAGTATCCGTAAAAATAATACCAACAGCATAGATAAAACCATTGAGATTACTTTATCCGAAGGAGAGAACCGCATTGAAACTTCCATCACCAATGTGAATGGTACGGAAAGTTACCGCATGCCGCTGACCGTGAACTATACCCCCGCCACCAAACAAAAAGAGACCACCTATTTTATCGGCATTGGCATTGACCAGTTTAAGGATACTTCATTTAACCTGCATTATAGTGTTAAAGACATCCGTGATCTATCGGCAAAATTGAAAGCGAAGTATGGCAACAATATCATCATCGATACCCTCTTCAATCAACATGTAACGGTCAGCAATATCAAAGCGCTCAAACAAAGACTGCTGGTAACTACGGTAAATGATAAAGTGATCATATCTTATTCCGGTCATGGTTTACTAAGTAAAGACTATGATTATTTTCTTTCCACCTATACCGTCAATTTTAAAAACCCCGCGGAGAACGGATTGCCTTATGATGAACTGGAAAGTTTACTGGACAGTATACCCGCCAGGAAGAAGCTGATGCTGATCGATGCCTGCCACAGCGGCGAAGTGGATAAAGAAGAATTTCAACAGGTAAGGATCAATCAGTCAACACTTGCTGCAAACCATGTAGTATCGAGGGGTGGCGAGATTGCTGAATCGGAAGAAGGCTCCCAAAAGCTGGGGCTGAAAAACAGTTTTGAACTGATGCAGAACTTGTTTGTAAACGTAGGCAAGAGCACCGGTGCCACGATCATCTCCGCGGCAGCAGGAACGGAGTTTGCATTGGAGAATGGAAATTTAAAGAACGGTGTGTTTACTTACTGCATTATGGAAGCGATGGATAAATATCCCACGATGAAAGTCAGTGAACTGAAAAAAATTGTTGGTGCCAGGGTACAGGAACTTACGAATGGCATGCAGAAACCCACATCCAGGAATGAAGCCATTGCGGTGGATTGGACTCTATGGTAATGTACCCCTTGTAGTGAATTTCAAATAAAGGGAAAAAACTTTACAATTTATCAAAGTGACTTCCAATTGAATTAAGAACCTGCTGAATACATTGAAATGAATCTGCAATTCATCGAATGTGCTGGTATACATGGATGGATTGTTTTGTAGTTTTCTAATTTCATTAGATATGGTTTACTGTTTTACTGCAATTGGGAAATCAGGAACATTCGGTGGTGTTACGGAAGTAGGATGTTGTTTGCCTTTTGTAAGCTCTTTTACTCTTTCGGAAATATAGGCATCAAGGCTTTTAGTTGTAATTTTATCTTTGCCAGGTATAGCAGCATTCCCGCTCAGGCCTTCTATTACGGCTTTGGTGAACGCACCATTACCCCATTCCGGGTCTTCTAAAGAAAACTCTTTTCCTGTGCTGCTGGTATATGTAATTGCGCCGTTTTCCGTGTTTGATAATTCATTAACCATGGCGTTAATATCGGTCACGCTTCGTCTGTTGCTGCCCATAGCATTTCCACTGTGACAGGCGTCAATAAATACGATGACTTTACCCGCAATACTACTTACCGTTTGCTTCAGTTCTTCAAAATTCAAACAGGTGCTTCGAATCCTTTCCATATCTGCTGCAACCGGAAGTAAATAAAAAACGCCGCTATTATCATTAATGCCATGCCCGGCAAAAAATATCATGGCTACGTCTTTTTGCCCCGTTTGTTTTTGTATCCACTCAAATCCATCTGTTATGGAATCCTTTGCAGCACTCTTATCAGTAAGCTTCCTGATGATAATATCACTATATAGACTCCCTTTTTGCCGGTAGATGGCACTGGAGAAATCTCCGGCATCCTTTGCTGCAAAACCTAATTTCAGGTCCGGGTTATTATAATCACTTACACCGATTGCAAGCACATATAATTTGGGTTTATAGATAAATTCTTCACTTGTGTTGATCGGATTCACCCATTTTAAATACAGATTGGTTTCCGGACTGGTACCGTTATTATTTTCTGCCAGCAGCGTAATGACACAATCTTTAGAGGGGACAGTGATTTTAATTGTTTTTGTAGTTGAAGCTGCAACGTCTGCACCTCTTTCTGTTGGCACTGGTCTGCCATCTATCAACACCCGGAGATTTTTTACAGGGGCATCCTCGGGGCTTTCAATATCATAGGTGATATTCACAGTGTTGTTACTGATATTGCTGCCGTTGGAAGGACTGTTGATGATAATTGTTGGGGGTAGTTTTTTTCTGATGTCAGTTTCTTCGGCAACAATTGGTTTAGTGCCGCGGGAATTAGCCATGGTTATCGCTTGCTCTTCATTATACGTTTCAAGAATGGCATCAATAATATCCGGCCGGTAAAAATTTTCTTTGAAACGCGAAACCGGGTAAAAGGAAGGCGCTTCATCAGGCCCGTTATTGAGATGCCAGCCAAGGAATTCCTCTGCCCCTGGTGAGGCGTCATAATAACCCCCTGGGGTAAAAAGAACCCATTTCTTTTTATCAGGCAATAAATAAAAAGACAATATATGTTTACCATTATCCTTTCTAAACCAGCGGATTGTGCCATCAGCAAATGCAGCGGCCACCACTTTTTCATTCCCGCTTATATTAACTGCAAAAGGGTGCGTTTCGATTTGGGTTGCCCAGATCACGCCGCCATTTTTGTCTGAAAGGATTAAATCCCAGCTGGAGCCAAATACAACCAGATCGCCGTTGTTGTTTATATCCGTGCTCAGGCATTCCTGGAACCTTTTCCCGAATTCAGGGAACTTCTTCCCATTTATAACCGGGTTCCAATTCCGGTTCCAGTCTTTTACAACCGTACCTGAATTCGCATCCACAGGCGCAGGAAACAATGACTCTTCATCAAATAGATTTCTTTCTGATAAGTCAAAACTAATAGCCTTATGGTTCAAGGGAGTAAATCCTATTGATGAGCCATTTTCATTGATGCGGAAATGGGATTTATCCCTTCCTGTAAAATCATTTTTTTCTGCCTTTATATGCCAGCTGATTTTATTCGAGGGATTGATTACTGCTATTTCAGGAGGATCAAAACCAAGTACTGCCATTGAACCGTCAGCCATTGGCTTAATATCCGCGATTGTATTATTTAAGTATAACAGGTCGCTGTAACTGCCATTACCTGCATTTTCCCAGCAACGTACAATTTGTTTCCACCGGTTTTCTGCCTGAATATATTTGTTTCCGCCTCCGTATAATCTGTTCCCGTCTGCGGAAAAACTGATCATACCAAAGTCACTGCCATCTCCCTCAGTAACTGTTGTTTTGTATTGAAGAGAAAGGTCAGTAGCATTTAATAATTCTACATGAGGAGCGCCCCGGAATCCAATTGCGAGTATATCACCGATGGGGCTAAATGCGAGAGAATTAATTACCTGGCCTGTTTGCCCAATTTTTTCTTTTGTTAATTCAAAACCGCTGTTGTACAATTTTATTTTTCCATCTGAACTTAAAGTTGCCATGCCACCACCGGGTTTGAAAGCAATTTTATTTGCGTTGCCTGTATAGCCCGTCAACTTTTTATATTCACCCCATCCTTTTGTGTCAAAAATATACACGCCACCATTATCGCTGAGGCCGGCGGCCATCCAATTCCCGTCCGGGGAAAATTCGAGTTCATTAACAAT
This sequence comes from Chitinophagaceae bacterium, assembly GCA_041752135.1. Classification (GTDB taxonomy): domain Bacteria; phylum Bacteroidota; class Bacteroidia; order Chitinophagales; family Chitinophagaceae; genus Pollutibacter. The sequence continues at coordinate 8,944 of JBGSHT010000094.1, read as the reverse complement.
ATTTGGTATCCCTTTTATTCTGTGTATGATGGCGCCTGTTTGGGTATTGATCAGGTAAATGCAAATTTTTTGATCCCATTCAACGCCCGTATAGCCCGATACCGCTGCAATTTTTCCATTTGGATGCAAAGCACCTGCATATAAAGTGCCTTCATATATGCTATTGCTGATCGGTATCCGAAAGGTTTTTAAGAGTGTTCCTGTGGCAGCATCCCATAACCGGGCTGTTTTATCATTGCTTACGGTTAGCAGCATTTTACCCTGTCCATCTGTCGATATTTTATTACCTTTTGATGTGTGTATACCTGTTTCAATTCGTAGTATGGGCTTTTTGGGCTGGCTGTTGGTTACTAAAGCATATAACAATAATAACAGGGTTATATAACTCTTCATATATTAAATAATATTTTCTAATATACGCCAATAATTGGGTTTATTGTTATTTAGAAAATGTTACATCCAATCCCGGACATTTGATGGTTCAATAAAAAACTTTAAAATTTAACAGGCAGATAATTCAGTGGATCATTTGTTTGCCATACACCAGCAATTGCGATTGGGCCTGTCAGCTTATTTCTTATTTTTAGCAAATGAGTATTTCCAAAATCCTGCAACGAAATCAAAAAGCTATATTTTATCTCCTTTGGTTTCTTGTCAATCTTATCCAGGCAAGTATGACCGGACTCTTTGACGACGAAGCATATTACTGGATATATTCTAAATTCCCTGCATGGGGATATTTCGATCATCCGCCAATGATTGGCATATTAATTAAAGCCGGTTATAATCTTTTTGGCAACGAGTTGGGGCTTCGGTTCTTTGTTGTGCTGATCAGCACTGCCACTTTGTGGGCTATCGACAGTTTGCTGGAGCAGCGTAATGACCGTTTGTTCTATGCCCTGGCTCTGAGCATGGGACTACTGCAAATTGGCGGGATCATTTCCGTTCCCGACCTCCCGCTGTTGTTTTTTGTTGCACTCTTTTTCCTGGCCTATAAAAAATTTGTAGAGTCCGCTTCCATTTGGAACACAGTCTTATTGGGTTTGATCGTTGCGCTGATGTTTTATAGCAAGTACCATGGGGTGCTCATAGTGTTTTTCACATTGCTATCAAACCTGAAACTATTTGCCCGCTGGCAAACCTACCTCGCCGGACTAATAGCGATCCTGCTGTTTTCGCCTCATCTCTACTGGCAGTACGAGCACAATTATCCATCCGTTCAGTATCATCTTTTTGAGCGAAATGCCATTGACTACCGGGCAAGTTTTACCATTGAATATATCATCGGCCAGGTGCTGCTTGCAGGGCCATTGATTGGCTGGCTCTTGTTATGGGCCGCAGGGAAACATAAACCGGCATCTCTGACCGAGAAAGCCCTGCGATGGAATTTCTTCGGGATTTATGGTTTGTTTTTACTCAGTACATTAAAAGGACAGGCTGAAGCCAACTGGACTGTACCTGCTTTTGTTTCACTGATCGTATTGTCGCACCAGTATCTTACGGCAAATCCTAATCCCGCAAGGTGGGTATATCGCTTGTTTATACCATCTGTGCTGATCGTACTCATCGTGCGGGTTTATATGATGATCGATATTGCGCCACTGAAGTTCGTTAAGAAAGATGAGTTTCACCGCACCGGAGAATGGGCGAATGCCATTAAGGATAAAGCTGCGGGCAGGCCGGTGGTTTTTATCAATTCCTATCAGCGGGCTTCACAGTACTGGTTTTATACAGGCGATTCTTCCTTCTCCCTAAACAATATATATTACCGGCGAAGCAATTATAATTTCTGGCCGTTGGAGGCACAACTGCAGGGCAGGGAAGTATTGGCTGTATCGCCAGACAACTGGAATTACTTTACAGATACGGTGAAGAATACCCGAAAATTGATCGGGGCTACCGTGGTTGACCCTTATTTTTCTTTTTCACAGGTGGCTATATCCGGGCCAAAGATTATTCCTGAAAAGGATGGGAAAGTGCAGGTTGATCTGGATGTACTGATCCCTGAAGACACGCGCAAGGCCTACGGATTTAACCGGTTTGATACGGCACAGATCCTGCTGACTGTATATTTCCGGGATGATGATCCGGGCTTGCTCATACCGGCCAATGCCACTGTACGGTCTGTGAAAGAGGGGAAAGTGAAGGCCAATTTTGATCTTCCGCCGGGGTTGAAGCCCGGGAAATACCGGGCGAAATGGGCGATCAATTGCGCCATTCCGGATTGGCCCAGTTTGAACAGCAGCAGTTATTTATTGGAAGTGAGCAGAAGGCAGTAGCCAGTAGAAAGTCGCCAGTCGGCAGTCACCAGTCGCCAAAACAGCCCTTAGTTTCAAATAATGTTTAGAAAATTGAAAAACCTAAAAATATATAGCTGGTGCAATGTGCAATTTTTAGTAAGTAAAATTTTCTATTTGGATTAGATGTTAGTGGAATTTTGCCTTATCGCGTATGCAAAATAGTAACACACCATTTACAAGTCAATTATAAATTAAAGGAGGCTGTTTTTGGCGACTGGAGACAGGCTACTGGCTACTTTCATTGATTTATTTAATCAACCCCAACACCTTACCTATTACTAATAAGTTATAAACTGAGGATGGCTGTTCTTGCCTACTGGTGACTGGCGACTTTAATTTAAATCATTTCATGAGCGCCAACACATCCGGGTCTCCATCAAGATGACTCATTTGTCGTAGTACCCAGGGGTAACGAACGGCTACGTTGCGGGAGAGTGGTTTTATCGTGTATAGCTTGGGGTTAGGCAGGCATGCGGCGATCATGGCTGCTTCCTGGCGGGTGAGTGATTTCGCGCTTTTTTTAAAATTTTTCCTGGCTGCTGCTTCAATGCCAAACACACCTTTGCCCATTTCTGCTACATTCAGGTACATCTCCAGGATCCTTTGTTTACTCCAGATCATTTCTATCATAAAAGTAAAATACACTTCCAGTCCCTTGCGGATCCAGCTTCTTCCCTGCCATAAAAAAACATTCTTCGCCACCTGCTGGCTGATGGTTGAGCCACCGCGGACCCGTCCGGGTTTTTTCTCATTATAGGCCATAGCTTTTTTGATGCTCTTGAAATCAAATCCTTCATGATCCGGAAACAACTGGTCCTCACTGGCCATCACAGCCAGTTTGGCGTATTTTGAAATTTCAGCATAATCAACATAATCCCTTTTCAGCCCATAGCCGCTAAAAAGGCTGCCTAACTGGGTAAGGGTAACCGGTGGATCCATCCATTTGAGTAGGATGATATAGGCAAACTGGAAAATAAAAAGGAACAAGGCCGCTCTTTTGATAAAGCGCCATGCCTTCGACGGGAAATTCTTCACAGTGATATGGCTGTTTTTTCGGCTGCAAAATACTGTATCGAATGTATATGAACAATTGTAAGCCCTTATAAATAAGGTACTTCTTCAGAATGACAAATAATGTAAGCTTAAGATCAGTCGATGATTTCAAAAAAAACAAGCCTGATCATTTTAAACCAATATAAACAAGCTGATATTTTTTCCCTATGGGGTAAGTGTATTTCCGCATCTTATACATGATAAAACCTACCGCAGCCACACCGCCGGCGATGGCCATGGTTTTGCCATCCACTTTATCACTTTGAATGGCAGCATTGGCCAGGTGAAGTGTTGCATATCCAGTTCCGGCTATCATAAATAATACGCCATTGCGGATAAACTCAAACGATTTTGGAGGCTTATAGAAAAAAGCGATTTCGTTATAATGATATTTATTGAGGAATGCCGAAACAGTATCAGCAACCGATGTACCCCACATATTATAACTCCGCCTGATATCATGATATATGATGAAAAGGGTATCTCGTTCAATGGTTTTGATGATGCCGCTTTCTTCCCGGCCATTGATATCTTTAAAATGGATAAAGCTGCCTGCAAAATATTTTTGCAATGTCTTTCCATTTGCTTTTTTGAGTAAAAGCAAATCGGAACCCTGAGCATATCCTGATATATGCCAGCTAAAAATAAAAACCAATAACCCCCATTTCATAGTATGCTGCATTTTCGTCCGGTGAAAGCTACCAGTTTTTTCTGTGATCAGCCAACTTTAGGTTCTATAAAAATTACGCCGTAAAGCAGTGCAAGCCCAAAAATCATTAAGATGGTTCCGGAGATCTTGTTGATCAGCGAAATATTGTGGACAGTCAGTTTCTCGCGGATGCTGCCTGCCATCATCACTTTAAAAACATCTGCGATCATATTGATGCCCAGGCAAACGGAGAAGATAACTGTCCTTTGCCAGATGCTATGTGTGGCTGCAAACGCAGTAGCATTGATCAGCCAGAAAAAAATCACACTTGGATTTAAAGTATTGATAAAAAAACCTGAGAGAATGGTTTTGGCAAAATCTGATTTACTGAAAGCCGGGATATTCTGAAAGTCTTCCGTCTTGATCTTAACCTTCTTGAAAAAGGCATAATACACACCCATCGCCACCAGGAAAGCACTTCCGATATAACCGATAAGGGAACGGAACTCCATTAGCTGACGCACAATCTCCGTAAACATATTGCTTAGGATCACTAAAAAGAGATCACTGATCCATACGCCTGCTACAAAACTGAAACCGCCCTTATGTCCGTTGTTGATGCTTTGTTTGAGAATGGTAAATATCACCGGCCCCACCGATAAAGTGAGTATCAGCCCAAGTCCCAGTCCTTTGATGATAGCTTCCGTCATAGGCGGCCAATTGTCCGGTCAGTTGAGCATTACCCAAGCTGTCTTGTAATGATTGTTATAATTTTTTGTGGGAAAGGTCCTAACCGGCAATAACTTGCTTCGTGATATGTTGGATTAAATTGATCCCGTTGCAATAAATTTCTGCCAGTCTTCCAGGATCTTGCCTTTCAGCACCCTCGGGAACTTATGCTGACCACCTATTTTCCCTTTTAGGCGCATGAATTCCATGAAAGAACTTTCCGGTAACACGTCAAGCCACACATCCCTTAGCGCACTTTTCCTTTCCACCGCATAATCATCATTCAATTCTTTTAATTTTTCATCTATCCTTTTCCGCAATTCCTCTGAATCAATATGATCATCACTGGCTACGTACCAGTGGTGGGCAAAGAATTTATCATGTGGTACACCTGCAACAGTGAATTCAGGAATCACCACATTCATTTCTTCACTGGCCAGTTGCAGGGCACGGTTCATATTGTCAACACTAAGGTGTTCGCCAACAAGACTAAGAAAATGTTTCGTCCGGCCGGTGATGATGATCTCGCTTCTTTCGAGGTCAACAAACCTTATGGTATCACCTATCAGGTACCGCCAGGCCCCGGCTGTTGTACTGAGCAATAAAGCATAGTCCTTGCCTTCTTCCACTTCGTGTATCAGAAGTGTTTCCGCATTTTTGTGCAGGTTGCCATCCGCATCAAAATTCTTTTCATCAAAGGGAACGAATTCAAAAAAGATATGTTCGTTGGTTACCAACCGCATTCCTTTATAGCCTTGCCTGTCCTGGTAGGCAATGAATCCTTCCGATGCCAGGTAGGTTTCAATATAGATCAACGGATGGGCCAGTAATTTCTCAAACCCTTTTTTATAAGGCTCAAATGCCACGCCGCCATGGCAAAAAACGGCCAGGTTTGGCCAGATCTCATGTATGTTCTTTAGTTTATAGCGCTCAATGACCATTTCCATGCACATCTGTATCCACGCCGGAACGCCCACAACAAATCCAATATCCCAGTTGGGGGCCTGCTTTACAATTTCTTCAAGCTTAAGGTTCCAGTCCTTGGTTTTGGCAATCTTTTTCCCGGGTTTATAAAAAGGGGAAAACCAGAATGGCGCTTTTTTAGCAGTGATCCCGCTAAGGTCGCCGGAATAATATCCCGGGCCCTGTTGCAGGTCGGTGCTGCCACCCAGCATCAGCCAACCCTTACCAACCGATTTCCACGGCAGGTTATCATAAGAGCGCAGGGTTAATAATTGCTTGATCATCACGATGCGGTTTCCCCGCATCAGGTCCTGTGTAATGGGAATGTATTTACTGGATGCTTCGGATGTGCCGGAGCTCAGCGCGAAATATTTTATCCTTCCCGGCCAGCATACATCGGGAAACCCTTCCAGGGTCTTATGCCACCATGCTTTGTAAATGCTGCTGTAGTCAAAAGTAGGCACCAGTTCCTGGAATTTTTTCGCTGGATGCCTGTTCATTAAGATCTGGTCAAAAAAGTATTGCTGACCGAACTCTGTATATCGCGCCGTTTTCAGTAGCTTTTTCAATACCCTGATCTGCTGGCGCTTGGGCGAGTTGGAAGGAAGTTTTAAGGCTTTGGCAATCGTTTTAGGCAGATGTAAATCAATAATTGACATTGCTTGCAAGATAAAGCATTATGCAAAATAATAATGCCGTTCATCCTAACCTTACTAAAACACCTGTTTTTTTCCTAAAATGCCTGAAGAGCACCAAAACCCGGGGGTTATTTTAATTTTTCTGGTGATCATATATCAATCCATTGCAATGCTTATTTGTACTTTTTCAGTTCAATCCTGCAATTGTTCTGTTTTTAACAAGATATTTATAGCGTAGTGAAATAATATATCCGCCAATCCGGTTTGTGTCTTACGATTTGATCCTGGTGTTGTTTAAATTCGATTTCAACTTTTTGTCATTCACCCGAAAGGCTCATATCACTTCCCACAATGCTGCGGGACTTATAGGCACTTATGCGAATTTGTGTGTCTGGAGGAACTGTACGGCAATGTTGAATGATGTCTTTGAATGAAAGCCCGTTTTCACAGAAGATGATCTCTTTACCGGAAAATTTTTTTACCAATGCAGGCAGATCTTTCGCCTGGCCCGTTGAACCATTTTGATCGGCGGACATGGAGATGAACAATGGATCCGATTTCATACGGCCGCTTTGTCGCAGGATTTCTTTTATTCTCGGATATTCTTCAATATTTCCTACAACGATGGGTGCTGTATGATCCGTAATTTTTACTGGGAATATTTGCCGGATACTTTTAAGTAAAAAGCGAATAAAGTGACCGATTGCGGAAAAAAATGCCCTAATCCAGATGGCCAGGTGAATACAAAAACTAAAAAAGCCCGCACTCATGCCCCCGTAATGTTTGCGGGCGAAAATGGCCATGGCACCATAAAAGAGCCGTACATAATTAAGGGTGCCCTTGCGGGTGCTCTCCCCTTTGAAATGGAGGATCGGACATCCGGCCAGGTAAATGTTTTTGTAACCGGCCTGCTGGATGCGATAGCTCAGGTCGATGTCTTCGCCATACATGAAAAATGATTCATCAAAGCCGCCGGTAATGTCGAGTACTTTTTTACGCACCATCATGAAAGCACCGGCCAATACATCTGTTTCATGATTATGGGCAGGATCAAGGTGCCCCATATGATAGCGGGAAAAAACAGGCGACCTGGGAAACAGGACAGACAGCCCCGTTAGTTTATAAAAGGCAGCCATGGGCGTGGGAAAACCTCGTTTGCTTTCTTTAAGGAATTTGCCGGAACCATCGAGCATGCAAACGCCCAGTGCTCCGGCTTCGGGGTGATAATTAAAATACTGAATACATTGCTGGAAACAATCCTCCGGGAGGATAGTATCCGGATTGAGAAATAAAATGTACTCGCCGCTTGCCTGTTCCAGTGCCTGGTTATTGGCTTTTGCAAATCCGGGGTTATGTTTGTTCCAGGTGAAATTTACATCCGGGAACTGCTCTTCCAGCCATTCGCGGCTTCCATCGGTTGACGCATTGTCGATAACAAATATTTCCATGGTCAAACCTTTCGCCGCCTTAATGACGGACAAAAGGCATTGTTCGAGGAAATACTTTACGTTATAGTTTACTATTATGACCGACAGCTCCATATTACTGCATCAAAATTCTTATTTTACAAGGATAAGGAAAGTCTGTTTCATTTCTTCCCGGTTAAATTTAATACATGTCCTTAAAGCCTTTTTTTATCCTGTTTTGCCTGGTGTTCTCACAATCTCTCTTTTCCCAGGAGTTAAAAACCTTTAAAGTAAACCCCGGAGAGAAAGTGTATGAGGTGATCTCCCCCAGGGACAGGTATGCTTATCCGGATTTTATTTCCGGCATCGTACTGTTCAAAAACGATCGAATTGGGGGAAGCCGGATGAACTATAATGCCCTGCTTCCCGGGATTGAATTTATTGATCAGCATAATGACACCCTTACGCTTGATAATCTGGAAACCATCCGCTATATAGTAATGGCCAATGATACATTTTTTGTGGAAAAAGCAGTGACGCAGCAGATATTAACAGATGGAAAGATACGCCTCGCCAGGTCGCGGGTGATCATGATCAGTAACCATCACCGGATCGGGGCCATGGGCCTGCCAACCGACGCTTCAGTAGATGCTTTTACCGCATTATCATCCAGCGGAAACCCCTTGAAAACGATGGTGGCAAAAGAGATCCTCACTTTTAAAGAGCATGTGACCTTTTATTTTGGAAATAAATACGGACAGTTTAAACAGGCCAATAAGAAGAACCTGGTGTCTCAATTCGGGAATCATAAGAAGGAAATAACAACTTACCTCGAAGAAAATAAAGTGAATTTTTTCAGCGAAGAAGATATGCGAAAACTGTTTGGTTTTTTGAGTAAATTATGATGGTTTAGTGCCGGACAATTGACAATAAAAGGGATGAAACCAAAAACACAAGGCCACGGAGCAAAAACAGAGGACCACATGGATTAGATGATAAGTACTCGATTCTCCGGATGCCCCGCTTCGTGTCTTCACGAAACGGAAAACGAAATTTTTTCAATGATGGTTCGTGAAGAGAGGCTGACCGAGAATTCTCTTCTCTGTGCAGCCAAAATTAAGTGATCATTGTCATTGAGTTATGGATAAATTCAAGCCTGTTAAAAATGAGCAGTTATATTTACTGCCGCCTAGTATTGAAGATTTT
>JBGSHT010000093.1:0-79084 GCA_041752135.1 Chitinophagaceae bacterium | reverse complement strand
ATTCCCTGTTCCATGTTCCTTATTCTTCTGTATTTACCTTTCCTTTTCTTATTCCTTATTTTTCTCTTTGTTGTTGGTGCGCGCCGCTATTCTTCACCATATCACTCCGAAATATAAGCGCAACACCAACAACGGCGTAAGGAATGTTCTTAGCGTAACCTCTGCGCCTCTGAAACTTCGCGGTAAATGTATTTGCCTTTAATTTTCGATTTTCCATTTTCGATTTTCTACTTTTTATAAAAAAGCAGGCCCCCAATCTACCGGGGGCCTCACTTTTCAAAGTTCAGCAGTAAGCACAGTTTGAACTTTGTCATCCGGTTACGGACGGAGTGGCCACATTACTGCGTGACCGGCAGGTACATCGATTGCATGTTATTTTTCTTTCATCAACCGGATGATTTGTCGTTGATTCCTGTAACTGACCTCAAGCATATACAAACCATTGGCATAGCGGTCAAACCCTTTCCATTCCACAACCTGTGCGCCTTTTTCCAGTGTTGCTTCACGCATCTGCAATACCCGGCCCGACATATCCATGAGTCGCATAAGCACTTCACCTTTTTCCGGTACCTGCAGGTTAATGCGAATTACTTCCCTGAAAGGGTTTTGCATTACCTGCACGTCATAATCATTCGTATAAGGCTGCAGTAAGATCACCTGGCTGTATGAAGGCCTGCCATCATGGCCGTTGATGGTTAAACGATAGAAGGTTGGCTGGCGCAGTTCAACCGGATCATCAAAATGATAGGAATTCTCAGTGCCATCCTGGTATTTTCCTTCCACAGTTCCGGCAGGTAAATAATTTCTACCGTTCTCACTTCTTTCAACGGTGTAGCTCACAGGGCCATCCTCTTTTTCGGTCACCCATCTCAGCTTGGCCTGGTTCTTTACCACCGTGCCTGTCCATGTAATGAGTTGAACGGGCAGGATGGTACAATTAATGATATTCAGTGTAGTGAAGTCGGCACTGCTCACCGAAGAACAGTTTGCATTGCTCAGGTTGGGTATTGTTGTGGCCACTACGATCCGGTACCGGTGCCCGCTGTCTGCGGCCGTGGCAATAAAAGTGGGATAGGAAACGCTGTATTCATATTGCCCGCCTATAAGTGAAGGTACACCTGTACCGCTTACGCCCACATCGCTCCAGCTTACGCCGTTATTGGTGCTGCGCTGCCACTTATATTGATTGTAATTATTGAAGAAAGAGCGTACTGTGGCCCCGAAGTCAACCACGTTTCCCGCACAGGCCGTATAATATGGGGTAGGGTTTACCGTTAGGTTCGGGTAGCAGGTGGCCACCGAGATATCATCCAGCGCCCAGTCGTTACCGCCGCCGCCGGGTGCGTTGTTAAAGAACTTCAGCACAAAGCTTGTCTGTGTGGGCCCTGTACGGAAAGTGAACCCTTTTTTGATCCATTCGCCAGTATACCGGATATTCCCGGTTGTATAATAATCCAGACCATCCACTTCAAAGGTCAGGTTGGGGGTTACGCCGGATGAGTCTGCCAGTCCGGGAGGACCTGACGCAGTAGGTATATAAGGTACCGGTAAAGCGCTGGTGTTGGTGGCGTTTTTGCCATTGGAATCCGTACCGCATTTGGAACAAATATTCCTTACCCAGCAACTGATCTCATAATAGGTATTGGGGCATAGGCCGGAAATGGTTTGCTGAAAGGCAGAGTCGATCCGGTAAGCGGCATTCACCACCAGCATATAACCTGCATTGTTATTGTTTACGGTATCGGCCGCCGGGTTGCCCAGTGTAGGCGACGCCGCGCCGGTATGGTCGCCAATGATATCCCATACACTAAAGACACGGTGCGTGGGGGAAGTATTGTCTGGCTTTGGCCAGGCATTGGATGTTGTATAGTTTACCCTTGTAGATGTATTATTGGCGATGCCATAATAATAGTCATTGGGAGACCCCGTATTAAAGATCTGGTAAGTATAGCCCGTTGGTACATTGGCAGAGGCTGTCCTGTTCCGTGGTTTTCCGCTGCCAAAGGTTCCGTTGAATTCCGTGCCGAGGGCATTGGCGCCAACCAAATTGGGGCACATACCGATATTGGTATATACAGAAAGCCTGTTGAGCGGAAAAGTGAAAGTGGAAAGTGGATTACTGCCGAGTTTATAGGTCATCCTTCCTCCGCCTGTATTGATAATGCTGCCCAGTGCCGCGGTTACCCTTACCCGAAAGGAAGCGATCTGGATGACTGAATTTCCGAAATTAGGTTTATGCGTATTCCTGAGGCGCCCCCTGCGGAAAGATCGGGCCGGTGCATCGGTCTGGTTATAGCCCATGTTGATGCGGATATTGGTTCCGCTGATCCAGCCTTCATCGTCGTTAAGCGCATCAGTAAACTGTTTGTAGATCTTTCCTTCATTGGTGAGTACGCGGATGGTTCCGGGAATATAGGCCGTGCCGGTTGGGATGATGTCGAAAAATCCGCAGCTGTCGTAAGCGCCGGACCTTACTACAAACACTGCACGTATTTCGAGTGTATCACCCGGTTCAACGGTGCCGCCGTTCAATCCTTTGGTGATGTTCACGTAACTTTTACCGAAGTCGATATTTTGCGTGTATGCGTTATAGTTAGATAACAGCGCGAGTATGAAACAGTAAAAAAGTTTTTTGGGTATAGGTTTATTCATAAGCGTACCGGGATGTATTTCTGAGGGTTTGGATTACGGTTTAAAGGTATTAAACGGAAATCCTTTATGCAATCGTATTTATACAAAAAAGCCATTTATTTTTTTGCGTATATTTCCGGTGTAATTCAACTCTGTAAAGGTTTTTGGGTATTTGGGCGGGAATGGATAAGGAAGTTTTTTTTATTATTTTTTCAACAGGGGGAATACAATTTTAAGCTTCTTGACATTTGTATTACCATGGTTATCAGCAGTCATTTTGAGCTGTTTAATTTAGTATTGTTCATTTACCCGGCCTGAGGGTATATTCTGCCTTGTCACAGATCCCTTTAATATACTATAGGCTTCAGTTTTCCCGTTAGCAGGCCAGTTGAGCCAATCCTATCCCCTATGTTAAAATCGATTACATTAATCCTTTTATCCGTTTTTTGCAGCCAGCTGCTTTTTTCTCAGGGAGAACCTTTTTCGATGACGGAGCTGAACAGAAAGCCCACAGTTGCTGCAAATAAGTACAGGCTGGGCCATCCTTTTGAAATTATCTATGGCCCCGACGATTTTTTGTATGTCACGGAAAAAGTGGGCCGTGTATTGCGCATCAGTACCTCAACGGGTATAAGGCAAATCATACTCGATCACCGGGCATCTACTTATCTCACTATCAGCAGGAACGGCAGTGGTACTGCAACCAGTGTCGGTCAGGATGGTATGATGGGCATGGCGCTGCATCCGCAATTTGGACAGGGCACCGGTCAGGATTATATCTATATAGCTTATACCTACAGCCCGGGAAACCTGCGGATTTCCCGCTTTAGTTTTGTCACTGTACCTGTCCCCTCGCTGAGCAGCGAACAGGTATTGTTACAGGGAATACCTGCCAATAATGATCACAGCTCCGGCCGGCTCATATTTGGGGCCGATAACTTGCTGTATTATACCTGTGGCGATCTGGGTTATAACCAGTTCGGTAACAAGTGTAACGAGATCAGGTCGCAAAAACTGCCAACGGCAGGGCAGGTTACTGCCGGTAATTATGGGTTATATGCCGGAAAAACTTTGCGCATCAATACAGACGGAACAATTCCGGCATCCAATCCGCTTTTTGCAGGCGTAAGGAGCCATATTTATACCATTGGTCACAGAAATGCACAGGGGCTTGTTACACAAAAATCACCCACCAATGGCCTTGTCTTTCCAACACCCGCAGCCGGAGGTAAATTATTCAACAGTGAACATGGTCCGCGTACAGATGATGAGATCAATGTGATTGAGGGCGGTATGAATTATGGCTGGCCTTATATTGCAGGATACCTGGATAATGTCAATTATTCCTACGTGATCTGGGCTACTTCGCCCAACTGCGCTTTTACAGGTTATAATGAGAATGCCATACCTGCCGGTGCCATGGTGCGCCAGGAAACGGATACGGCCTTAACCAATTTTCAGCCGCCATTGTCAACACTATATACTGTTTGTAACCCGCTGCCCGTTGCTGTTTGTAATGCAGGCGGTACAGACTGGATGAAGTATCCAACCATCGCCCCGTCAAGTATTGATTTTTATCATGTCAACAGCGGCACGGGAATCCCGGGCTGGTACCCTTCTTTGCTGGTTCCTACATTGCGCAAAGGTGTCTTATACCGGTATAAACTCAACCCGGCAATGAACGGCTTCGATACCGATTCGATCCCTTACTTTAAAACGTCTAACCGTTACCGTGATATTGCGGTGAGTCCAAACGGCCAGAAGATCTACCTCATAACTGATAGTACCGGCACTACTTCCGGACCGAGCGGAACAGGTACAAGCACGCTGGCCAATCCGGGTGCTATTCTGGAGTTCAGTTACAGCGGGGTCACTTTGCCTTTGGGCGACCGGCCTGCTACCGCAAATACTTTAAGAAAATATGAAGTTGAGATATTTCCCAACCCGGCAAGTCAGTACCTGAAGGTGCAGGTTGCGGCGGGTACCTTTACCAGGCCAATGCATTATTATATGATGGATATGACCGGCAAAGTAGTCGTCAGGGGCAGTTCTTTACAAAAAGATTTTACCATTGATATCAATTCATGGCAAACCGGCGTTTATATCCTGAAGATCAGTAATGCTTATGGGGTGGAAGTGGCCAGTGAGAAAATTATTATCCGCCGCTAACAATAAAAAACGCAAAAAAAGCATTTAAGTTTTTTCTCTAGTTGTAGTTGGTTTAAAAGCAAAGAATCCCGCTGTGAGGCGGGATTTCTTTTTATATCATGTAACCATATCTTTAAGCACCTGGTTATTCCATAATTATGATACGCTTAACTGTTTGACCCGAATGATCAGTTAACTGCATGAAATATAAGCCTGTTCGGAAATTGGCGGTTTCCAGTTGAACCGGACCATTTGCTGTTTTCTTTAACACAACCCCGCCTCCACTGTTGAGCAACCGAATGGTGTATGTTTTGCCGCTATGGCCGGCAATAAATAAAGGTGTGCCTCTTTTCACCGGCACCGGGTATACCGACCACTTAAATTTTTCATCATCCTCTGATACAAGGGTTGTTTTTTCATCAGTAACTCGATTTTGAGAAATCATTGATGTTGAAGTGGTTGAACTTAAAGTGATATTCTCCCTGAGAGTATAACTGCCATCAGGCCGGCGATTGGTTAATGCCAATGGAAGTGGTGCCCTGTAATTCAGCGGGTCTTTAATTTTTAATACAAGCCTGTAAGTTCCGTTTGGAATCGTTGCAGGCAGAATATAATTATCAGCAACAATAGTTGCCGAGGCTGAAGGTTGCCATAATTTTAATTTGTGTGCAGAAAGTCCCGACCAAACCACTGCATTTGTACTTTGATTCTGTAATTCGTAGTATACGTTCCAGTTCTCATATACAGGGGCAAGGCCTGTATTTTTCCAGTTTAAGGAGATCGAAAGGGGAGACCCTTTTTGAATAATGGAACTTATGGTACCCGATTCAACAACGATCCGGTAACCGGTTAACTTCCATGCCAGCCTCATACTATCCCTTCCGGCAAGACTGCCAAGGTTTTCGCCGCAAAAATTACCATTCCCCAGTAAGCTTGTATGGTAGGTTCTAACCTGCCGGGGGACATACCAGAATGGATGTGGTCCGCCATTTACCGTTAAACCGCAGCCGCCTTCTCCGCCAATAGGCGCATAACGATACCTGTTCATGATTGCAGTATCAAAGCGCATACCATTGTACACGGTTGTATTTTCTTCAGCTAAAGCGCGGACAAAAGCATCAGACCAACCATAGCTGTCCATTCGCCAGCCAATTTTACCCCAGGTATTTGAAGTAGTGAGTATGTGATATCCAACTGCCGGCGGTATCAGAATATTGCTAAACCTGGATCCGTCATATGCAGCAAGTAATGATATAAGCGGGTTGTTGGGAAATGCATTTTTATGTGCATCAACAATCCTGATAAGAGAACCGGCTAGAGGCCTTCTTCCTGCCGGAAAATCTTCCGCCCTGTTTGCAACGCCTACCATATTCCATTCTCCCCAGGATCCATAACCCCGAATGTCCACATAACCAAGTGCATCCTTATACGGTATACCATTGTATGATGTGTTATTGATGTGAGTGGCAAGGGCATTCAGCAGGGCCTCGAATCTTGACAGATAATATTCACTGTTATAATTCGGAACCCACATATTTTCATAGGGGGATATATAGTCCCTTCTGTCAGGCGCATCAGCCTGCATGAGATTGTGTAAATAAACAGGGTACGCAATATTAACACCATTAACTATAGTGGCGTTTTGCTGACCGGGTACCTGTGACATTATGCCAAATGAAATTTTCTGTCTTTTAGATATGGCATCGTTAAAAAGTTGATTGAGGTAGGTCCAGTTATAATTTCCTTGTGATGATTCCAGCTTGTCCCAGCTTAAAAAAGATCTGTAATAGACATCCTGTGGCACTGCATGCTGGGATTCTGTCGGATGACTGATGCGCTGGTTTGAATTGGAGTAGTGCCAGTCTTCTGCTCCTCTGAAAGGGGCAACGATATCGGGCTCACTGAAAGGTATAGCCGAAAAACTAACCGGGCTGAGCACTGCAGGCAGGACCCGAATGGTAACCTGGCCTGTATCTGCTGCAGTTCTGTTGTCTGCTGCGGTGAGTGAAAAAACATAGGTGCCCTCAACCAGGTTGGAAACCCGGGTTGAAGCCTGGTTTGGTGTTGAAATAATCTCGCCTGCTGGTCCGGATACTTTGATCCAGCTGTAATTTGATATTGTGCCATCCGGATCGGTTGCGCTTCCGGTTAGTATCACACTGGTAACAGGTAGTGTGATTGTCTGATCCAAACCTGCATCAACTATAGGTGGCAGATTACCGGTATACATTCCGCCTGCTGCATTAAACTGCACATCAACCCAGTAATTGGAACTGGCTGCTGACTGTGCGGGGAAACTGACGCCACTGTTGTATGCATACAATCCGTTGCCCCCATAGAGTCCGTCTGCCGGTGCGGAGAGTGGTGGATTGGCACTATAGGTTCCTGTTCCGCCGCTGGGATTAAAATAGTTTGGTTCTTTGGAATACTGTCCGAGCGGACAGAAGTAAGAAGCTACATAAGTTGTATTGGCTGTAACAGGCACGGGTGTTGCAAAGGTGGCCGTCTGCCATCCGCTGGCGGTTTCATTGGTGAAAGTTACCTCAGCGAGTTTTGTTCCTGTGTTTGTCCATAGCGTACCGATATGCGTACCGTTATTACCCGGTCTTTTCCAGAATCGGATGCTTTGGATAAATCCGTTTGATGAGGATCTGAAACGCAGGCCGAGGTTCAGGGGTACGCCATCCTCGCCGTTACCGCTGGCTGGTGTCAGTGATGCCGGCCATATCCAGGTGGTTTGTGTTGTTGAAGCTGCATTGACTGTTACCGTTACATCGGCAGTTGTAACAGCGCCGAGGTTATCTCTTACTGTTAACCGGTAAACATAGATGCCTGAGTTTAGTCCTGTAATATTGGTATTGGGCGTTGCGGGTGTGGCAATGGTTCCACCTGCAGGCCCGCTGAGTTTGCTCCACGCATAGGAGGCGATGGTGCCATCGGAGTCGGTAGCCGTTGCCGTTAGTGAGGCTGTATTTACCGGTAGGGTGATGACAGGACCGGCCGCTGCGTTGATCACGGGAGGCTGGTTTGTTACCGTTCCGCCTGCTGCATTGAACTGCACATCAACCCAGTAATTGGAACTGGCTGCTGACTGTGCGGGGAAACTGACGCCACTGTTGTATGTATACAATCCGTTGCCCCCATAGAGTCCGTCTGCCGGTGCGGAGAGTGGTGGATTGGCACTATAGGTTCCTGTTCCGCCGCTGGGATTAAAATAGTTTGGTTCTTTGGAATACTGTCCGAGCGGACAGAAGTATGAAGCAACATAAGTTGTATTGGCCGTAACAGGCACGGGTGTTGCAAAGGTGGCCGTCTGCCATCCGCTGGCGGTTTCATTGGTGAAAGTTACCTCAGCGAGTTTTGTTCCTGTGTTTGTCCATAGCGTACCGATATGCGTACCGTTATTGCCCGGCCTTTTCCAGAATCGGATGCTTTGGATAAATCCGTTTGATGAGGATCTGAAACGCAGGCCGAGGTTCAGGGGTACGCCATCCTCGCCGTTACCGGGCACAGGTATAATATTTGCTGGCCAGATCCAAGTTGATGGTTCAGGCGGACTTTGAAAATGATGAGCTTTTGATTCCGCACCGGATTCATCCGTTAATATATTACGTTCCGGATTATTGAAACCGGGTAATGAGTTTAAAAGAGACTTAGTCAATATTGCAGGGAAAAGGAAACCCACACTTATCAATGGTAAAAATAAATACTTCATAGCTTCATTATGTATGCATAAACCTCATTATGCTTATTGTGTGGATTTGAAATAAGCTTAATAACATTTTGAAGTTCAACAGATTAAAAAATAAGGCTGGGTCTTAACGTAAGGATAGAAGGATGAAGAAAAAACTGAATGGTTAAATGCCCGGATATTTAATATCTGGCAATCTTTTCAGATACTGAGGATGTGGATAAAATGTAAATATAAATTATATTTTTAAATAATACTAGTCCCCGGCGCTTATCGCGGGAAGCAGTTTTTAAAAATATATTGAGCACGGCATGCTGCTTTTTTGAGAAAGGAGCTGGTAGGTAAGGGACAATTGAATGCTATCTCCTTAAAAATCAGTTTTTTAAAAATACTTTAGCAAGTTGAGTATAGCTTTGAATTGCATAAGCTGGGTAGAGAATGGTCTGTAATGATTTTAAGCTTAAAGGTTATTGCAGGAATTGTGCGTTACCTGTTTTAAATGTTATTACCTGTAAATGCTGTTTGCCAGCACTTTATGCATTTTTGACCGGGTGATGTATTGGGCGATTTGTTGTCAGTGGATCGTCAATTATTCGTAGTTCAGGAACCAACCTGTATCATCCAGTAAAAGTGCAGTGTCTTGTTTTTCCTGCAGGTACCAGGCGTAAATTTTCCGGTTGATAACTTCTTCTACAGAGAGTGTGTCGTTGGTTGGGAGATTATAGTTTTCGAGGACCGACAGTGAGGCAATAAAATTGATCCTGTTTCCTGCAGTCACCTGCGAAGGAATGAGTTGTTTGTTCATTAATGTTTAAATTAGGTATGGATTGAAACTTAAACGGTGGAACATAACATTTAGTATCTGTTTTTAACACACGAAAAAAGGACAGGGTTAATCGCCTGTCCTTCAGTGTTAATGGAACTTGTTAAAGTTTAGCTTCTGTAATTTCCCTGCAACTTTGCGGTAAGATCAGATATTCCCCACCATATCTTCCGGTATCACCCATTCATCAAATTGTTCCGGCGTCACATAGCCAAGTTGTACTATGCCGTTGTTGGTGTTGCGCACAAAATTTTGAAGTGATATAATGCTTACTAGCTGCGCGCACCAACAACCCGGATGTATGCAGTTTAAAAAGTTGTTGGTGTGCGTAAATGCTTTTTCCCATTTATACAAACTTCCCGCGCAACACCAACAACGGCGAACTTGTTAAAGTTTAGCTTCTGTAATTTCCCTGCAACTTTGCGGTAAAATCAGATATTGCCCACCATGTCTTCCGGTATCACCCATTCATCAAATTGTTCCGGCGTCACATAGCCAAGTTTTACGGCCATTTCTTGTACTATGCCGTTGTTGGTGTTGCGCACAAACTTTTGAAGTGATATAATACTTACTAGCTGCGCGCACCAACAACCCGGATGTATGCAGTTTAAAAAGTTGTTGGTGTGCGTAAATGCTTTTTCCCATTTATACAAACTTCCCGCACAACACCAACAACGGCGAACTTGTTAAAGTTTAGCTTCCATAATTTTCTTGCAACTTTGCGGTAAAATCAGATATTGCCCACCATGTCTTCCGGTATCACCCATTCATCAAATTGTTCCGGCGTCACATAGCCAAGTTTTACGGCCATTTCTTTCAAGGTAGTTCCTTCTTTATGGGCTTTCTGTGCTATTTCAGCCGCTTTGTAATAGCCGATCTTGGTATTGAGTGAAGTCACCAGCATCAATGAATTGTTCAGGTGTTTGCGGATATTCGCTTCAATGGGTTCAATGCCAACCGCGCACTTATCATTAAAGCTCACGCAACCATCGCCAATGAGCCTTGCACTATGCAGGAAATTATAGATCATTACCGGTTTGAACACATTGAGTTCAAAATGCCCGTTTGCACCGCCAATGCTGATGGCCACATCGTTGCCCATTACCTGCGCGGCGATCATGGTCAGCGCTTCACACTGGGTAGGATTCACTTTGCCTGGCATGATGGAAGAACCGGGCTCATTATCCGGGATGAATATTTCGCCTATGCCACTCCGTGGCCCGGAAGAAAGCATGCGGATATCGTTTGCTATTTTCATCAGGCTCACTGCAACGGTCTTTAAAGCACCGTGTGC
Organism: Chitinophagaceae bacterium; assembly: GCA_041752135.1. GTDB lineage: Bacteria > Bacteroidota > Bacteroidia > Chitinophagales > Chitinophagaceae > Pollutibacter. Next base: position 68,497 of record JBGSHT010000093.1, on the reverse strand, counting down.
CTCCACTATGGCATCGTGTGCAGCCAGCGCTTCAAATTTATTTTCTGCCGTTATAAAAGGCAGCCCGGTGAGTTTGGCAATATGCCCTGCAACATTCTCGGCGTATCCGGCCGGTGTATTGATCCCGGTACCTACGGCCGTGCCACCCAATGCCAGCTCAGACAAATGCGGAAGCGTATTGCGGATGGCTTTGATGCCATGGTCCAGTTGAGATACATAGCCGCTGAATTCCTGCCCCAGCGTTAAGGGGGTGGCATCCATAAAATGGGTACGGCCTATTTTAACGACTTTTTTAAACGCCTTGCTTTTTTCGGCCAGGGTATTGCGCAATTTTTCCAAACCGGGAAGTGTGGTATGCACAAGCATTTCATAGGCTGCAATATGCATGGCCGTTGGAAATGTGTCGTTGGATGATTGTGATTTATTCACGTCATCATTAGGGTGCAGGAATTTATCCTTGTCGGTAAGACTGCCGCCTTTCAGCACATGTGCGCGGTACGCGATCACCTCATTCACATTCATATTACTCTGTGTACCGCTGCCTGTTTGCCATACGACCAACGGAAAATAATCATTTAGCTTGCCGTCCATGATCTCCTCGCAAACCATGCCGATCAGTTCCATTTTTTCTTTGGGTAAAACACCTGCTTCGAAATTGGTGATGGCGGCTGCATGTTTCAGAAAAGCAAAAGCCCGGATGATCTCTTTGGGCATGCGGTTGATATCCTGTGCGATGCGGAAATTATCAATACTGCGCTGTGTTTGTGCTCCATAATAGGCATTGGCAGGCACTTTGACCTCGCCCATCGTATCTTTTTCTATTCTGTATTCCATATGGTTTATTTTATGCTCACCAAAGGTATGCCGGTAACTGCAAAACTTATGCTTCGGGAAATATCAATCCGTAAATTTTAAAACTTATTTACCGGTAAAGGCAGGCTTTCTTTTTTCCAGGAAGGCTGTTACGCCTTCCTTCATATCCTCTGTGCCAAAACATTCGCCAAATAGCCGGATCTCTTCAGCAAATCCGTTTACGGTATTGTCGAAACAGGCATTGACCGCTGCTATAACTTTGCTGATGGCAATGGGCGATTTACTGAGTATCAGTTCAATGGTTTTCTGTGCCAGGCTCAGCAAGGCGAAGTCGGATACCACCTGGTTTACAAGTCCCATTTGAAGGGCCTGTTCCGCACCAATCATATTGCCGGTCATCATCATTTCCATGGCCCGGCCCTTTCCAATCAGTTGCGTTAACCGCTGTGTGCCGCCATAACCCGGAATAAGGCCAAGGTTCACTTCTGGTTGTCCGAATTTGGCATTTTCTGACGCTAAGCGGAAATGGCAGCTCATGGCCAGTTCACAGCCACCACCCAGGGCAAAACCATTGACCGCGGCAACAAATGGCTTTGGGCAGTTTTCAATGCGGAAAAAAATATCCTGGCCTTTTTGGGCCAGCAAAGACCCTTCAGCAGCGGAAACCGAAAGAAAGCCGGAAATATCTGCGCCGGCAACAAATGCCTTTGGGCCCATGCCGGTTAGGATCACTGCCCGGATATGCTGATCCTGGTATACCTGGTCCAAAACCTGGTCCAGTTCTTCAAGTACCTGCTGATTGAGTGCATTCAGTTTATCCGGTCGGTTGATCGTGACAGTGAGAATGCCTGCATTGTTTTCGGTTAATAAAGTATGATATGACATAAGGTTATTTTATGCTCCGAAGGTAACGGGATTGCCAATATGAACCTACCTTTAAACTATGAACCTGCTTGAGCTCATCACCTGGACGGGTACTTTCGTTTTTGCACTCACCGGAGCGTTGAAGGCAAGGGCATCCCGGATGGATATCTTTGGAGGAGCGGTCATGGCTTTTGCAACCGCTTATGGCGGCGGTACGCTCCGCGACCTGCTTATTGGCATATCACCGGTGAATTGGGTAAATGATAATATTGCACTGGTGCTGGTATTATCCGGTACCTTACTAATTTTCATTCGCAAGGAACGGGCCGGGCGTTTTGAGAATGCCATTTTTTTCACTGATGCCATCGGACTGGGGATGTTCACTGCGGCTGGTATTGAAGTGTCCCTTCGGCATGGGCTTAATGATATCTACTCGTTGATCATGGGGATCATTACGGCTACTTTTGGCGGTTTGATAGCAGATATCCTCCGAAATGAAATACCTAACCTGCTTAAAAAGGGCGAACTCTATGCAACGGCATGTGCTATCGGAGGCGCTGTGTTCCTGGGTCTGAAAAAATTACCTATTAATGCTAATGTGGCGCTTTTTCTCTGCGTGGTGATTGTAGTGGGCGTAAGGATATATTCAAAAAGAAAAAAACTCTCATTGCCCGCGATCTGATGCTGTGAATCATGTATCTAACCTTGCATCTTAGCGGTGAAATTTTTTGCAACCAAAACTGTTATTAAAACTGCCTGTTCTTCTGTACCCAATCCTTAATGTACTCAGCTATTTTTGATGTTGGCGTGCCGGGATCAAATAAATCACCTACACCGATACCATGCAGTTCCTTCTGGTCATTTTCCGGGATGATGCCCCCGCCGGTTAGTAATACATCATTCATCTGTTTTTCTTTCATCAGTTTCATCACTTTTGGAAAAACAGTCATATGCGCCCCTGATAAAATACTGATGCCTATAGCATCCACATCTTCCTGCAATGCTGCATTTACCACCATTTCAGGTGTCTGGCGCAAGCCGGAATAGATCACTTCCATGCCTGCATCGCGCAATGCGGCCGCTATTACTTTAGCGCCACGATCGTGGCCATCAAGCCCTACTTTGGCGATCAACACACGGATAGGCCTGTTTAATGACATGGGATATAATTTCTTTCTATAAAGGTAAACAGAAAAACTCTATTTATTATGGTGGTTCATACCCTGATGCATTGTATTAAAAGGGGATGACTTGTATCCTTTCCCGTTGACCCGGTTCCTGTTCTCCTCCAAAAAAAGTACGCATATGAAAAACGACAACTCCTCAGCAAAGCAATCACTACACTTTGACCATCATTCCATCCGGTACATGGCTTTTTGCTGCCTGATGGCTTCTGCTGCAACCACCTGCAAAGAATCATCTCCATTTTTGTAAAGCATTATTTTTAAACCCTTTTCCCGGGCATAATCCTGCGTCATGGAATCAAGGATGGTAACCGATTCAAAATGTCTGAATACAAGGTCATCTTCTTCCCTGGGGTCAAAGTCGATCAGTAACACATGGCGATAGGGAAACTGTTTGGGCAGCCAGTATAAAAAACTGGCATTGTCGCTGTACGCTTCCGGAAGTCCGAGTTTTCGACCGTAAAAGTTAAGCGATCCGGCTTGTCCGTAATTATCACCAAAAATGATGGTTTCTTTTTTAACGCTGTCGGGTAACCGATGATAGGCCGCCGCCGTTTTTTCTGCCAGTTCGCGCCAGCCCAGCATATCGGCAAAATCCTGCGGGAGTTCGTGGCGCACATTGTTCTCCCAGTTCAGGATACCGGTTTTGTCCATGCCCGTGGCGATATAATTTTTTCTGAGTTTTTCCGGGGTGGCCATGGGTAATAGTGCGGGTAATATGGGTATGAGCAGCAGTATCATGACAACAGGTATGGTTAATCGAAAAACCCGGGTTTTTAGATTGTTCTTTTCTGTCCATTGTTCGATGGCATAGCCGCCAAAGGCAAACAGGATGGGATAGAGTCCCATGCTGTAATATCCCTTTCCATTGAAGAACAACAACTGTGCAATGACTGCCAGGTACACAATCACTACGGCGTGATACCTGCGCCCGGCGGGATTGAAAATAATGTATACCATGCCGCTGAGCCAGACAAAAAACGATGCAAAATTGAACAATACCTGTTCTGCCAGGAACTGGGTGCGACTGACATGCACCAGCAAGCGGTCATTCAACAGCTTCATGTGGGTGAGCACCGGAAAATTATGGCTTGCCTGCCAGTATAGATTGGGTGCAATCAATACGATGAAAAGCAACGCCGCTGCATACAGGTGACGGCTGGTGAACCAGGACCTGAGCGGCGTCAGCAGGAATGCCATCACCATCCCGGACAACAGGAAAACCATAGAATATTTAGCATAAAAAGCCAGTGATAGCGAGATGGCCAGAATATACAGGTATGCATACCTGTTGGTTTGCACCAGGCGTATCAGCAGGTACAGGCTGAGGGTCCAGAAAAAGACTTCCAGGAAATTGGGTTGAAAAAGGATATTCATGCGGAGGTAACCGCCAACAAGGAAACCCAGGCAGGCGAGGAGGCAGGCATATGTTTTGCCGCCCAGCGCCAGCACGGTTTTGCCAACGAGAACCAGGTTGGCAGCTCCAAATAATGCACCCCAAAATCTCACTGAAGCAATGGAATTTCCGGCGAGCTGTGAAAAATAACCCAGCACGGAAAGCAGGGGAGGGGCTTCAAGGTAACCCCAGGCAAGATGACTGGATTCTGCGAGGTACAGGTATTCATCACGATGCAATTCATACATCGGATGGATGAGCAGAAAAGACACCAGGAATTTCACGATCCCGAGGCCGTAAATAATATGCTTTGGTTTGATCATTTTATTCAACCGCAAGGAAATAAGTATTAACGTGTTGTGCTATTAAAATTTGTTACAATCATCCCAATTAAAAAGGAAAATAAGATACTGTTTATGCCCCTTTAGGGGCTGCCTGTTTGTAGCGATTGATTTATTTTTTGTGTTTTGCCCCTTTAGGGGCTACCCTTTGAAAAGGATATTTCAGGGTAGCCCCTAACGGGGCAATAATCCCTCGGAATCGAATATTTCTACAAACAGGTAGCCCCTAAAGGGGCAAAATATATTTGTAACATTACACCGCATATAATTTTTATGCATTAAACTTATTTTATCATATTTAAGTTTGGAGAACCCCACAATTCAATAGCACAACACGTTAAGTCTTAAAATACTTCCAGCGCAGATTTGATGCGCTGAATTGTTTCTGCCCGGCCCAGCACTACGGCAATATCAAAAACCGGCGGCCCGAATTTCCCGCCCACCAGCATAACGCGCAGGGGTAGCTGCAATTCGCCGGGTTTGATATTGCTTGCTGCTGCTTTTTCTTTAAAGTTGTTTTCAAGGGATGCAAAACGCCATTCCGGAAGTTCCTGCAAAGCATCGGCCCATTCTGCAAAAAAGTTTTTTTTCTGCTCGTTCCATTTAGGCTGAACCGATGGCAGGTCATAACTTACCGGTGCCGTGAAAAAGAAACTCCCCTGTTCGTAAAAATCTGTCAGCAGGGTACACCTTTCTTTCAGCAGCGGTATGATCTGTTGTAATTTTTCTTCGCTTACTTCTATCCCTTTTCTGTTGAAGATCTTTGTTACTTCGGGTTTTAATCTATCCGTATCGGCTTTTTTGATCCATTCATGATTGAACCATTTTGCTTTTTCGAAATCGAATTTGGCGCCGCCTTTATGTACCCTTTCAATGCTAAACTTGTCAACCAGTTCATCGAGTGAAAATAATTCCTGTTCGGTGCCATCATTCCAGCCAAGTACAGCGAGCATATTGATAAATGCTTCGGGGAGAAAACCTTTTTCGCGGAAGCCTTCTGTTAATTCACCGGTTTTAGGATCTGTCCAGTTCATGGCAAATACAGGAAAGCCGAGCCTGTCGCCATCACGTTTGCTGAGTTTGCCATGTCCGTCAGGTTTAAGGATCAGCGGCAGGTGCGCCCATTGGGGCATTTTATCGATCCAGCCGAGATATTTCCATAACAGTATATGCACGGGTGCAGAGGGCAGCCATTCTTCACCCCGGAAGGCATGGGTGATCTGCATCAGGTAATCGTCAACTACAACGGCGAGGTGATACGTGGGCATGCCGTCTGCCTTGAGCAAAACTTTATCATCTACTGTTGAAGTGGAAAAACTTACATGCCCGCGTACCATATCGTCAAAATGTACCTCTTCATTTTCCGGCATGCGGATGCGGATCACATGGGGTGTACCGGCTTCCAGTAATGATCTCACTTCTTCGGTACCCAGCGAAATTGAGTTGCGCATTTTTCCGCGCAGGCGTGCATCGTATTGCGGGGACGGGTTCTGTTCCGATTTGAAAGTTTCCCGCATTTTTTCGAGGTCCCCGGTGGTATCAAAAGCATAATAGGCATGGCCCTGGGAAACCAGTTGTTCCGCATACTGCCGGTAGCTTTCTTTTCTTTCACTCTGCCTGTAGGGTGCAAATGGCCCGCCTTTAAAGGGACTTTCATCTGGGATAAGTCCGCACCAATTCAGGCAGTCCATAATATATTCTTCAGCGCCGGCTACAAACCGCGACTGGTCGGTATCTTCAATTCTCAATACAAAATCGCCCCCTTGCTGGCGGGCAAACAGATAATTGTACAAAACAGTCCTCACACCGCCCAGGTGCAGGCCTCCTGTTGGACTGGGTGCAAAACGTACCCTTACTTTTGGATCATTCATGCGCAAATATAAGATATCAGTCGGCAGTCGCCAGTCGGCAGTCGCCAATCTCCAGTCTCCAGTCAGCAGTCTCCAGTCGCCAATATCCAATATCTATTACCTTATTATCTCATTATCTTATTTTCTTATTATCTGTCTTTTCCCCCGATTTTGGTGGAAAAAAGGGTAGTAAATAGGGGGTTTTGACTATTATATCTCTTCAGAAATAAGCGAAATTGCAGGTATAAATTAAATGATATGATCAAGTTACAAGTCATCGGGCATCTTGGGAAAGATTGCACCACGAATGTAGTGAGTGGGAAAAATGTAATCAATTTCAGCGTTGCGCATACGGAGAAGTACAAAGACAGTATGGGCAACCAGAAGGAAAGGACCACCTGGGTTGAATGTGCTTATTGGACAGAAAGGACCGGTATCGCCCCTTACCTGAAAAAAGGACAATTGGTATATACCGAAGGAAATCCGGAAGTGAGGACTTACACTAAGAGCGACGGTACAACAGCGGCTTCACTCACCATTCGGGTGCAAAGTGTGCAACTCTTGGGCAGTGCCAATCGTTCTGAAGGTCAGGCTGCAACCTATAACGAGCAGCCGGCAGAATTAGGTGCAGGCATTCCGGCACCTTCTCAGGTATCGGAAACTGCCGATGATCTGCCTTTCTAGAAAGTTGGAAACACAGTTAAGGATCATATAGCAGGTTAATGGGGGTGCCATTGCCTGCTATTTTTTTTGACAGGTAACTACTGCAACGGGCTCAATCTTATGGATCGGAGCTAATAAACTAATTTTCGGGAACGATGAAGCGGCTGATACCTCTATGGATGTATTTGATTTTACTGCATACGACCGGGCAAAGTATTGCTCAGGAAAAGACCATCCGTACCGCCGTACTTGTAATCGGGGGATCTGCAGGTGGTACTGCGGCAGCTATTCAATGCGCCCGGCAGGGCGTCCCTGCACTGTTAATTGAACCCACCAAAATGATTGGCGGAATGCTTACGGCCGCAGGTGTCAGTTGCACAGATGGCAATGATAAACTGGAAAGCGGCCTCTGGCAGGAATTCAGGGAACATTTGTACGATCATTATCACACCCGTAATCTTTTCACCGGCTGGGTCAGCGAAACATGTTTTGAGCCAAAAGCGGGCGACAGTATTTTTAAAATGATGATACGAAACGAGAAGTACTTAACGCTGATGCCGGAAACTGATTTTATAGAGGTAACGAAAAAGGGTAACCGCGTTACGGGGGCACTCATCCGGAATAATAAACAGGGATACATCAGGGTGGATGCAGACATCACCATTGATGGTACGGACCTGGGTGATGTTTTTGCACGTGCCGGTGCGGACTATGACCTGGGTATGGAAGATCCGGGCTATGCAAAGGAACCAATGGCGCCCGGAAAGTACAATATCATCCAGGACCTCACCTGGGTGGCGATATTAAAAGATTACGGTAAAGGGGCAGACAGGACCATTGCCCGGCCTAACGGATATGATTCAACGCAGTTCTTTTGTTCCTGTACGGATGCACCCTGCCCTGAAGGGAAACCTTACAATGTCAATGCTGCCAGGATGCTGTCATACGGACTCTTGCCGGGGAATAAATATATGATCAACTGGCCTGCGCACGGTAACGATTATGTGGTGAATGCGGTGGAAATGACCGAAGCGGAAAGAAATAAATCCTGGCAGCTTGCCCGGGAAAAAACCCTGGGCTTTGTTTATTTTATCCAGACTCAACTCGGGTATAAAAACCTGGGGCTTGCCGATGATGAATTCAATGGCACGGGCCTGGCCATCATGCCCTATCACCGGGAAGGCAGGAGGATCAGGGGTCTGGTGCGGCTCAATGTAAACCACCTGGTGTCGCCTTTCGATCAACCCGAAGCGCTATATCGAACCGGTATTTCGGTAGGTGATTACCCGGTTGACCATCACCATGCGCCTGAGAAGAAAGCGCCTGAGATTAAATTCCCCCGGGTGCCCTCTTTTAATATTCCGCTGGGGGCTTTGATACCTGAGACGATCGAGGGCCTCCTCGTGGCCGAGAAAGGTATTTCTGTTTCCAATATTGTCAATGGTTCCTCGCGGCTTCAGCCCTGTGTTCTGCTCACCGGGCAGGCCGCTGGTGCGCTTGCGGCAATATCCGTTAAACAGGCTATCCAACCCCGTAATGTGGATATCCGGATTGTGCAAAAGACTTTGCTGGATGCGGGGGCATGGCTTATGCCTTATTGTGATGTCCCTGCCGGCGACCCGGCCTGGCGGAGTATTCAGCAGGTAGGCCTTACCGGTATCATGAAGGGTTTCGGAAAACCAGAGGGCTGGGAAAATAAAACCTTTTTTTATCCGGATAGTACGATGACTGTTAAAGAACTGATCAAAGGGCTGAAAGAGGTTTTGCCGTCATTTCATTTTTCTGTTGCCAATCCCGATAGCCTGATTACAATGCATGACCTGGACAGTATATTGTCCGCATTTGGAAAGAAGCAAGTACCAAATAATGATATCCGGCCAGGCCGCATTTTAAACCGCCGTCAAATTGCCCAATTGATTGACCAGGTATTAAATCCTTTTTCCATGCCTGTTGACTGGCAGGGACATTTTTGATACTTGGCTAGCTTGATGTCTCGCCGAAGCCAAAGCAAAGCCAGAGTTACTTTGAAGGAATTGTCTTTTCAAATTGTGCAACCATTTTCTCCAGCTCTGTTTCGCTGACGGCTTTTTGCTGATTGTCGAGGTTAATGACAAACAAATAACCCTTATCCCCCGGGCTCCGTAAAAAAGTATTCACCAGTTTCAACTGTTCACTAAGCGCCAGTTTGCCATTATTGGCGTTCCATAATTCTTCTGAGCACAAACAGCCAAGGGTAGGCGAAATGGGATAAAATGGCTGGTCTGAGAAATACTCCGGGTCAATGGTTGTGCCGTGTGCAATGATTTCTGTTCGCCCTGCTTTACCGGCGATAAAAGCTTCCTGCATAGGCAAATACGATTGCCAACTCCCGGGCAACAGGCTTGTATACGATTTCCGGGGATCACTGCTGTCAGCTGTTTGTTGAAAATAGCTGAGCCAGTTTCCTTCAAAGGGCATGGTCATTTGCAGGTTAGGCGTTGGCCCAATAAAATTATTTCGCGAACTGCCGATTCCCATGATACTGAAAATTCCCTGCGGGGTATTGCCGTTAGTGATAAAATACGGGAGGTTTGATCCGGATCTTGCCAGCTGGCGCACGGCAATCAGCCTGCCCCTTTCATCCCGCTCAAATTTTCCGTCAGCATTTTGAATGATCGCCAGCCCGGTGAAATTGCGGTTCCAGCGCTGAAAAGAGTAAACGGTTTTGATGCCTCTTTTTTGCTGTTCGGCAAAAAGGTTGGTAAGGTCGGGGACCGGTCTTGATTCCTGTTCTTTGTTGTGATCAAGGTGATATCTAAGGGCGGATAAGATCGTGTTTGATGCATGATCGGGAAATGTCCCTTCCATTCTTTGTATCAACGAATTTTTTGTTGAAGGATTATTTCGAAACAGGAAAAGCGCTGCCATGGAAAATATTTTGGGATGCTTTTCGATGGTGAGGATCTGTTCCACATCGGCCTGGAAATTTTTTGGGTTGATGGTGTACAATGCCTCCAGGAAAGAACGCCTCGTTTCCTGCTGCAGTGAAGGATAAGCCGCGAAGGTTTTACGGAAACCTTCCATGACAGCACTATCGGCTACCATGAATTGCGTGATCGCCCAGAAAGCCGACTGATACCGATGCTCAGTTGCACTATCCGGTGGCTGCGAAAAGCTCTGGCTGATTGTGCGTTCATAGAGGCTTTTCTTCAGTTTTTGTCTTTCCGATTGCAGGGTAAATGTACTTTGGATCGTTTCCGGCAGATACTGCGTAAATACATTTTCGGAAAGCATCAACATAAAGAAAACCGGGAAAAGAAACTTCATAATATAAACTTACAGAATATTCTCTTTTCAGTCCCTTACTTTACTCATTGCCTGCTATTTTTGCAGGATGGATCAGACAATCAGTTACCCGGAACTTCAGTCATTTGTTTTCTCCGTATTCAAAGCCATGGGCTGTCCGGAAACGGAGGCCGCAACCGCAACCGAAGCATTGATATCCGCAGACCTTCGGGGTATCGACTCACACGGCGTTGCTCGGTTATCCGGCTACGTTAGGCTATGGGAGGCGGGTCGGATCATAGCAAAACCGGATATCAGGATCATTCACGAATCGCCTTCGACGGCCGTAGTGGACGGCGGCAGCGGACTGGGGCTGGTTGTTGCACCCTTTGCCATGAAAGTGGCGATTGAAAAAGCAAAAATGGCAGGTACAGGCTGGGTGAGTGTGCAGAACAGTAATCATTTTGGTATTGCAGCTTATCACGCCATGATGGCTTTAGAGAACGGCATGATCGGCATGGCTATGACCAATGCCAGTGCGCTGGTAGCGCCTACTTTTTCAGCGGAAAGGTTATTAGGCACCAACCCGATATGCGTGGCCATACCCGCGGGCGAAGAGCCTGCTTTTGTAGCTGATTTTGCCACTACTACTGCAGCAAATGGAAAGCTGGAAATTTTGCAGCGGAAAAACCTGGAAGCACCCGCCGGCTGGATACAGGACGAACAGGGACATCCGGTGACCGATGCACACGCACTTAAAAAAGGCGGGGCACTGGTTCCGCTTGGCGGTGACCGTGAGCATGGAAGCCATAAAGGATATGCCCTTGGCGCCATCGTGGATATTTTTTCGGCCGTGTTGAGCGGTGCTAATTACGGACCCTGGGTACCGCCGTTCCCTTCTTATGTGCCCATGCCGGAAAACCAACCGGGTAAGGGACTGGGCCACTTTTTTGGTGCCATGCGCATCGATGCATTCAGGACCGAAGAGGATTTTCGCAAAAATATGGACCAGTGGATCCGCAGGTTCAGGTCGGCAAAACCGGTAGACGGACAAAGCCAGGTGCTGATACCAGGCGATCCGGAAAGGGAAATGGAAGTGGAAAGAATGGCGGGTGGCATTCCACTGTTACCTGCAGTTTGGGAAGATTTACGGTCAACCGGCGAAAAATTCAACATCAAGTTCTAAATTCGCAATCCGATTGCCTGCATTATAGATTACCATTTCATTTATTACACGGTTTCAACTTTAAATAAGCCTGTAAAGTGATATCAGGATATCAGCCATTTATCAAAAACAAGATTTTACTGACATGAAGATTATGAAGTTTGGCGGCACTTCCGTTGGAAGGCCGGAAAGAATGCACCAGGTTGCCCAGTTGATAACAAGAGATGATGAGCCAAAGATCGTTGTGCTGAGTGCATTAAGCGGAACAACAAATGCGCTGGTATCCATCGGTGAAGCGCTTTCAAGGGGCGACAAGGATGCGGCCAATCAGATCATTGATAAACTTGATCGGCACTACCAGGATTTTATCACCGGCTTATTGCAAAAAGAAGATTACCGCAAGAAGGCCCAGGCGATCATTGCCGAGCATTTTGAATTTCTGCATATCATCCTGAAAATATCTTTCAATGAAGCATTGAATAAAGATATTCTTGCACAGGGTGAATTGATGAGCACTAAAATGTTTGCGGTGTACCTCGAAGAGCAGGGGCTTAGTCATGCATTGTTGCCGGCACTCGAATTCATGAGTATTGATTTTAATGAGGAACCTCAGATTGGTACCATCCGCATTCGCCTGAATCAATTACTGGAACAATACCCCGGGGTGAATTTATTTGTGACGCAGGGTTATATCAGTCGCAATGCCCGCGGTGAAGTGGATAACCTGAAAAGAGGCGGCAGCGATTACTCCGCATCGTTAATCGCGGCTGCAGTGAATGCCTCAGTTTGTGAGATATGGACAGACATCGATGGAATGCACAATAACGATCCGCGCGTGGTGAAGAAAACATTCCCGATCGAACAACTGAGTTTTGATGAAGCGGCGGAACTGGCATACTTCGGGGCAAAGATCCTGCATCCTGCATCCATCTGGCCCGCGCAGCAATATAAGATCCCCGTGAGACTGCTGAATACCATGCAACCGGAAGCAAAAGGGACTTTGATTGTTGAAGAAGCCGGTTCAGTTGGGGTTAAAGCGGTTGCTGCCAAAGACGGCATCATCATCGTTAAGATCAAAAGCAGCCGCATGTTGCTTGCATACGGTTTCCTGCGGAAAATATTTGAAGTTTTTGAAAAATATAAGACACCCATCGACATGATCACCACTTCTGAAGTGGCCGTATCATTGACCATTGATAACCCGGCTTCCCTGCCGCAGATACTGAAAGAACTTGAGCCATTTGGTGACGTGGAAGTTACCAAAGACCAGACCATCATCGCCATTGTAGGTAACCAGATCGCACAAACGAAAGATATGCTGAGCAGGTTGTTTGCTGCATTATCGCCTGTGCCTGTACGTATGGTGAGTTATGGCGGCAGTTCGCATAACGTATCCATCCTGATTCCCGGAGAGAATAAACTGCAAACGCTGCAACTCCTCAATATGGGCTTGTTCGGGCTGGAGTGATCACCGGATCGTCAGCGGAAAATTCTTTACTTCATCTGAATGGGTATTATCCAGCCTGAAATCACTGATGGAATAGATCAGCGCTTTATTGGCAGAATATAATTCACGGTTCATGTTTTGCAAAGTTGAAATGTCTTTTTCCAATAAAGCATCCTTACCTGCTTTTGTGTAAATGCTGTCAAGCAGTTCCTGGTAATCCGATTGTATCTCTTTCAGGTGATCCTGCAATTGACCGATAAAAACGGTATCGTTGATAGTATTCAGTTGTACGGACATTTGAAGCAGGTTCTTTTTAATGATCCTGCTGAACAGGGAGAACTGTTCGAATTTGATATCATTGCCTGATTGAAGCAGTTCGTTTTTATTGTGACTGATATCTTTTATGCCCTTCGCTGCATGCATGGCACTTTGAACTGATTTCATGTACTGATTGGCTTGTGCAATTTCCAATGGGTTCGACATATTCTTTTGCATCTTTACATAGTAGGCAATGATCTCCCCCTGCGCCTTTTTGATCTCGCTGTAACGGTCGTGCAGGTGATTATGTGTTTTTTCTTTTTTCCATTCTTTTTCCGTAAAAATTCCCTCCAGCCCGATCTCGCTGTGGGAAACCTGGAATTCTGCTGCGTTATAGGCCAGTACCCGTTTCAGGAAATAAAACACTTCCAGCCGGAAAATTTCCTGTGCAAGGCCTGGAACACTGGGGATCGTTTCATCAATATACAAAGTTGATCTAAGGTTGTCTTCCCTGAACCATTTTTCTAGTAACCGTGAAATGAGATTCAGGAAGGGGAAGAATATTAGGGTGGCTGCCACATTGATTACTGTTTGAAATGCCACCAGTCCCTGCAATGGATCGGCAATGCCTATCTTTTTGGTGACAAGGTCAATAAGCGGGTACAGGAAAATGAAAGCCAGTATGGTTGTAACCAGGTTGAGCAGGATATTGCCGGCGGCGAGGCGCTTCTTCTCTGGCGAACTGCCAATTGCGGCCAAAACCAATTTCAGGGCAGTGCCCAGTTCTGATCCGATCACAACGGCAACGGCCAGGTCAAATGAAATGGCTTTGGCAAATAATGCACTCAGGGTTATGGCAACTGTGGCGCTACTGCTCTGGATGAGAAAAGTTATGATGAAACCGATCAATACAAATGCAATAGGCGGGTATTGATTGAAAGCGGCAAAGTCGAATCGGTTTACCGTATCCAGCATGCCGTTTTTCATGAAACCCAATGCAATGAAAAGGAATGTCAATCCAATGAAAAAAAAGCAGAGATGTTCGATCTTTTTATTTTCTTGAAAGATTACCAGGATGATCCCCCCCAGTCCAAGCAGGGGATACCAGATCATATCTATATTAAACGTAAAACCCAGTGTGGCAATGATCCAGTTAGAGATGGTTGTGCCGATATTTGCGCCAAGGATCACAGCCAATGCATTCTGCAGTTTTATGATCCCGCTGCCGGCGAAGGCCAGGGTCATAAACGAAACAATGGAACTGCTTTGTAAAAGGGCAGTTGTAATTACGCCTGTAATAATAGCGCGGGCATTATTGGATGTATTACGCCTGAGCAGCAATTTGAAATCCCTGCTGGCCAGCTGGCTCAGAGCAGTTTCAAGCAAATGCATGCCAATGAGGAAGAGCCCCACACCGCCGAATACCATCCATATCTTGCTGTCCATAAAACCTGAATGAGTCTGTTATTCGTCCGTAATATAAAACAGTTAGGAGTATGAATAAATGATAAACCGCATAGCATCAAAGAACTTTAATTATGTTCTTTGTTGCTATGCGGTTAAATAGTTGACCGATATCTTTTAGATCACCAGCATGGCATCACCATAGCTGAAGAAGCGGTATTTATCCTTGATCGCTTTTTTGTAAGCTTCCATAGCCAGGTCGTAACCTGCAAAGGCGCAGGTCATGATCAGCAGGCTGGTTTTAGGTAAATGGAAATTAGTGATAAGTGCGTCGGAAATAGAAAATTTATACGGTGGATGGATGAAAATATTGGTCCATCCTTCAGAAGGTTTGAGCAATTTTTCGGCGGTGAATGAAGTTTCCAGCGCCCGCATGGTGGTGGTACCCACAGAGCAGATGCGGTGGCCTTCGGTTTTTGCCTTATTCACGATCTTGCAGGCCAGGTCATCGATCCGGTAATATTCTGCATCCATTTTATGCTTGCTCAGGTCTTCCACTTCAATCGGACGGAAAGTACCGAGCCCTGTATGCAGGGTTACTTCCGCGAAACGGATGCCCTGGATCTCGAGTCTTTTGATAAGTTCGATACTGAAATGCAAGCCTGCAGTTGGCGCTGCCACTGCACCTTCGTGCTTGGCATACACGGTTTGGTAGCGCTCGCGGTCTTCTTCGTCCGGTTTGCGTTTGATATATTTAGGCAGCGGGGTTTCGCCCAGGTTGCTTAAGATTTGTTTGAATTCTTCTTCCGGACCATCGAATAAAAAGCGGATCGTGCGGCCGCGGGAAGTGGTGTTGTCAATAACTTCAGCAACCAGGTCGTCTGTTTCGCCGAAGTACAATTTGTTGCCAACACGGATCTTTCTTGCGGGATCAACGATCACGTCCCAGAGGCGGTTTTGTTTGTTAAGTTCACGGAGCAGGAAAACCTCAATTTTGGCACCGGTTTTTTCCTTGCGGCCGTACATGCGGGCGGGGAATACCTTTGTATTGTTAACTACGAAGACATCCTTATCATCGAAATATTCCATGATGTCCCTGAAATGGCGGTTTTCGATTTGTCCGGTTTCCCGGTGAACAACCATCATCCGGGCATCTTCTCTTTTCTTGGTGGGGTATTGTGCGATCAGGTTAAGGGGAAGGTCGAAACGGAACTGGGATAATTTCATGAATTATAACGTTTTAGTTCAGCCCATGAAACAAACCCTGATATTTAACCGCGCAATCTGGGCGGTAACTTTCAAACCTGATCTTACGGTACCAGGTCTGTTCCTGTTTAGGCTAGGAATTTAGCGTGCGAAGTTAGTGAAATTTCATCAAATTGTTTTTGAAATTTTTCTGAAATCCCTTTGTCTGTATCCCTTGGAGGGTGGCTAACCCTTGGAGGGTTAGGGTATGCTGCGGGAACCCATTTTCCTTCTATATCCCCCTCAATCCATCCTCCCCATCCATCAAATCCTCAGAATTCCGCTCGGTATCGACTCTACCAATTGCCTCGTATACTCCTCCTTCGGCTCATGAAATATCTCCCTGGCTGTCCCGGTTTCAACGATCTTTCCCTTTTGCATGACCAATATCCGGTCGCTGATATAATGCACAACCGACAGATCGTGGGATATGAAGATGGCAGTGAATTTTAATTCCCTTTTCAGGTCGTTGAGGAGATTAAGTACCTGTGCCTGAACGCTTACGTCGAGGGCGGATACCGATTCATCAAAAATGATGAATCCCGGGTTCAGCGCCAGTGCACGGGCTATGCCTATTCTTTGCCTTTGGCCACCGGAGAATTCATGCGGGTACCTGTTATAATGGTCTGCTTTCAGGTTCACTTTTTCGAGCAATTCCACTACTTTGTCTTTTCTGTTTTTATCTGTTTCATAAAGTCCGTGTACTTTCAACGGCTCTGTAATGGCGCTGCCTACTGTCAGCCTTGGATTCAGGGATGAATACGGGTCCTGGAAAACGATCTGGATCTCTTTGCGCAGGCCTTTCCACTCCCTTCTGCTTATACTGGCAATATTGCGATCCCGAAACAGTATATCACCGCCCGTTGGGGTGATCAAACCGAGTAAGGTACGACCAAGAGTTGTTTTGCCACAGCCGGATTCGCCTACCAGTCCCAGTGTCTCCGCTTCATATACGTCGAAGTTTATATCGTCCACTGCCTTTACCGTTGGGTTCCCTTTTGTGCCCGGAAACCAAACCCGAAGTTCTTTCACCTTCATCATCAGTCTTTGTTTTTCATCCGTTTCAGAAACCTGAAAAGTTGTTTTTGACCTGACCGTACCAGCCGGAACTACTGGATTATCAGGAACTGCTGATATATCATCCCGTATAAAATCACTTACAACGGGAAGGCGTACATGCTTTGGGTGCAATGCAGGCCTGCACGCTAACAGTGCTTTCGTATATGGATGTCCGGGCTCCTGCATGATTTGAGCCACCGGTCCTTCTTCTACAACTGATCCTTTGTACATGACCATAACCTTGTCTGCCAGTTCTGCTACGATACCAAGATCATGTGTAATAAATATAACCCCCATACCATCTTCCTGTTGCAGGTTTCGGATCAGCTGAAGGATGGTTTTTTGTACCGTAACGTCCAGTGCTGTGGTAGGCTCATCAGCAATAAGTAAATCGGGACGGCAACTCATGGCCATTGCTATCATTACCCGCTGTTTTTGCCCGCCGCTTAACTGATGCGGATACCTGCTGAAAATTGATGCCGGCATTGGCAATTGCACCCGTTCAAAAAGCTGCAGGGTCTTTTCCGCCGCTTCTTTTTGGGAAACTGATTGATGCAGCCTGATGGCTTCGGCTACCTGTTCTCCGCAGGTAATTACAGGATTCAGGGACGTCATAGGTTCCTGGAAAATCATGGAAATTTTATTCCCGCGTATGCGCGAGAGTTCTTTCTCCCGGAGACTGAGTATGCTTATTTCGGTTACCCCGTCGGGTGAAAAAAGAATTCTGCCATTGTCATATGAGGCGGGCGGAACGGGCAACAATTGTAAAATGGAAAGTGAAGTGACCGATTTGCCCGATCCTGATTCTCCAACAATGGCCAGAATCTCACCGCGGCCAATAGAAAAGGAGATATCCTTCAGCGCCTGGAATTTTCCTGTTTCTGTTTTGAAACTTACAGAGAGATCACTGACCTGGAGAAGGGGCTTCATTAATCTATCCTTAATTATTTTGATCACTGTGATGTATAGTCGAAATAAACCTGTTTACTGATTCCCGATTATGGATTTAGAAACGCAGGTGTCTTACCGTTAATCCGTCATTGATCAGTTGTTTCAATGAATCAATACCGATCTTAAGGTGAACTTCCACGAAACTGCTGGTCACTTTCTTATCGCTTTCTTCCGTTTTTACCCCATCCGGTATCATGGGCTGGTCGCTCACCAGCAGCAAAGCGCCGGTTGGGATCTTGTTATAAAAACCCACTGAAAAAATGGTGGCTGTTTCCATGTCAATGGCATAGGCCCTGACTTTTTGCAGGTAAGTTTTAAATTCTTCATCATGTTCCCATACCCGGCGGTTTGTTGTGTATACCGTTCCTGTCCAATAATCAACCTCGCTCTCGCGGATAGTGGTGGAAATGGCTTTTTGCAATGCAAATGCAGGCAACGCCGGCACTTCCGGCGGAAAATAATCATTAGAGGTACCTTCGCCGCGTATGGCTGCAATGGGCAGGATGAGATCACCGAGTTTATTTCTTTTTTTAAGCCCGCCGCATTTTCCCAGGAAAAGAACTGCTTTTGGACTGATGGCAGTGAGCAGGTCCATCACGGTTGCTGCTGTTGGACTGCCCATACCAAAATTAATGATCGTGATGCCACCTGCAGTGGCGCATTGCATGGGCTTGTCTCTTCCTATAACTTCTACATTATTCCATTGCGCGAACATGTTTACATAATTCCCGAAATTTGTGAGCAGGATATACTCCCCGAAATTCTCCAGCAATTCACCTGTATACCTGGGTAACCAGTTCTTTACGATTTCTTCTTTGTTTGTCATATTATTGATTTCTGTAGTTACACTTCGCATAAAAATACTAATTACTTTGCAGGCATGATAAAAATTGCTTTTCCGGAGCCTGCCTTTAGAACCAGGACCCGGCAGGGATACATGGAATTATTTGACAGTATCCGGAAATCATGGGTTCGTATAACCCCGGAGGAATGGGTCAGGCAGAACTTTATACAATGGCTGATACAGGAAATGAAATATCCTTCAGCAATGATCGCCGTTGAAAAAGAACTGATGCTTGGTGAATTAAAAAAGAGGTTTGATATACTTATCTACAACAATAACCATCAGCCCTGGATGATGATAGAATGTAAAGCGCCTGAAGTGGATTTGTCGGAGAAAACCATCATGCAGATTTTGCGTTACAATATGTCCATTCCCGTTCCGTACCTTGTTATTACGAATGGCCATTACTGTTATGCTGCAAGTATCGCAGATGGTCAGGCTGGCTGGTTAACTGAATTTCCAGCGTATTCAAATTAAGGGCTGTTATTTTCGACTTTCGATTTTCGATTTTTGACTTTCGATTTTCATTTAGCCTTTATAATCCATTTTGTACCTGATCATTATATCTGCTTCACCACCTGCCCATTTTCTGCATAAATAGAGACCAAGGTCAATGGATGATGTTACTGCGCCTGCAGTAATACAGTCGCCATCTTCAACGATCCTGTCTGTAGTAACTTCTTTACAAAAAGGCTTGAGCATATCATAGGCATCAAAATGTGTTGTAGCTATTTTGCCATGTAAAAAACCGGCAGCACCCAGGATGAGACTGCCTGTACAAACCGAAATTTTCCAGGGTATATTCTTAGCCGTTTGTATCCATTCAATGAAATCTTTTTCATGCATCAGTTCCCGGCTTCCTTTTCCTCCGGGGACAATGATGGCATCATAAACCGAAAGATCATTTTTTATCTGGTTGGGCAAGATCTTCATGCCGCTATGGTCTTCCACAGTGGAGGTATATCCGCAAAAGTCCCAGCAAAGGTCTGGCAGGTAGCCGGTATATTTCAAACGGGTTACCGGTTCATATACGCCTGCAAGATCAAGCCAGGTAATACCATCAAAAAGTATAAATGCAATTTTCATTCAAGACAGTTAAAAGTATTGGTATCAAAGGTAGGTTTCTGTACTGATATTCATTTGGGTGATGTTCTGCACATGCTTATTTAGTTAGGGAAATGCATAAAAAAAGGCGCCGGTTTTGCCAGCGCCTTTTTGTAAATAATAATAATATCAAGGCCAGATACCAAGTTCGGAATAGCTCGTTCCCACTTTATTAATGGCAACTACGAAAGAAGCGGTTCTCATGTCCTGAATGGAAGGATTGGCCTTCCAGCATTCCACGATCTCATGGGTTGCATTGATCATGGTTTCTTCCAGTCCGCTGTTAACGAGATCAACCTCATCCGGGCCATGAAGCATCAGTTCTTTTTGTGTGCCGTTAACTTTTTTACCGGTCAGCTCTTCTATCTGCTCCAGCATCTGGGCATTCTGGTTTTCGGTAAATCGCTTTTCCAGGCGGCCGTAACGAACGTGGCTGAGGTTCTTCAACCATTCGAAGTAGGATACGGTTACGCCACCAGCATTCAGGTACATATCAGGTATGACCAGTGTACCTTTTTGAATGAACACTTCATCTGCCTCTGGTGTAAGCGGTCCGTTAGCTGCTTCTCCGATTATTTTAGCTTTAATGCGTGGAGCATTCTCTCCATTGATAACGTTTTCGAGTGCCGCAGGAATCAGGATGTCGCATTCCATTTCCAGTGCGTCTGAACTTTTGGCGAAATTTTGTGAGCCCGGGAAATTGAGAATTGATCCGGTTGCTTTCCTGTGCTGGAATACAGCATCAACATCCAGGCCTTCATTGCTGTATATGGCGCCTTCATATTCTGCCAGGCCTGTGATCACCGAACCTGCGTCCTGAAAGAATTTCGCTGAATGATAACCAACGTTACCGAGACCCTGTACAACCACCCGCTTGCCTTCCACTCCTGTAGTCAGGCCGAGTTTAGTCATCAGATCTTCCATATTACATACTTCGCGTATACCATAGAACACACCAAGGCCGGTAGCTTCCCTTCTGCCGCGTACACCGCCCTGGGTGATAGGCTTTCCGGTCACACAGGCCATTGCATCCACTTCTCCGGGGTTCATGGCCATGAAAGTATCCAGTATCCATGACATCTCTCTTTCACCTGTTCCATAATCCGGTGCAGGTACATCTTCACCCGGTCCGATGAATTTCTTTTTGATCAGTTCTGTAGTATAACGGCGCGTTATACGTTCAAGGTCGTAGGCGGAGTATTTTTTTGGATTAATGGTGATGCCACCTTTTGCACCCCCAAAAGGAACATTCACAATAGCACATTTGTAGGTCATCAACGCAGCCAGTGCCATAACTTCATCAAGGTTTACCATATCGCTGAAACGGATACCACCCTTACAAGGCAGTTTGTGCTGCGAATGTTGTACACGGTAAGCCTTGATAACTTCGATCTTATCGCCAATCTTAACAGGAAAATGAAGCCGTAAAACAGAATTACATTGTTTGATCTGTTCCAGCACGCCTTCATCAAATTTGGTGAATTTGGCGGCCTTGTCGAAACTTTTACATACGGCATCGAAGAAACTGTATTCTCCAGACATAATTAGAATTTTAATTTAGGTTTTCAATATGCAAGCAAAATCGTTTATTCATTATCTTTTTCCAGCCGGGTAATTTTCCGGTCAAGCCGCACAAGGTAAAATATGAGCCCGGCAAGAATGGTGAGTATCACGGCAATGACCACATAGATCTTTCCACTTTGGCGCATACCGTCGGCCATTTCAACCTGGCCCGTTTGCTCCTGAGCAAACACCTGCAGGAAAAGCAGGCTGGCAGTTAATCCAAGAACGAGAAATTTAGATATTTTATGCATGTAACCAGCTTTTTTCTTTAAGAATGGTGAGCCTGATTTTCAGGATGCTTATCCAGACACCGATCAATGTCCAGCCAATGACTGCCGGGTAAAAGACCATTCTCATCCGGGCATCGATATCATTGAAATTAAGGGCGGGATTTCCTTCCTGTCCAGGGTGCAGGCTGGGTAAGAGCCTCGGAACGATCCAGATGGATGGAAACAGCATCGCATAGGCGAAAACATTGTATACGGCACTTACGCGTGCTCTTTTATCTATATCAGTTATGGAACTGCGTAAAACGAAATAGGCAAAATAAATAAGTATGGCCATGGCTGCACCAATGAGTTTGGGTTCGCGTACTATTGAACCAAAGGAAGCATACGCCGGATTGTTTGGGTCGGCCCAGGTATAACTTGCCCAGATGGCACCGGTGGCATAACCAAGCAGGCCAAGTACCAATCCAACGGCTGCAAATTCACGGGCGTATATATCGTACTTATAATTGAGGGTACGCAGGTGTTTGATGCTGTAAACAACCGATGTGGTGAACAGGATCATCATGGCAAACCACATGCAAACATGGTAATACAGGTTCCGGATGGTTTCCTGAAGCTGGCGCAACGCAGGAACAGGCAATAACAGTCCGCCAACGATGGCATACACAAGCAGCACAACGCAAACTATTTTCCACCAGGATTTTCGCATAAAAGGAAGCGGTTTAAGGCAGGGACTTTGCAAAGATGCACTTTCTTGGATTGCTAAAAATATTCCTGCCCTGCCGCTGTTTGATTTAGTGCGGCAAATTTAGGATCTTCGGTGCTAATCTTTCCATAAAAAGGGAAATAAAATAACCGATAGTATGATTACCGACAGGTCAAGTGCCAGTAATAATAGCACTACCTGTAAAGAAACCCCGGCTTTAAACGTTTCAGCAAAGGCTATTCGGGAAAGTCTCATCAGTAGTAATAATTGCGGAATGATAATGGGGAATCCGAGGATCGCCATCAGGGATGCCTGTTGCATGGCCTTGGAAGCAATGGCAGCGAGCATAGTAAAGATCAGGCCCAGGCCCATGGCTCCCAGAAAGCTGATGCCTATAAATTGCCAGATATTATAAGTAGGGTCGCCCATGAAGGCTATGAACAGAACCAGGGTTACGGTATTCATTAAGGCCATCAGCAACAGGTTGTACAGGATCTTGGAGAGTACAAACTCAGCCGGACTGGTAATGGCATAATAGTACAACATCCTGCCCCTGGATTCCTGTAAAAAACTTTTGGCTACTGCGTTGATACATACAAAAAGTTGCATGACCCAAAAGAGGGCATTCCAGGTATCCGATTCCGGCTGGTTAATGGCCAGGTAAAGTACAAATACAGTAGACACTACATATAATATCACCCCATAGAGTGCATACTGCTGGCGTAGTTCAAGTAGTACATCTTTTTTAAAGAGGGTAATAATGGAATGCAGTCGCAAGTTTGTGTTGGTTTTGGTGAAATATTTTTATTGCATGACTAGTAAAGGCAGTACTGTTTCAATCGTTTTTCCGAAAACACCTTCTGCAGCGTGCTTCATAATGGTCTTTTTCGCCAATCACCAGTTGATTGTCCTGGCTGGTTTTCCGGTACGAATAATTGGCAATGGCGCCACACTTCATACAGATCGCGTGCAATTTGGTTATGTATTCCGCAATGGCCAGCAGGTCTGGCATCGGTCCAAATGGCTTGCCGGTGTAATCCATATCCAGGCCGGCAACGATCACCCTGGTTCCTTTGGCTGCTAAAGTTTCGCAAACTGAAATGATATTCTCATCAAAAAACTGAGCCTCATCGATCCCTACCACATCAACGCCTTCCGTCAAAAAAAGGATCTCACCGCTGTTATTCACCGGAGTGGATGCAACGGAACTTTCGTCGTGCGAAACGATATTTTGTTCGTGGTATCTGTTATCTATGGCCGGCTTAAAAATTTCCACCTTCAGATTGGCAATACGGGCTCTTTTGAGCCTCCGGATCAATTCTTCCGTTTTCCCGGAAAACATGGACCCGCAAATTACTTCTATCCATCCGCCTGCACCATCCCTGATATTTGGTTCAATAAACATGCTGAAAAAATATTCTGATAAACTGTTTGTACCTTTACCCCTTCTTAATCTTCTGTGAATAACATACAAAAGTACCACATTACTATGGAAAGAGCGGAGGTTTTACTGGAAAAGCTGAAACAGCAATTTGCACAGAAAGCAGAGAAAGGGCAGCTGATAATTACCCTTCAATTACTCCAGGCCGAAATAATGGGCTTGCCACAGGATAACCCTGAAGAAACCCAGGCAAATAAAATATCAGTGATTTTTCCCGGGATGAATATGATGGTCTCATCTCCACATCATGAAATACATATTGAGCAGGAGGCAGAAGAAAAAATAGTGGCAGTTCTCCAGGTGGATGAAAAAGAAATTGAAGCAGAATTACAGGCCATTAAAGAGCAGGCTGAACTGAAGAATGTGTTAAGCCTGAAGGGCAGGCCGATGCCCGAAGAATTTAACGATCCAATGGATGAGGTTCCAACGCTGGCTTCGCATCAGGCCTATTTGCCCAAGGAGAACGTATTATTCACTGAACAACCCATTAAAAATCACAACCAACAGGTTCATACAGAAGAATCATCCCTGAATGATTTGCATAAAACAACAATCACGGAACTGGCCGACCGTTTGCAGGATGTCCCTGTAAAAGACCTGAAAAAAGCAATTGGCATTAACGACCGTTACCTCTTTATCAATGAACTCTTCAACGGAAACGAAGCCATGTTTGAACGCACTCTTAAAACACTGAATGGTTTTTCCATACTGCCTGAAGCTGAATTCTGGATTCAACGGGAACTTACCTTGAAAATGGGCTGGAAAGAAGAAAATTCACTGGTTCAGCAGTTCATTCAATTGGTCAAAAGGCGGTTCTCCTGAATATAATCCATGATTTTGCCGGTTGCACCTGATTCCTGCCGCACATAGGCTGCTGCAATTTTACCAAGACGGATGCATTTTTCTTTATCCTTTAATAATTCATCCAGCAATGATTCAAGTTCCAGTGCGTTGAGCACGGTAAATGCGGCCCCTGATTCAAGCAGGTCCTGCGCTTCCCTTGATTTTTGATTCACCGGTCCAAACAAAACGGGTTTGCCGTAAACTACCGCCTCCAGGATATTATGGATGCCTGCTCCCCCAAAGCCTCCGCCAATATAGGTTATGGTGGCATAATGATAAAGCTTCGACAGCATACCCATATTATCCATGATCAGGATATTTTTTGGAGTATAAGATTCTTTCAGTCCCTGATTTTCATTTTCAGCAGATAATGAAGAAAAACGGATCGCATTTTTGAATAATTTTTCAATTCCAATCAGGTGAGCTTCATCAATTTCATGGGGAGCAATAATGAACTTAATTTCCGGATGTTGATTGGCATAATGATCCAGTATTTCTTCATCTTCCAGCCAGGTGCTTCCTGCTACAATAACTTCACTTTTTCCGCAAAAACGGACTATTTCAGGAATGTCTGTATGGTTATTTGCCACGGTAATAACCCTGTCGAAGCGGGTATCACCGGAAATGGTTGAATTTGCTCCAAAACCGGCTGCTTCAAGCAGTGTGAACGAGATCCTGTTCTGGACAAAGAGTTGATTGTAACAACGGAGCATTTGACGCCAAAATCCGCCATAGGACTTAAAGAATGGCTGATTCTGCCGGAAAATGGCCGATACCAGCAGGGTTGGAACATGATTTGATTTCAAGGTGCTTAGATAATGGTACCAAAACTCATATTTAATGAATATGGCCAGTTCCGGGCGGGTGATCTCTATAAACTTTTTGGCATTTCCCGGACTGTCTGCCGGCAAATAAAATACCATGTCGGCCCCTTTATAATTTTTTCTTATCTCGTATCCTGAAGGGGAGAAAAAAGTCAAAAGGAGGGTATGCTTAGGATAGGCATGCCTGATAGACTCAAGCAAGGGGCGGCCTTGTTCAAATTCGCCAAGAGAGGCGCAATGCATCCAGATCGTTTTTCCTTTGAATTTGCTACAGGCAATTTCCAGTTTTCTGAAAATATCCTTCCTGCCCTCGATCCATAACCGGGCTTTAGGGTTCCAGGCAGCAGCTATGCGGATGCCCAAAGTGTACAAAAAAATGGAGAGAGAATATAGTATGCGCAATGTAGAAACTTTTTATAAACACTGCAAATCTAATGGGTTAGTAAATGCGTACGCTTATTTTAGTATTTTTGTGCCCTTTTAAAACAGGTTATACATGCGACCAATCCAAATGGTGGATCTCAAAAAACAATACCACCAGATAAAAGAAGAGATCGATAGTGCAGTTTTAGGTGTTTTGGAAAGTTCGGTATTTATCGGGGGTAAGCCTGTACAGGATTTCGCTCAACACTTGTCTGAGTATACCGGAGCGCGTTATGTTATTCCCTGTGCCAATGGCACAGATGCCCTGCAGATTGCCATGATGGCACTTGACCTGCAGCCTGGAGATGAAGTGATAACCCCGTCTTTCACCTACATCGCCACTACTGAAGTGGTTGCCTTATTAAGGTTAAAACCTGTTTTTGTGGATGTGGATCCCCGGACCTTCTGTATTGACCCCGTTGCCATCGAAAAAGCGATTACCCCAAGGACCAGGGCAATAGTACCGGTTCATTTATATGGCCAATCGGCCGCTATGGAAGAAATCCTGGATATTGCCAAAAGGCATAACCTCTATGTTATTGAGGACAATGCACAGGCTATCGGCGCTGAATATACGATGAAATCGGGCCGGCAATATAAGACCGGAACCATGGGAACCATCGGTACAACTTCATTTTTCCCATCAAAAAACCTGGGTTGTTACGGAGATGGCGGCGCCATTTTAACCCAGGAAGAAGCGCTGGCGGAAAAATTAAAAATGATTGCCAATCATGGGCAGAAAGTACGCTATTACCACGAAATGGTGGGTTGTAATTCAAGGCTGGATGCCATCCAGGCTGCCATTTTAGAGGTGAAACTGAAACGTCTCGACAGTTATAATGCTGCCCGGCAAAGGGTTGCAGAAGCGTATAATGCTGCTTTCAATGGCCATCCAAAGATCACTACACCTTATGTGGCGCCGGGAAATACACATGTTTACCATCAGTATACCCTTATTCTGGAGGGCGTTGACCGGGATGCTTTAAATGAATACCTGGCTCAACAAGGAATACCTTCCATGATATATTACCCTGTTCCGGCGCACAGGCAGCAAATGTTTGCCTCTTTTGGGTCCGGAGAACTGGATTTGCCCCATACGGATTGGCTCACACAAAGGGTTATTTCCCTTCCAATGCATACAGAAATGGATGAAGATCAGTTACAATATATTATTTCAGCCGTTTTGTCGTTTATTAACAAATAAAAAAAACAAAACATGAAAATCGCCGTAGTTGGAACGGGTTATGTTGGTCTTGTAACAGGAACCTGCTTCGCAGAAACCGGGAACCAGGTAACCTGCATTGATATTGACAAGGCAAAAGTTGATAAACTGAGCAATGGACAGATAACAATTTATGAACCTGGATTGGAAAAGCTTTTCCTCCGAAACCAGAAAGAGGGTCGTCTGAGCTTTACCACAAATTTGGCTGAAGGGATCAAAGATGCCGTAATAATATTCCTGGCGCTGCCAACTCCTCCCGGTGAGGATGGGTCTGCCGATCTGAAATATGTTTTAGGTGTTGCCCGCGATCTGGGTAAAATATTAACCAGCTATACTGTATTAGTAGACAAGAGCACGGTCCCAGTTGGTACCGCGGAAAAAGTTCATGCTGCAGTAGCGGAAAATTACAAGGGTGCGTTTGATGTTGTTTCTAATCCAGAATTTTTACGAGAAGGCGTTGCCGTTGAGGATTTTATGAAACCCGACAGGGTTGTTATCGGTACGCAGTCAGAAAGGGCACGCAACGTTATGAAAGAACTGTATGCACCATTCGTGCGCTCTGGCAATCCTTTAATTTTTATGGACGAAAGATCTGCCGAGCTTACCAAATATGCCGCCAATTCGTTCCTCGCAACCAAGATATCCTTCATGAATGAAGTGGCCCAGTTGTGCGAAAAACTTGGTGCCGATGTGGATATGATCAGGCGCGGTATCGGAAGTGATGACCGGATCGGAAAGCGTTTTCTGTTTCCCGGCATAGGATATGGGGGAAGTTGTTTTCCCAAGGACGTTCAGGCACTGGTAAAGAGTTCCCATGAAGTAGGGTATGATTTTCAGATACTCAATGCCGTTATGGAAATAAATGAAAAACAAAAGCTTCATTTATTACCCAAGATCAAAAAATATTTCAAGGGAGATCTGAAGGGAAAGCATTTCGCCATCTGGGGCCTTGCCTTCAAACCAAATACGGACGATATCCGCGAGGCACCGGCCTTGTATATAATTGATTCCCTGCTGGCAGAAGGTGCAACGGTAAGTACTTTTGATCCGGAAGCAATGCCTAATGTGCGCGGTTTACTGGGTGATAAAATTACTTATGCAGAAAATCAATATGATGCACTTACAGGTGCTGATGCGCTGATCATTGCAACTGAATGGAATGAATTCAGGCAGCCTGATTTCCTCAGGATCGTTACAGGATTAAAACAAAAAGCCATCTTCGACGGAAGAAACCTTTTTGATGTTGAAGCCATTAAAAATCTCGGTTTTCATTATGAAAGCATCGGTCGTATGGCCGCTACTCAAAACTAAACACAAATGGAAAAAAAGCGTGTACTCATTACCGGGGCAGCCGGCTTTCTGGGGTCACATCTCTGCGACCGTTTTATAAATGAAGGCTGTGATGTAATTGGTATGGATAACCTGGTAACTGGCGACCTTCGTAACATTGAACATTTATTTAAGCTTCCCCAGTTTGATTTTTATCATCATGATGTAACCAAGTTCATCCATGTACCTGGAAAGATCGACTATATCCTTCATTTTGCCTCACCGGCCAGTCCCATTGATTATTTAAAAATACCCATCCAGACACTGAAAGTAGGTGCGTTGGGAACTCATAACTGCCTGGGCCTTGCCAAAGCAAAAAACGCAAGGATGCTGGTAGCATCTACATCTGAGGTCTATGGGGATCCGCTTGTTCACCCGCAGACAGAAGAATACTGGGGTAATGTAAACCCGGTAGGGCCCCGTGGAGTATATGATGAAGCAAAACGGTTTATGGAATCCATCACCATGGCATACCATACATTCCATGGTTTACAAACACGTATTATCAGGATCTTCAATACCTATGGTCCGCGTATGCGGCTCAACGACGGAAGGGCATTGCCGGCATTTATCGGGCAGGCACTCAGGGGTGAAGACCTCACTGTTTTTGGTGATGGCAGCCAGACCCGCTCATTCTGTTATGTGGATGACCTGGTGGAAGGTATTTATCGTTTATTGCTAAGCGATTATGCTTATCCGGTGAATATTGGCAACCCGGTGGAAATTTCTTTACTTGATTTTGCAAAAGAGATCATCACACTTACCGGAACAAATCAAAAGATCGTTTTTAAGCCATTGCCGGTAGATGATCCCAAACAACGCAAGCCGGATATCACAAAGGCCAAAGCGCTTTTGGGCTGGGAGCCCCGTGTAAACAGGGCCGAAGGTCTAAAGATCACTTACGATTATTTCCGTTCTTTGCCCCATGATGAATTATTTAAACAACCCAAAGAATTCAACAGTGCTAAATGACAATCTACCAGGATTTAATTGATAAAAAGGCAAAACTGGCGGTTATAGGTCTCGGTTATGTAGGACTTCCTATCGCGCTCGAGTTTGCAAAAAAGATTTCTGTCATTGGTTTTGATATTAACCTTAAGCGCATTGATATGATGCGTAATGGTATTGACCCCAGTAAAGAAGTGAACAGGGATGATTTCAGGGATAAAGACATTGTATTTACCACAGACCTTGATGTACTGAAAGAAGCGCGTTTCTTTATAGTTGCTGTTCCTACTCCGGTTGATAAGTTTAATGTGCCTGATCTGAAACCGGTACTGGGCGCTTCATCCACTATTGGAAAAGTGATCAAGCATGGCGATTATGTTGTATTTGAATCTACCGTATATCCCGGCTGTACTGAAGAAGATTGTCTGCCGGTGATTGAAAAGATCTCCGGCCTTAAACTCCATACCGATTTTAAACTCGGGTATTCTCCTGAAAGGATCAATCCGGGGGATAAAAAAAATACCCTTCGTTCTGTAGTAAAAATTGTTTCCGGTTCTGATTCAGAATCGCTGGACGAAATTGCAAAAACCTACGAACTGGTAGTGGATGCCGGCGTTCACAGGGCTACTACCATCAAGGTTGCTGAAGCAGCCAAGATCGTTGAGAATACACAGCGTGACCTGAATATTGCCCTGATGAACGAACTGTCGATGATCTTTGACAAAATGGGTATCAACACATACGATGTACTGGAAGCCGCGGGAACGAAATGGAACTTTTTAAAATTTTCACCAGGCCTGGTTGGTGGCCATTGCATTGGGGTTGATCCATATTACCTTACCCATAAGGCCGAGGCCCTGGGCTATGATGCAAAAGTGATCTCAGCATCCCGATTCATTAATGATAATATGGCCCGAAATGTGGCCAGAAAAGTTATTCAGCATGTACTCCGCAATACCCCTGATGTCAATAATGCCCGCGTTTTGGTTAAAGGGGTAACTTTTAAGGAAAATGTGAGCGATATAAGAAATTCAAAGATCATAGATACTGTAAAGGAAATTCAATCGTTCAATATAACAGTTGATGTGGAAGATCCATATGCTGAGGCAGAGGAGGTTAGGGAAGAATACTGCCTTAATCTGGTGAAAGCCGACGGAAAAGATTATGATGCGGTGATCATCGCAACACCACATGACCATTACCTGGCATTGACCGCGGAGGACCTGTACAATATAACAAGGCCTTCCGGATTGATCGCCGACCTTAAAGGCATATTTAAAAATAAGATCACGGAAAGGTCTTACTGGAGTTTATAAAATTTATGATTTTTTGATATGAAAAAAACTTTGCTTATCACTGGCGGAGCCGGATTTATCGGATCACACGTTGTTCGTTTATTCGTAACAAAATATCCGCATTACCAGATCATTAACCTTGATGCACTAACCTATGCGGGCAATCTCGAAAACCTTCGGGATATTGAAGAAGCCCCAAATTATCGTTTTGTAAAAGGCGATATCACTGATGAAGGCTTCATTAACAGCCTTTTTGCCGAACATCAGATAGATGGTGTGGTACACCTGGCTGCAGAGAGCCATGTTGACCGTTCAATTATGGACCCATTGGCTTTTGTACGGACCAATGTACTCGGTACAGGGGTGCTGTTAAATGCAGCCCGTACTTATTGGAAAGACATGCAGGGTAAACTGTTTTATCATGTTTCTACAGATGAAGTATTCGGTTCATTGGGTGAGACCGGTTTCTTCACGGAAGAAACTCCGTACGATCCACGCTCTCCATATTCAGCCTCAAAGGCTTCATCAGATCACCTGGTAAAAGCTTATTTCCATACGTATAATATGCCGGTGGTGATTTCTAATTGTTCCAACAATTATGGATCTCATCATTTTCCGGAAAAGCTTATTCCACTCATGATCAATAATATCCTGCACAAAAAACCTTTGCCTGTTTACGGCAAAGGGGAGAATGTGCGCGACTGGCTTTGGGTGGAAGACCATGCAAGGGCCATTGATGTTATTTTTCATAATGGAGTTGTTGGCGAAACCTATAATGTAGGTGGATTTAACGAATGGAAGAACCTTGACCTGGTTCACATGCTTTGCAGGATCATGGATGATAAACTGGGACGCGAAGCCGGGGAATCAGCCAGCCTGATAACCTATGTAAAGGACAGGGCAGGACACGATTTGCGGTATGCCATTGATGCCACCAAACTAAATAAAACACTGGGCTGGAAGCCTTCTCTGCAGTTTGAAGAAGGATTGGAGAAAACAGTTGATTGGTATCTTGCTAACCAGGAATGGGTTGAGCATATTACTTCAGGCTCCTACCAGGAATATTATAACCATCAATATGTTACCCGGTAATTATCAGAATTCAATATGCAAATAATTCAATCCGACATTCCAGGCGTAGTATTGATACAGCCAATGGTTTTTGAAGATGCAAGAGGATATTTCTTTGAAAGTTATAGCCAGAAAAAATTCTACGACTTGAATCTGGCCTATGACTGGGTACAGGATAATCAGTCCTCCTCCTCGTATGGCGTAATTCGGGGGCTTCATTTTCAATTGAACCCCTTTGCGCAATCCAAACTGGTGCGTGTTTTCAAGGGTAGTATCCTGGATGTAGTTGTAGATGTAAGAAAGGGCTCACCTCATTACGGCAAGGTATTTTCTGTTGAACTGTCCGCTGAAAATAAAACCCAGATTCTTGTCCCACAGGGATTTGCCCATGGATTCTCAGTGTTGAGTGAGACCGCGGAAGTTTTGTATAAATGTGATAACTATTATCATAAATCCAGTGAAGGCGGAATCATTTATAATGATCCGGCGCTGGCAATTGATTGGAAAATACCTGCTGATAAAGCACTTGTTTCGGAAAAAGATCTTTTGCTGCCTTCCCTTTCAGAGATTAAAACCAACTTTGAATTTTCTGCCTGATGTTGAAAAAAATCCTCGTTACCGGAGCAAATGGCCAATTGGGTAAAGAGTTCAGGGTGATCGCCGATAGATACCCGGGGTTTACTTTTCTTTTTTTATCAAGGGAGGACTTAGCTATTCATCATTTTGAACTGGTCAGGAATTTCTTTCGTTCCTATCAGCCGGATTTCTGTATTAATTGTGCGGCTTACACTGCCGTTGATAAA
Organism: Chitinophagaceae bacterium; assembly: GCA_041752135.1. Lineage (GTDB taxonomy): Bacteria > Bacteroidota > Bacteroidia > Chitinophagales > Chitinophagaceae > Pollutibacter. The sequence continues at coordinate 35,947 of JBGSHT010000093.1, read as the reverse complement.
GCGGAAACAGAAAAAGATCTTGCCTATCTCGTAAATGCAGAATCAACCGGAGTGCTGGCAGCTGTTTGTAAAGAGTTTGGGACTAAGTTAGTTCATATCTCCACAGATTATGTATTCAATGGGAACGGACAAGAGCCTTATAAAGAAGATGACCCTGCTGATCCTCAATCAGTTTACGGTGAATCTAAAAGGGAAGGAGAAGTCCTGGCCTTAAAATACAATCCGGAGACAATGATCTTCCGCACTTCATGGGTATATTCTGTGTACGGTAAGAACTTTGTAAAGACCATGATACGACTGATGAGTGAAAAAACTGCCATCAGCGTGGTAAATGACCAGTGGGGCTCACCAACCTATGCTGCGGACCTCGCCAGATGTATTATGGATATCCTTGCATCAGGAAAATTTATACCGGGCATCTATCATTACAGCAATGATGGCATCATCAACTGGTTTCAGTTTGCCGAAGCCATCAAAGAACTGACCGGAAGCAGTTGCACAGTCAATCCCATTCCTTCCTCGGCTTATCCAACTCCGGCCAAAAGGCCTGCATACAGTGTAATGAGTAAGGATAAATTAAAAAAAGTATTTAATATAGAACCTGAGCCATGGAAGAAAAGCCTGCAAACCTGTTTGCAATTGCTAAACCCTGTGCATTAAAATTCCCTCCTGTTTTTGATCTGAAAAATGATCAAGATATCATATTAAAAAATATTTTTTGCCTTTTGTGATTAGTATCTTTTCGGCTTGAAAAAATATTATGACAAAAGAAACCGCCATCTCCCCAAATAAAATTATTTTGGGAGATGGCGATTTTTTGTGGCATTTATGCCTTGGCGGTAGTTGTATTATTCAACACGCCTTCCGCCCTTTAAGGCTAAAGTGAGTTTTTCAAATTCTTCAATTTTTCCTTCAGCCAGCAACTGTGCCTGTTCCGGCCAGGTTGCAGGATCATGAATCCTGTATGCTTCTCCGCCTTCATCAAGGATAGCCTGCAATTGATTGGTGGTTGCTTTTGATAACTGGCTGAATGTATATATTTTATTTTCATTCAGCATCTCCTCCAGTTTCGGGCCGATACCTTCTATACGCTTAAGGTTATCAGGCTTAACGAGTATGGATACTTCATCCAGGGCCTTGATCAATCTATTATTCTCTGCTAATAAAGCGGCAAATTTTTCTTCCTCAACTTTGAGTGAGTTCATAGTTGATTTTAATTCACTTTCCATTTCTGCAAGTGATTTAACCGAACTGGCAATCTGGTCCTTTAAAGGCTGGATCTCGCTGGCTGCATCCGCTGAGATATTTTTCTCTTTCTGGGCAGCATCGAGTTCCGAAACGGCTTTATTCTTTTGTTCCGTCAATTTAACAATTTCACCTTCAAGAGCAGAAACTTTGTTCTGAAGGCTTAATGCAGCCGCAGTATTTTTTGACTGCAATTCTGCTTCACTTATCAACTTGTTTTTTTCTGCTTTCAACGCTTCATACTGTGACCTCAGGCTTGCTAATTCAGAAAGTTGCTGCCTGGTTTTTTGCAGATCTGTTTCTAGCTGGCTCACTTTATTCCGCAGACTTTCGGTTTCACTTGATTTGTCATCCGTTATCGAAATATCTGCACTTGCCCTTTTCCGTGCTTCTTCAAGGGCATTAGCTTCAGTTTGGTATTTAATGACCATCAGCCTGCTGCTGTGCAGGTCGTTTTCAAGGCGCAGTAATTTTTGTTTTAATTCCACAACCTGGCTTTCATTCATGGAAGCAGACAAACGAACTTTTTCCGACAAAGCAACTTCCAGTTCAGATTTGGTTTTTTGATTTTCATTGCGGGCCGCCTGCAGTTCTTTTTCCTGGTTCCTGACCCTGTTGCGCAATGCTTCAACTTCTGAGTGGTCAACCATCATTGAGGTTACTTTTGTATGTTCTGCGTCATAGTCCTGCCTGTATTTGGCGGCCATGGTTTTTACCTGCTCCAGTCCTTTATGCAGGTCGTGTACTTTTACTTTAAATTTTTCCAGTTCATTGGCAGATGCGGCGAATGAATTGGCTTTTGAAAGTGCAGCATCCAGTTGGGTTTTAACTTTATGGTGCCTGTTTTTTTCTTCGTGTAATTCTTTGTCAAGCGCCTGCCATTTTACTTCCCACTCCCCGGATACCTTACCTTTTTTACCTAAAAAGAAATGATAAAGCAAAGCGCCAATGAGTGCAGCCAGTATCCAGAGAATCGTAATTTCTGTATTGGATACTCTAACAGAAAAATCCCTCCATCCGGGATCAAATAAGCCAAGAAACCACAACATAAAAATTGTTTATTTATAGGTTAAGAAAAGTATAAACCCTGATTTTGATTTTTTCCACAAAATCGGGGATGGTGAATGTAGTGAAAAGACAGAATATAAAAAAGCCCGCCTGGGTTTAAAGTGAAGTCAGATGGAATTTATAAATATTTGAAAAACAATGTATTATATGTTTAATCCCTGATTGCTCGACTTGCCCTTGCATGTCCGGACTACCTATTGACCGCTACTTTCCCATTCAAAAGGAATAATTGCAAATTTGATAAAAGTTTGAAAAAGTTGCTGGTAGCTGTATTTATTTCCTAAAGTCTACTATATTTGTAGGATAATAAATGTATTCGCGCATGCCGGCATTCAAAAAACTTCAGAACAGAAATCCTCTGCATCCGGATCAACTAATGCTCTACGGATGTAGTCATTGCCGAATGCATATTAATACCTGAGTTGTCAATTTAAGCACCCAACGATTTCCACTTATTTTATAGAACGCCATACCTGAACATCGGTTTGCCGTATAATTTTTTCTCTTAAAACCTACTAAAACAGTAGACTAATAAAAAATATGTCAGATTATAAACTTAATTACCTGGAGGAACTGGAAGCGGAAAGTATTTACATCTTCAGGGAGATAGCAGCCCAGTTTGAAAAGCCTGCCCTGTTATTCAGTGGTGGAAAAGATTCCATTACGCTGGTTCACCTGGCCCGTAAAGCATTTGCACCGGCAAAGATCCCTTTTCCGCTAGTGCATATAGACACAGGTCATAATTTTCCGGAGGCACTTCAATTCCGTGATGAACTTGCCTCGGCAGTAGGAGCAAGGCTGATTGTAAGAAAAGTGGAGGATACCATTAATCTAAAGAAACTCACAGAACCGAGGGGTAAATTTCCAAGCCGGAACTGGTTACAAACATATACCCTGTTGGATACAATAGAAGAATTTGCCTTTGATGCCTGTATCGGCGGAGCCCGCAGGGATGAAGAAAAAGCAAGGGCAAAGGAAAGAATTTTTTCGGTGCGGGATGAATTCGGACAGTGGAACCCCAAATTACAGCGGCCTGAATTATGGAGCATTTTTAATGGACGAATTCATAAGGGAGAAAATGTGCGCGTGTTCCCGATAAGTAACTGGACTGAACTTGATATCTGGAATTATATCAGGGCGGAAAAGATAGCACTGCCGTCCATCTACTTTGCACATGAAAGAGAGCTGGTTGATCACGATGGACAATGGGTTGCGGTATCTGAATTCGTAAACCTTGAGCCGGGAGATGAGGTCATCCGCAAACAAGTGCGGTATCGTACCGTTGGCGATATGACATGCACCGCGGCAGTTGAATCAACAGCCATTAACATTGACGATGTAATTGCTGAAATTCAGGCTACGCGTATCAGTGAGCGCGGTGAAACCAGGATTGATGATAAAGTGACAGAAGCCGCGATGGAAGACAGGAAGAAGAACGGATACTTTTAAGGAAGTCGCCAGTCACCAATCGCCAGTCGGCAACCTTAAATATCCTATTATCTTATTATCCTATTATCCTTTTATCCATTATCTAACAAAATAGCATTATGAATATTCTGAGATTTATTACTGCCGGCAGTGTAGACGATGGAAAGAGTACGCTCATTGGCCGTTTATTATACGATAGTAAAAGCATCCTCGCAGATCAGTTGGAACAACTGGAGAAGCAAAGTGTAAAGCGGGAAGACGGAGGTATCGACCTGGCACTGTTAACTGATGGGCTCAGGGCTGAAAGGGAGCAGGGAATTACCATTGATGTGGCCTACAGGTATTTCTCAACACCTAAAAGAAAATTCATCATCGCCGATGCGCCCGGCCATGTGCAATACACCCGTAATATGATCACCGGCGCTTCCGGTTCTTCACTGATCATTGTATTGATAGATGCAAGGCAGGGCGTAGTTGAACAAACGAGGAGACATTCTATAATAGCCTCTCTGTTGAAGATCCCTCATGTTGTTGTTGCCATCAATAAGATGGACCTCGTAGATTATTCTGAAGATGTTTTTAATAATATCGTTATCGATTATTCTGCCGTTGCTAACCAGCTTGGACTTACCAACATCACCTTTTTCCCTATCAGTGCACTGGACGGCGATAATATCGTTGATGTATCAACGAAAATGCCCTGGTACGATGGACCCACATTACTGCAATTTCTTGAAGAAGTTCCTCTGGAAACTGATATTAACCTCACTGATCCTCGGTTCCAGGTTCAGTATGTTATTCGTCCGCAAACAGAAGAACTGCACGACTACCGGGGATATGCCGGTAAAGTGAGCAGCGGTATTTACCGTAAAGGTGAAGAGGTGGTTGTACTGCCCGCTGGTAAGAAGACCACAATTTTAAAACTGGAAATCGCCGGCGAAGAAGTGGATGAGATTTTTGCTCCGCAAAGTGCAGTCATTCACCTGGCAGATGACATTGATGTGAGCAGGGGAGACAGCATTGTTCAGTCGGCAAATCTGCCACAGACTGCTACCGAACTGGAGGTCCTGCTTTGCTGGATGGATGAAAAACCGCTCATTCCAGGTAATAAGTATTTCCTGCAGCATCAGTCTAAAGGTGTTCGTGCTGTCATACGTGATGTTGCCTATAAACTGGATGTGAATACCCTCATGCAGGAAGTACCAAAAGGGCCGGTCACACTCAACGAAGTAGTTAAAGCCACTATCAAAACCGCAAGCCCGCTTTCATTTGACCAGTTTGCAAATCTCCGCCAGAATGGCTCTGCCATATTGGTTGATGAAACAAGCAACAGTACTGTTGCGGCTGTATTATTTCAATAAAAAATTATCCCATGAGGTTATCAAATAAACAGGGGAAAGTTATACTCGCTGCAGCCGGTCCCGGTGACGCTGACCTGGTAACGATCAAAACAGCAAAGTATCTTCAGGAGGCTGATGTGGTACTTACAGATCGCCTCGTAAATAAAGAGATCATAACCCGCTATTGTAAAAAAAATGTACAGGTTATTGAAGTGGGAAAGCAGGCCGGCAAAGATGGATCCGTTTCACAGTTAACCATAAATAACCTGATGGCTGAATTTGCGGAGAAAGGAAACCTGGTAGTAAGGCTCAAAGGGGGAGATGTATCTGTGTTTTCCAATGTGCTGGATGAGTTGGAAACACTAACCAGTAAGGGTATTGCTTATGAAATTGTGCCCGGCGTAACCGCAGCTTTAGGCGCTGCAGCCTATGCAGGCATTCCACTCACTGCGCGGGGATATGCATCCGGTGTACGTTTGCTCACATTCAACAATCCTGCTTTGGTTACAGAAGAAGAATGGACCGCATGGGCCAATACCTCTGATACCCTCGTTTTTTATATGTCAGCACAGACACTTGCAGCATTATGTGATAGACTTTATCGTGCCGGTATGGCTGCTGATAAGCCATTGGCTATAATAGAACAGGCAACCACACCCGTACAGCAGGTGAAGATGGCTGAAATTGGTCATTATCTTGATGGCCAAAAAAGCGCAGCATATGTATCGCCTACATTGGTAATCATTGGGGATGTTGTAAAACTTCATCCCAGGTTTCAATGGTACAAGGGTGATGGCGGAGAAAATGAATTCTTTACACCCGTGGGAGATAATCCTGCTGAAATCAAACCTGAAGTTCATGCTGCCTTCCAATAAATTAAAAACACTGCAGGACCTGGTTTCTTCCTCAACAACGGAGGAACTCATCTGGATCAATGGATACCTTTCAGGATTGGTAGCAGATGGAAAAAGCCGCCCAACAAATGGCGATCATTCATCTGTTGCTGCTGTACAAAATAAAAAAGCGGCCATCTGCTATGGCACAGAAACCGGCAACGCTAAAAAACTGGCACTTAAGTTCACGCAATCAGCAAAACAGTCAGGCATAACCGTAAAATGTGCCAACCTTGATCAGTACAGGTTTGCAGACCTGGAAAAGGAATCCCTTTTTTTGGCCGTGGTCAGTACCCAGGGTGAAGGCGAACCACCCGAATCTGCACGGAAGTTTTTTTCATGGATATTCAACGAAAGCCCTGATCTCTCTAAAGTAAAATTCAGTATACTGGCACTGGGGGATACGGCATATCCGCTTTATTGTAAAGCCGGTGAGGACCTGGATAAACGCCTGGAAGAACTTGGCGCAACCAGGATACTTCCTATGCAGAAGTGTGATGTGGATTATGAAGAACCTGCACGGGAATGGTTCAATAAAATTGCAGCATTTTGGACGGAAGCGCCACAACAGGAAAGCATTACCCACAGTAGGCCTGCACATAAACCTTCCGGCAAAAAAATCTATGACGGGAAAATCCAGGCACATATAAACCTGAATGACCGTGGCTCATCGAAGGAAACATATCACATCGAAATTTCAACTGATGAAGAAATAGATTATGAACCTGGTGATGCCATTGCCATTGTTCCGGAAAACGATGACGTTATTGTTGGCCGCATCATTGAACTTGCCGGCATATCACCCGATGAAGTAATCGAAACACCCCGTGCAAAAGATACTATTGGGCAACTGCTGAAAAAACATTTGAATATTTGTTACCTCTTATCCGCCACCATTAAGAAATATGCCGCACTGACAGGGCAGGAAATACCTGATACGCGCATGGACCTGGTTGACCTGCTAAGAATTTACCCGCCGGCAAAACCGGAACTTTTCAGGGAAATACTGGCACTGCTGCCTGGTATTGCCCCTCGCTTATATTCTGTTTCATCATCTCCCAGGGTCCATCAAAAGGAGGTACACCTGACCGCTAGCAAGCATTCTTTCCTGGCACAGGGGGATCAGCGATTTGGGCTTTGCAGTACATTTCTCGGCGACCTTCCCGCCGGCTCCGCTGTTAATTTTTATGTACACCGAAACCGTGCTTTTAAATTACCTGAGCCAGGTAAAGATATGATCATGATCGGTCCGGGTACAGGCATTGCTCCCTTCAGATCATTTCTTTCTGATCGCGATGCTTCGGGTGACAGCGGCCGCAACTGGTTCTTTTTTGGTGAACAGCGCTTTCAAACTGATTTCCTCTACCAGGCCGAAATACAGCAATACCTGCAGACAGAAGTACTGCACAAGATCAGCCTGGCATTTTCACGCGACCAGGAACAGAAAATATATGTACAGCACCGGATGCTTGAACAGGCCGCAGAATTATACGACTGGTTGAATGATGGCGCTGCCGTATACATCAGTGGCACAAAGGATCCCATGAGTAAAGATGTGGAGCAGGCATTACTGAAGATCATTGAAGTGCAGGGGAAAAAATCACCGGCTGAAGCAAATGAATACCTGGAGCGCATGAAAAAAGAAGGCAGGTACCAGAAGGATGTTTATTGAATGATTACCGCAGACGCCGGAAAATAAACCGATGACTGCACAAACTATATGTGTTGGCAGAAAATAGAAAATTATCCCCGATAGAAAAAATTAAAACCACCAGCGACGGCTTGCGGGGGACATTGCAGGAAAGCCTGCAGGACGAGGTTACAGGCGCCATCAGGGAAGATGACCAGGCCCTGATCAAATTTCATGGCATGTACCAGCAGGATGACCGTGACCGACGCGAAGAACGTACCGAGAAAAAACTGGAATGGTTATACTCTTACATGATTCGGTTACGCCTGCCCGGTGGGCTCATGAAGGCTGATCAATGGGTTGGTTTGAACCATATCGCCGGGGATTACTCAACCGGGGTCATCAAGATCACTACCCGTCAGACCATTCAGTTGCATGGTATCGTCAAATCAAAGATCAAACCAACGATCTCCGCTTTCAATACACTGCACCTGGATTCAATAGCGGCATGCGGTGATGTTAACCGTAATGTGGTTTGCAGCGCACATCCTTCGCAATCAGCCCTGCATGAAGAAATATTCTCCTATGCAGAGCGGATCAGCATCATGGCATTGCCAAAGACAAGGTCTTATTACGAAATATGGCTGAACGAAGAGCCCCTGACGGCAGACCGGAAAAAAGAAGAAGCAGATCCTTTGTACCAGGACAGGTACCTGCCACGTAAATTTAAAATAGCCATTGCTATTCCGCCGGATAATGATGTGGATGTTTTTGCCAATGATATAGGTATGATTGCTATTGAAGAAAACGGAAAGCTTGCAGGCTTCAATATCGCTGCAGGTGGCGGACTTAGCACAACACATGGCAATCCCGAAACGTATGCGCGACTGGCCAGTATGCTGGGATATGTCTCAGGTGATGAAAAAATCATGAAAGTGGTTTATGAGATCATAACGATACAACGTGATTATGGCAATCGCAGCGACCGTAAACTGGCCCGCCTGAAATATACCATTGATTCGATGGGTGTCGAATCTTTTAAATCGGAATTGGAAAAACGCTGTGGTTTTGCATTGGAACCTGCAAGGCCCTATACATTCACCAAACGGGAAGATCATTTTGGCTGGCAGCAGAACCAGGCAGGTATTTGGTATTATACGGTCTTTACAGAAAACGGGCTCATCAAAGACCTGGAAAGCTGTGCCTTAAAGACCGGCTTGCTCGAGATCGCAAAAACCGGTAAGGCTGATTTCCGGTTTACCTGCAACCAAAACCTGGTACTGTCAGATATAAAGTCATCAGATAAAAAGATTATAGATTCATTGCTTGAGTCAACCGGAATAGGCCCGCATACTGAGCAGGCCAGCCTGATCAGGCGTAATGCCATTGCCTGTGTGGCTTTTAATACCTGTCCCCTGGCACTGGCCGAAGCACAGCGCTACCTGCCGTCACTGATCACCAAAATTGAGCCACTGCTGTCAAAATATGCCATTGATAAAGAAGAATTACACTTACGCATGACCGGTTGTCCAAATGGCTGTGGGCGTCCCTATGTAGCGGAGATCGGACTTATTGGTACGGCTTATGGCAAATATAATCTCCATATCGGCGGAGATCGCTTTGGTGAAAGGCTCAACACCAAATATAAAGACAGCCTTGATGAAGAGGCTATACTCGCAGCACTTGATACCCTGTTTGAAAGGTTCTCTGCACAGAAAGAACCAGGTGAAGGATTTGGTGATTTTGTAACCCGGAAAAAACTGGTGTAGAATGAATGTGATCAATAAAATACTTGAACAAAAACTGGCTGAGTTAAAAGATAAAGGTAATTACCGGTATTTCCTGGAAGTGAACAAGAGTGCGCAGCATTTTCCGCATTTTTACTATCAGAATGAACAGGGAATTCAGCGTTCTGCAGTGAACTGGTGCAGTAATGATTATTTATGTATGAGTACGGAAGAAGAAATCATTTCCCGGCTCAGTTTTACAATGCATCGGAGCGGTACGGGCAGTAGTGGAACAAGAAATATTTCCGGTACAACCATTCATCACCGCGAACTCGAAACAAGGCTTGCTGCCTGGCATAAGAAGGAGAGTGCTTTATTATTCAACGGTGCATACCAGGCAAATGTTACCAGTTTGCAAACAATTGGCCGGCAGATTCCGGAACTTATTTTTATTTCAGATGAACGTAATCATGCATCCCTGATTGAAGGTATGCGTGCAGCAGGGAATAGAAAAATTATTTATCGCCATAATAATATGGAACACCTGGCAGGTATACTGGAAAGTATTCCAATCGGCCAGCCAATCATGATCGTATTTGAATCTGTGTATTCCATAACAGGCACAGTGGCCCCCGTCAGGGAAATAACCGCATTGGCAAAGAAGTTTAATGCCATCACCTATGTAGATGAAGTACATGCGGTGGGTTTGTATGGTGACAATGGATCAGGAATGATTGCTATGGAAGGATTGCAGGATCAAGTGGATATCATAAATGGTACACTTTCCAAGGCGATTGGTGTTTTTGGCGGGTATATTGCAGCTTCTTCCTTATTCGTTGATTTTATACGAAGTTTTGGCAGTGGATTTATTTTTACAACCTCACTTCCGCCGGCCGTTTGTAGTGCTGCTTCAAGAAGTATAGAATTGATTATTCAAAATAAAGCGTGGCGTGATCAGTTGCACGAAAACGTACAGTTATTAAGGGCAGCATTGAAACAGAATGATGTTCTTTTTTATGAAAATGATACGCATATCACTTCCATACATATTGGCAACAGCCGGTTATGTAAGAACGTGGCCGATGCATTATTGCATCATCAGGGGGTTTATCTTCAGCCAATTAATTCCCCAACAGTTCCTCCCGGTGAAGAATGCCTTCGTATTGTAATTACCCGGAAACATCTGCCTAAACATATTCATCATCTGGCGCACAGCCTCAAAAAAATCCTGCATGAAAAAAATCAGGCTAACCGGACGGAGTTCCAGGTTGTCGCTGCTGCAGATTGAACGGGTGAAGGATCAGATCCTGTCAATTTTTCCAGAGGTTGAGGTTGAGGTGTTCGCTCGTGAAAGCCTCGGTGATATTTTACAGGGTATTCCATTGCATACGGTGGAGGGGACTGATTTTTTTACAGCTGACCTGTACAAAAGCTTATCCGAAGGAGCTGCCGACATTGCCGTTCATTCATTGAAAGATATGAGTGCTGCACATTTCTTTGGTGAGAATATTTTTTCAGTCGTTGACCGGTGCGACACCCGTGATGTAGCGATCTTTAATGCAGATGTTTCCGAAAAAATTGCAGCTGGTGAAACACTCGTGGTTGGCACTTGTTCTCCACGCAGGGAAGAAATGGCAGTTGATTTTTTAAGTAAGGCTTTGCCTTGCCCCAAAGGATTAGTTTCTATTGAGGTTAAACCAATCCGTGGAAATGTGGAAACAAGGTTGCGTAAACTTGATGCAGGCGAATATGACGGCACTATCCTCGCCACTGCAGGATTGAACCGGTTGTTATCTGACGGCGGGAATCGCACCATAATAAACAATCTCCTCGAGGGGAAAAAAATAATGATACTACCGTTGATAGAATGTGTACCGGCACCTTGCCAGGGCGCTATTGTCGCGGAGTGTTTGCCTGAAAATAAAGAAGCGGTTGAAATACTGATGGCAATCAATAAGCCTGAACTCATGGCAGACTGTATCCGGGAAAAGAAAACCGCTTCGGCATATGGGTCAGGATGCATTCAGAAGTTTGGTGTTACCAGCTTCAACCTGGGTAGTCACAAATTTGGCTATGCCGCGGGAAGAGATCAGCAAGAACAACTAATCAATCATTGGACCGGGCTTCCGGAAATCGATATCAAAAGCAACAGTATTTTCAGCAGTACGGATCATATGGCTGATTTTTTTTCATATGATCATACAACTGAAAACCTCCTGATCGATACACCCATAGTTTTTATTGCCAATTACAAAGCCATTCAAAACAACGAAGCAGTTGAAATGATAAAGGAGAAAAGGGTTTGGGCATCGGGCACCAAAACCTGGTATGAGCTTGCCCGAAAAGGAATCTGGGTGGAAGGCTGTGCAGATGCATTGGGACTGGAGTCATTATTGCCTGTATTTAAAATGCCTCTTCTGCATATTTTCCAATCGCATATAACGGTGATTACCCATAGTGCCGCTGCATCACATTGGAAGCTTAAAGGCTGGAAGGCTGCAGGCACCTACCGTTTAACAGCAAAGCAAAATGAACTTTTGAAGGAAGCCATTAAACAGGCGGGTTTTATTTTCTGGACAAGCTATGGGCAGTATGAAATGTACAGCTCGGTAGTTCAGGATGATGCGGTCCACGCATCTCCTTATGGTGAAACATCGGAGCGCCTGAAACAGTCTGGCATTGAGCCTATTATTTTTCCAACCATTAAATCTTTCAATTTATGGCGCAGCTCCGTTACACCATAAACCGCCGCCGGATGAGGGTGAGCGCCCAGGTCAGGGAACTGGCTGGTTCTGTTTCTTTATCACATAAGGAATTCATACAGCCCCTTTTCGCTGAAGAAGGCCTAAGCCAGCCTCATGAACTGGAGAACCTGGCAGGTGTGTTTTCTGAAACAACAGACTCCCTTTTAAGGCGAATTGAAAATGATCTCAGGTCCGGCATTAGTAAATTCCTTTTATTCCCGGTACCGCTGGGCAAGCAGGCGCATGTCAATGATTTCTCTTTTGCAACAGGTATCCTGCAGTCAGTAAGGTCAAATTTTGGAAATGGCGTTTGGGTTGCGGCAGATTGTTGCCTGTGCAGTTATACAACACATGGCCATTGCGGGGTGCTTGATGAAAAAGGAAGTAAGATCGATAACCATGCTTCTGTAGATACGCTTTCCCGTTATGCACTTCAACTTGCGCAGGCCGGGGCTGATTGTATTGCGCCCAGTGATATGATGGACGGACGAATTGCCGCTATCCGTAACCGCTTGGATGATCATGGCCTGGACGAAGTAAGCATTATGAGTTATTCAGCCAAATTCAGTTCGCAGTTATATGGGCCGTTCAGGGATGCCTGTCATTCCAGTCCTGCTGAAGGTATCATCCGGGATCGCAAATCTTACCAGTTATCAACTGCAAATCCGGAAGACGCCATTCTCAGTTCATTACGTGATGCGGAAGAAGGTGCAGATATATTGATGGTGAAGCCTGCCGGCTGGTATACGGATATTATTTTGCGCATTAAGGAACAGTCGAGCCAGCCACTCGCCGCTTATCATGTTAGCGGAGAATATGCAGCTATTGAATGCCTGGCTGAAAAAGGTATTTTAAACAGGGAGGCTGCACACCTGGAGTTATGGACCGCACTGAGAAGAGCGGGAGCGGATATCATTATTTCTTATGCTTCAAGGGAGGCAAGAAAATGGATCGAACAGGCGCAGGCCTGAGTTAAACTGATCAGTAAGCAATTTCATTTTTTCAATATGCAAAGAATCACTTCATGATCCAGGAAACACTAACGGAAAAAAATGCCTTATATCCGGTATTCCTTAAGCAGGATCAACTGAAAATGTTGTTGGTCGGGGCAGGTAATGTAGGCCTTGAAAAACTGCAGTCCCTTTTATCCAACTCACCTGAAATGCAAATCAGTATTGTTGCAGACAGAGTGAAGGATGAAGTGCGTGAATTGATCAGTAAGTATCCGGGCTGTACATTATACGAAAGGGAATTTGAAAACGAAGACCTTGATCATAAAAACCTGGTCATTGTGGCTACTGACAATAAAATTTTGAATGAGGTGATCCGGGACCGGGCCACCGGCAAAAATATTTTAGTCAATGTTGCTGATACGCCATCGCTTTGTGATTTTTATCTCGGCAGTATTGTACAAAAGGGTAACCTTAAAATTGCCATTTCAACCAATGGCAAATCACCCACAGCAGCCAAAAGAATTAAACAGGTGCTTAATGAATCTTTGCCGGATGAATTAGATGAAGTGCTTGAAAATCTAAATAAGATCCGGAATGACCTTAAGGGAAACTTCGAATACAAGGTCAAAAAGATGAATGCCATCACCCGGGTACTCGTGCAGAATGGGTCTGTTGAAAAAGATAACCGCTGGAAAAAAATTGCAACATATTCCCTGACAATATTTGGGTTGATGCTGATCGGCCATTTCATATTTTCCTATTTGCCTTTTCGTGAAATGGCTGATGGAACTGTTAAGTGGTACCTGACTTTGGATAAGAATTTTCACTGGATGATGCTGGCCGGTTTCCTGGCACAATTGGTTGATGGCGCCCTGGGAATGGGCTACGGAGTTACCAGCGCAACCATATTGCTCTCTGCGGGTTTGAACCCCGCGGCAATCAGTGGAAGTATACATACAGCCGAAATGTTCGCCAGTGGAGCTTCAGGATACAGCCATTATAAATTCGGCAATGTCAATAAAAAATTATTTAAGGCGCTTTTAATTCCCGGTGTAATTGGCGCCGTTTTGGGTGCAGTCCTGCTTACGCAATTAGGGAAAACGCATATTGATTATATCCGGCCAATCATGGCTTGCTATACACTTTTTCTTGGACTGAGAATCCTCGTAAATGCATTCAGGTCAGTGCAAGCACCTAAAAAATTTAAACATCATGGCTGGTTGGCCGGGGCCGGTGGATTTCTGGATTCATTTGGTGGCGGAGGATGGGGCCCGATTGTTACCACAACCCTGATTACAAAAGGCCGGAGCCCTAAATATGTCATTGGCTCAGTTAGCCTCACAGAATTTTTTGTAACACTTGCCAGCGCATTTACTTTTTTTACATTGTTGGGTGTTAGTCACTGGCAGGTAATTTTTGCCCTGGTCATTGGAGGTTTAGTTGCCGCACCTCTTGCTGCCAGGCTTACGGGAAAACTACCCCGAAAGACTTCATTTATTCTCCTAGGTATTTTAGTCATATTCTGGAGTCTTCGTATACTGGTGAAAATCCTTGCCTGATCTTTAAGCGTATAATGCCATTGAATGAATGTATATTTACACCCAAAAATCAGCTATGCCTTTAATGCACGCAGCCCTTACAGACCCTGATTATGGATTTGATATTGCAGATGAAGCCGGACATAATATGAGGATCGACATACCTGTTGATCAAGGTGGTGGTGGAACCGGTTTCAGACCTATGCAAACAGTTCTGGCTGCACTTTGCGGCTGCAGCGGTGTTGATGTGGTGAGCATCCTCAAAAAACAAAAACAGGAGCTGACCGGCCTTGAAATAAAAGTAGATGGCGAAAGGGAGAAGGGTAAAGAACCCTCACTTTGGGAAACATTACATATACGCTTTGAAATATCCGGTGTTGTTGAACCCGGTAAAGCATGGCGGGCTGTTGATCTTTCCGTTAATAAATATTGCTCCGTTGCAGAAACTTTACGCCGCGCAGGAGCCGTCATTACCTGGTCTGTATTGGTCAATGGCGAAGAAGTAAATACGAACCTGGCTTCATAAAATTTTGCCGGAAATTTCAGCCCTTTCAAATTCCATTTTTAATAATCTTGCACATTTCGCCCAATCAATAAGCATATGGCCAGACATCCAGAAACCGATGCCATCCGGACGCAAACCCGGCGAACAGCCGAAAAGGAACATTCCACGCCACTTTTCCTGACAAGCAGTTTTGTGTATGATTCAGCAGAAGATATGGCGGCAGCTTTTGCTGACGACAGTTTGGATGTAAATATCTATTCGCGGTTTTCAAATCCTACCGTTGACGAATTTATCAGCAAGATCTGTGTTTTGGAAAAAGCAGAAGATGGTATCGCCACCGGTACGGGCATGGCAGCTGTATTTGCTACTTTCATGACCTTTCTCTCCAAAGGCGATCATATTATTTCTGCCTCTGCTGTTTTTGGATCAACTCATACCATACTTACGAAATATCTGCCTAAGTGGGGTATAGCATATTCATATTTTAATATGAATGATCCTGCATCAATTGAATCGCTGATAAGGCCGGAAACCAAAATGCTGTACGTGGAAACACCTTCCAATCCTGGATTGGATATCATTGATATCAGTTATGTTTCAGCAATATGCAAGAAACATAATATTTTATTGGTGGTGGATAACTGCTTCGCCACACCGGCTATGCAGCAACCCATTTTACTTGGTGCCGACCTGGTTATTCATTCTGCCACAAAATTCATCGATGGACAAGGACGAGTACTGGGTGGCGTTGTTGTGGGCAGAAAAGAACTGATCCAGCCCTTATATTTATTTGTTCGTAATACAGGTCCTTCTATGAGTCCATTCAACGCCTGGGTGTTGACAAAAAGCCTCGAGACTCTTTACGTGAGAATGGACCGGCATGCAGCATCTGCTTTAAAAATCGCTGAGGCTCTAACCAATCATCCTGCCATAAGCTGGGTGAAATATCCTTTTCTTCCTACCCATCCGCAATACGAGATCGCAAAGCGCCAGATGAGCAATGGCGGCGGCATTGTTACTTTTGAATTAAAGGGCGGCATTGAAGCCGGCCGTAAATTCCTCAATAATTTGCGCATGCTGTCCATGACCAATAACCTGGGCGACAGTCGCAGCATTGCTTCGCATCCTGCAAGCACAACACATTCAAAACTTACCGAAGCCGAAAGGCAGGGTGTGGGTATTACACCCGGTTTAATTCGCATATCAGTTGGGCTGGAACATCCGGATGATATACTGGAAGATATCAGCCAGGCGCTTATCTGACATTGAAGAAGGTAGTATAACTGACGAATCTCATCTTTTTACAAGCCTGAAGTCATATTACTGTAATTCAGCCTGACTTATCTTTTCATGGGTACTTTTAAAAGGGTACCTTTCAAGGTATGATAAAGTCCAGGGACGAAATTTTCAACCAGGAGATAAGGAAATCATCTGATTTTACTTTTAATCAATCAGTAGCCAGGGTGTTTGACGATATGGTCACCCGTTCGGTGCCATTTTACCTGGAAATGCAACGCATGATCGGGGAACTTGCCGGTGACCATTACCAGGAAAATACAACGGTGTACGATCTTGGGTGCTCTACCGGTGCAACTATGATTCACATGGATCAAACCGTACCGGACCATATTCCATTTGTAGGTGTTGATGATTCGGCAGATATGCTTGATAAATGCAAAGTCAAATTATCCGAGATGGGGATTACACGGCCGTATAAACTAACGGTTGAAGACCTCAATTGCGCGGTCACTATTGAGAATGCATCAGTGGTTGTTCTATGCCTTACGCTTCAATTCATCCGACCAGTGAACAGGGAAAAATTATTGCGTACCATATATGCCGGACTGGTGCCCGGAGGTGTGTTGATTGTAATTGAAAAAATCCTGGCGGAAGACAGTTCGTTCAACCGCGATTTTATAAAATATTACTACGATTTTAAAAGAAGGAATCAATACAGCGAAATGGAGATCGCTCAAAAAAGGGAAGCGCTGGAAAACGTCCTTATCCCTTATAAACTCAGTGAGAATATTGCCTTGTTAAAAGAATCCGGGTTCAGGACAACAGAGACTTTTTTTAAGTGGTATAATTTTTCCGGATTTATTGCAAAAAAATGAGCCATGATCACCATCGGAAATTTCTTTTTTAAATATCGTAACTGGCTTTTCATCATCCTTTATTTGTTACTTTTTATTCCATCTCCCCCCATTTTCTCTTCCGCAGGTTTTGGGGAACACTACTGGCTCTGGCCATTAATTATTGGTCTTGTCATTACTGTTACGGGCCAGGCAATCAGGGGAGCAACCATTGGTCTTGCTTATATCATTCGTGGTGGCAGGGGAGGAAAAGTGTATGCTGAAGAATTAGTTACAACGGGTATATTCGCCCATTGCCGTAACCCACTTTATGTAGGTAATATACTTATGCTGCTTGGGGTTGGTATCCTTGCCAATTCTTTGATTTATCTCCTGGTGGTCATGCCGGTCTTTCTGTTTATTTATCAGTCCATTGTGCTCGCAGAAGAAAATTTTTTAAGACAGAAATTTGGACAGGCTTTTGATGACTATACCAAAAAGGTAAACCGTTGGTTTCCCTCTCTTAACGGCCTCGCTCAAACTTTCCATGGAATGAAGTTTAATGTTCGCCGCTGGATTCTGAAAGAATATAATACCCAGTTCGTATGGCTGAGTGGGATCACATTGATATTGTTATTTGCCTATCCTCAAATAACGCATAACGATAACAGTTTACGGAACATTTTACTTTTCAGCATTATTCCACTATTAGGTATTCAATATTTGACTATCAGGTACCTTAAAAAAACAGGGAAAATGACGGAATAATATGCTGCCAGCGCCTTGTCATCTCAGTGAGTAGTTCAGAAGAATATGTAACTTGCACAATGCATCAGATTGCCGATAATCTCAACAAGCTTTATAAAGAAAAGTATCACCATAGCCCACACCTCTTTCGTTCCCCCGGAAGGATCAACATCATTGGTGAGCATACGGATTATAATGATGGATTTGTTTTACCTGCTGCCATTGATAAGGCTGTATATATAGCAACAGGTAAAAGAGAAGACTCCGTCATCTGTCTTTTTTCCGTTGCATTCAATGAAACATTTGAAACACACATACAAACTGTTGCCAAAACTTCCCGCGACTGGCCAAATTATATTTTAGGTGTAGTGGATCAATTGCAGAAGAGGGGATATGCGATCGGAGGATTTAACCTTATGGTTGATGCAGACCTCCCCATTGGCGCTGGTCTTTCTTCCAGTGCGGCCATTGAATGTGCCACGGTGTTTGCGTTGAATGATATGTTTGATCTGCAATTAAGCCGGCATGAGATGATAGATATCGCACAAAAAGCAGAGCATACCTATGCCGGCGTAATGTGTGGCATCATGGACCAGTTCGCCAGTATGTTTGGACGTAAAGGTTTTGTGATGAAGCTCGACTGCCGTTCCATGGAATTTGAATATGTTCCATTTGCTGCAGATGGGTTAAGTATCCTAATGCTTAATACCAATGTAAAACATTCACTTGCTTCAACGGCGTATAATACCCGGAGGCAGGAATGTGCACAGGGTTTGGAATGGATACAGGAAGCTTATCCTGAGGTGATGTCTTTGCGTGATGCATCAGAAAGTATGCTTGATGAAATGGTGAGCCCGCGTGATGCCACCATTGATAAACGCTGCCGTTTTATTGTCCAGGAGATCAGTCGTTTACAGGCTGCCTGTAACAACCTGGTGAAAGGCGATATGGTGGCCATGGGCCGAAAAATGTATGATACGCATAGTGGCCTTCGTAATATGTATGAAGTGAGTTGCAGGGAACTTGATTTTCTGGTTGATGCCGTTGCAGATCATCCGGGTGTGTTAGGTGCAAGGATGATGGGTGGTGGTTTTGGTGGCTGTACCATCAACCTGGTAAAGCATGAGTTTGTGGATGAACTTATAACATTACTCAGCAAAAAATACGAGGAAGCGATGGGTCTGCCTTTGACTGCCTTCACGGTTCAAATTGAAAATGGTACAGAAGAAATTGGCTAAAAGTTTATTATCAAATGTTTGAACCCACCGTTAAAGCTTTTCTTTTTGACCTTAATGGAACGATGATCGATGATATGGAATATCATATTATCGCATGGCATGATATACTCAATGAGCTCGGTGCTGATATCAGCTATGAAAAAGCAAAAGCAGAGTGCTATGGAAAAAATCATGAATTGCTGGAAAGGATTTTTCCCGGCCGGTTCAGCGATGAAGAAAAAACACAGATGAGTTATGCCAAGGAAGAAAAGTACCAGCGGGAATTCAGGCCCCGGTTAAAATTAATTGACGGACTGGACAAGCTGATAAAGGATGCCAGGGAGCAGCGTATAGCGATGGCAATTGGATCAGCTGCCATAAAGTTTAATATAGATTTTGTACTTGACGGTCTTTTTATCCGGGATTATTTTTCAGCCATAGTAAGTGCTGATGATGTAAGCTGCAGTAAACCAAATCCCGAAACATATCTGAAATGTGCCACCGCATTAGGCGTTTCCCCGGATTCTTGTGTTGTGTTTGAAGACACGCCAAAAGGTGTGGAATGTGCTTATCACGCAGGTATGAAAGCTGTTGTAGTTAATACTATGCATGAGGCGGCTGAATTTTCAGCCCTTGATAATATTTTATTTTTTGCGAAAGATTTCACAAGTATTTCTTTTCAGAAAGTTTTATCCTTATTAGGATCATAGTAAAAAACTACCGAAGTCCAACCGCTAAGAAGCAAAGACGCAATGAAATAAAATCGGTCAGAAGGCGGACAGCCCAGGACCTGATACGTATGTATCACATTTCAATCCTTGTTTATCCATTTGAAAATCAAAAAACGCAGGACCTGTCATTGGTTAATTGGAAACAATAAATTAAATTGGTTACATTCATTTTATTTAAACTACCCATTATGTTTCCCAAGCCTAAGCATATTTTTTTACTCAACTTATTTTTTCTGGCCTTCATTTCCTGTGATCAGCAGGCAACAAAACAGGAATCAGCTAATCCCTCGAATCCCGTATCTGCAGAATCTGTCTTTGAACATGGATGGCCTGTTGCGACAGATTTTTCTGATACGCTGGAAGGTAAACCGGTACAATTATTTTATCTGCGTAATAAACAAAATAGCAAAGCATTGCTCACCAATTACGGAGCTCGTATGATAGGATTGAAAGTCCCTACAGCTGCCGGCCAAATGGTGGATGTGGTGCTGGGCTTCCCCACGCTGGATGAGTATGTACAATCAGAAGAACGGTATTATGGCGCTATTGTCGGCAGGTATGGAAACCGGATTGCGAATGGCAGATTTTCACTTGATGGTCAACAATATGTTCTGGATATCAACAATGCGCCTAACGGCCTGCACGGCGGGCGGACAGGTTTTCACAGCAGGGTATGGGATGGCGTACAGGCAGACAGCCAAACTGTTATCTTTACCTATATTTCAAAGGATGGGGAAGAAGGTTATCCTGGCAAGCTGACTACTAAGGTTACGTACAGGCTTACAGATAACGATGAACTGATCATGGATTATGAAATGGAAACAGATAAAAAAACGGTGATCAATATTACCAATCATAATTTCTGGAACCTGAATGGAGAAGGCAGTGGTTCCGTTAATGATCATGAACTTACTATTTATGCAAGCAGGTTTACCCCTGTAGACAGTACACTGATTCCTGTTGGTATTTCGCCGGTGAAAAATACACCCTTCGATTTTACAAAGCCTGTAAAAATAGGGGAACGACTCAACCTAAAAAACCAGCAACTGGAATATGGCGGCGGCTACGACCATAATTTTATCCTGGACAAAAAAAATACTGCAGTCCCGGAACTGGCAGCCGTGGTTAAGGGTGACAAAACCGGTATTATCATGGAGATCCTCACTTCAGAACCAGCGATACAATTATATGGCGGAAATTTTATGCAGGGAAAACATAGACTTAAAAATGGTTCGAAGGACGAATACCGGACTTCATTCTGCCTGGAAACGCAGCATTTCCCCGATTCACCTAATCAGCCTGAATTTCCATCAACCGTATTAGAGCCGGGTAAAAAATATACCAGTCAAACCATACATCGTTTCAGTATGGCTAAATAAGTTTTAGAATTATTTTAGAATCGATCTAATGGAGAAGAGGTAAAATAATTTGATCTGTAAATCGTCTTTGGTCTTTTATGTCAATAAAAAAGCCTGAGGGTAAGGATCAGCAAAATTTTGCTGATCCTTACCCTCAGGCTTTAAATTTAAATTTTCTGTAATTATTATAAGTTAATGCGCAGGCCAGCAGTTATAAAAAGTGACCTTGTTTTTCCTATATCAATTGCAGAAACATCTTTCTGTATGTTTGTCAATGACCATTCGTAAGAAAGATCCAGGTATAATTTCCAGAAGTCCAGCCCTGCACCGGCAAATACGCCAAAGTTTGTTTTCTCGAAATCATCTTTATCGAGGTTGTCACTAACACCGGTAAGAAAGAATGCGGATGCTCCACCAAAACCTCTCAGGCTGACCAGTGTTTTTTCATTTCCAATCAGGTTGACGCCTACTGCAAGCGGAATCCTGATCCCATTGATATCTGCATTTTCATCAATGGTAGGAGTGCCGCTGGCTGATGATTGAAATTCTGTGGATTTCCCTACATAGAACAATCCCGGTTCAAAGTAAAATTTCTTACCAAAAGCAACGCTTCCGCCAATTTGCCAGCCTACTTTTGCTTTAAACTCGCCGTCGGTGGGGTCTTTTGAAAAATCTGTAAAATTCAATCCAACGCCTGGCTTGATGGTCGTTTGTGCAGCCAGTATGGAAACTGTAAACAAAGCAAAAAGGGATAAAATAAGTGATTTCATAAACATGTTTTTTTGAGGTGTAAATATAAAAGTTATAGCAATGTATAATGGTACCGTCTTTTAAGTTTTAAACGGAGTTGTTACAGTCTTCAAAGTATAATCTCGGAGATTTGGACTGTATCAAAATTTGATACTACTAAAGTAAACAATTTCTGATTTAAAAAAGTTGATTCAAATCATAATTTTAATATAAAGTATATGTAATTGTTTTTGGCTTAAGCATTAGTAAAACAGCGTTAAAACATACCAAGGGGATGAATAACAAAAAGCGACACATTTCTGTATCGCTTTTCAAGTTGCCCGACCTGGATTCCCTGCCTGCGTGACGGAGTCAGGCAGGGAACCAGGACAAACAGAACCAAAATCAAAAAAGCGATACATTTCTGCATCGCTTTTCAAGTTGCCCGACCTGGATTCGAACCAAGACAGTCAGAACCAAAATCTGATGTACTACCCTTATACTATCGGGCATCCTACCCTTACGGGGATGCAAAAATAGGGGTTTTAAAAATTGACTCCAAATTCTAGATTTTTTACCTCCCAAAGTACCCAATCTGCCTTTAGCTCCCGACTCATGACTCCCGACTCCCGACTCCCTATCCTTAAGTTCCCTGATCTTATCCAGCGCTCCGGCCACAACATCACACATTATAGTATAGAGTGCACCTTTTTTGGGGTTGGCATATATGTATTCGAGTGCCTCATTTTCGTTGGCAATGGTGATGGTTGGAATATCCGGGTTTACACTTTTAATACCCTCCAGCAGTAAACCGATTATATCTTCCGCAGTCCTTCCGCGCAGGTTTTTATCACAACGAATGATGATCTCATCAAAAAACCTGGCTGAAATGGAGCCTAATTCACGTATGTCCTCATCCCGGCGGTCTCCGGTGCCGCTAATTACTCCAACATTATATGGATAACCCAATTTACTTACAAAATCGCCCAATAGATTGAGCCCGTGTGGGTTATGGGCAAAATCGGCCAGGAATGTAAAATCTTTAAAATGAAAGAAATTAAGCCGCCCGGGCGTCAGTGTAGAGGATGGTACAAAGGAAATTAGAGCAGCCCTAATATCTTCAATGGAAATATCCCTGTACAGGTAAGTGGCCAATATTGCCGGCAGGCAGTTATTGATATTATGGATGGCTTTCCCTTCAAAAGTCAGTGGTATGTCTTTGACATGCATGACCCTGATCTTCCAGTTCCCTTTCAGGATACTGACATAACCATTTTCATAGACAGCCGCCATGCCGCCTTCATTGCAATGAGATTTGATCCTGGGGTTATTTTCGTCCATACTGAAAAGCGCCACTTTACAGGTAAGTCCTTCCTGCATTTTATAGACCAGGTCGTCATCTGCGTTCAATATGGCAAAACCATGCGGGAAAACTGTTTCCGGAACAACGCTTTTAACTTTGGCCATCTGTTCCACCGAATTGATACCACCCAGGCCGATATGGTCAGCGGCTACATTGGTTACTATGGCCACATCGCAGTTCTGGAAGGCCAGCCCCGATTTTAAAATCCCGCCACGGGCACATTCCAGTACCGCAAAATCAACCGTGGGGTCCTTGAGCACAAATTGCGCTGAAATCGGCCCGGTGCAATCACCTTTCATCATCAGCTGGTTCTGGATATACACGCCATCTGAAGTGGTATAGCCCACTTTTTTACCCGCCTGCTTGGCGATATGTGCTGCAAGCCTGGTAGTAGTAGTTTTTCCGTTGGTACCGGTGATGGCAATAATGGGTACAGTGCCTGCACTTCCCCTGGGGAAAAGCATATCAACAACGGGTTCTGCCACATTCCTGGGCAACCCTTCGGCCGGATCGATGTGCATTCTGAAACCCGGCGCTGCATTGACTTCCAGGATCGCTCCCCCGTTTTCGGTTACAGGTGTGCGAAGGTCACTGGTCATTATGTCTATACCGCAAATATCGAGACCGATGATCCGGGCGATTCGTTCAAACATGAAAATATTGGCCGGGTGCACCTCATCCGTAACATCTGTTGATGTTCCGCCGGTTGAGAGGTTGGCAGTGGGTTTCAGTAAAACGCGTTCCCCTTTGGCCGGGATCGTTTCAAGCGTGTATCCGGCATCGTTAAGCATCTTCCAGGTAAAATCATCCACTTTTATCTGTGTCAATACCTTTTCATGTCCATAACCCCGGCGAGGGTCTTTATTGGTCTCATCGATCAGCCATTGTATCGTATGGGCGCCATCGCCCACAACAGAGGCCGGGGTGCGCAATGCGGCACAAATAAATTTATAGTTGATTACCAGTGCCCTGAAATCGTAACCCGTTATATATCTTTCAACTATCAGGCTGCGATTGAATTGTTTGGCCGCTTCAAAGGCTTTCCGGGCCTGGTCCCAATTGGTGATATTGGTAGTGTTCCCCTTGCCATGGTTGCCGTCTATGGGCTTTATCACCAACGGATAACCGAATTTGTCAATAGCTGCCTGTACGCCTTCAAGTGTGCGGACAACTGTTCCTCTGGGAACCGGGATCTCTGCGGCTTCCAGTAAGATTTTGGTTTCTTCTTTATCACCGGCAATATCAACCGCAATATTAGAAGTTGTGCTGGCGATCGTTGCCCTGATTCGCTTTTGATGAACACCATACCCGAGTTGTACAAGGCTTTGCTTGTTCAGCCGTATAAAAGGGATGCCCCTTTTTACGGCTTCATCAACAATGCTACCGGTAGAAGGCCCCAGCCTGGTATCTTCACGGATCTCCCGAAGTTGCTGGATATCTTCCTCAAGCGGGTATGCTTCATTGTTGATCAATGACTGTGCGATTCGAACAGCCGCTTTGGCTGCATAAACGCCGGCATCTTCTTCCATATAACTGAAGACCACAAAATATTCTCCCTCTTTATTTCCTGTTCCCCTGGTTCTCCCAAATCCACAATCCATTCCGGCCAGTGTCTGAAGCTCCAGTGTAATGTGTTCAATAACATGGCCCATCCAGGTACCTTCTTCCACCCGCGAGAAAAACCCGCCCGGTGTACCCACACTGCAACGGTGTTCATAGAGCGACGGAAACATTTTTTCAAGCCTTTCCCTGAAACCGGGTATGGCATTGGTTGGTTGGCTTTCCATCTCTTCCAGGTCGAGTCTCATTTGTATTAACTTTGGCCGGCGAATACTCCAGTAATTGGGCCCTTTCAGTACTTTAATGTCGATAATTTTCATGCATTTTTTTTAATCAGCCTGCTTTAAATATGATCCCGGGCTGTTTATATAAGAGATCAGTATCAGTGCATCAATTGTTTTTCAATTTATTGAAAATTTCTTGTATACAATTCATTATCTGCTTTTCCGTTATTTTTGCCGATAACCCATTGATATTCCACATGAAGCCCAAAGGAAAACTGTTAGCAATAGGTGGTGCAGAAGATAAAGGTACCGATCTTGAAACCGGAGAAATACACAGGAGCAACCTCAACTTCTTTGAACTGGCCATCCTGCGCAGGATCGTGGAAGAAACCGGTGGTACTGAAGCCCGTATTGAGATCGTAACAACGGCTTCTATGATCCCTTATGAAGTTGGAAACAATTACCTTGATGCTTTTGGTAAGATTGGTTGTACCCATGTAAACGTTATGCATATCAGGAACCGGGAAGATGCCATGAAACAAACCTATATCGACCGGATCAAAAAATGCGACGGAGTTATGTTCAGTGGCGGTAACCAGATGCGGCTCAGTACCATTTTTGGCGGAACAGAATTTTTGCAGGTTATCCATGACCGTTATAAAAACGAATCCTTTGTGATCGCCGGTACTTCTGCGGGTGCCATGGCCATGAGCGGTACTATGATCTACGAAGGAAATGCAACGCGTGCACACCTGAAAGGCGAAGTGAAGATCACTACGGGACTTGGTTTTATGAATAATGTCATCTTCGACTCACATTTTGAAAAGCGTGGAAGATTCGGACGGCTGGCGCAGGCAGTGGCTACAAACCCTTCATGTATAGGCATCGGGCTGGGGGAGGATACCGGTATGCTTGTGACGGAAGGAAATAAAATGGAAGCCATTGGTTCCGGGCTTGTTATAATTATTGACGGACACCTGATGCGGCATACAAATGTTGCGGATATTCCGGAGGGCAATCCCTTAAGTATTGAAAACCTGGTTGTACATTTCTGTGAAAAAGGGAATGGTTATCTTGTTAAAGAACGCCGTTTCCTGATGAAAATGGGGGAGAAGGAACAAGTAGATTCATAGATACTGAAACAGTTGTTAGGTATTCGGTCCTATATCATTCTTCGCCATATTACAAATGCAGTATGTTCAAAACATTTCGCCCTTTTCTGCTTTCATTTTTGATTTTTTCAACCCTGCTTTTACTTTCTGCGATACCCGGAGTTGATAAACAACGGAAGGCTAAAATCATTTTTTTTGGCGACTCAATTACTGAGGCCGGCGTCAAGCCCGGAGGTTATATTGATATGCTGAATAAGAAGATTGCGGATATGAATTTGTCGGATAAATATGAATGCAAAGGTGCTGGTATCGGCGGCAATAAGGTATATGACCTGTACCTACGGTTGGAGAAGGATGTCCTTTTGGAAAAACCGGATATTGTAGTGATCTATATTGGTGTGAATGATGTCTGGCATAAATCGATGATGGGAACAGGAACTGATCCTGATAAATTTGAAGTATTTTATACAGCCATCATTCAGCAATTAAAAAAACAGGGGATTAAAATTATATTATGTACTCCGGCCGTCATAGGTGAGAAAACTGATTTCTCGAACCAGCAGGATGGTGACCTCAATAAATATGCGTCCATCATCAGGTCTATGGCTGTAAAAAATCAATTGCCTGTTGCTGATCTCCGCAAGGCATTCCTGGCTTATAATCTGCAATATAATACAGGGAATAAAGAGTCCGGAATCTTAACAACAGACCGGGTGCATCTCAACCAGAAAGGCAATGAACTCGTTGCGTCAGAGATCTGGAAAGAGATTGTTAAACTGTAGTCATTACTTTTAAAAGAGTTCGATTTTTGAGTCACAATTCATAGCAATACTAACAGCAATGTATAGATGTTAATATAATGTGACTTTCCTTAAATTGCATCCTGGATAAATTCCTGTACAACCCGTTTCGGATCTATTATATGGCAAAGATTTTTTTGTTCCGGCCGGCAGGATCATTCATATTAACGTGTTGTGCTATTAAACAAAAGATTTCCATTTCGCTTATTATACATGAGATTCTTCACCCTGGTAACACGAGTAAGCAACTGTTTTAGAAAAGCCCGGCTTCAGGATGACAAGACAGAGGTCGACTAATCGTTACTATGTTAAATGACTGGTCTTCCCCAAACTGTCATCCTATGTTTGTTTGTCATCCCGACGAAGGAGGGATCTTCAGGTATCACAATAAGATGCCTCGTTCCTCGGCATGACAGGCGGATATTTGTACTGAACCCGGGTGGCTGATGAATTTCATTCACTTCAGAAGACAGGGTGAAGGATCTATTTTCGTAAACGTCTTAACGTTTGCCTTAGGTATTCGTTAATAGTTAATGGTAAACTTAATTTATTGAATCGTTCAATAGCATAACACTTTCATATAATCTTTTTCCCTGTTGGGTGGTGTTTTATTCCTGTTGGGTGAGGTTGATTTCATGTGGGATCAGACAAATACTAGTTTAGTGGCATGATTAATAAATGATCATTTTAATTTTAAACATTTAAAAAACAAATGCCATGAAAGCCTTATCCGTTCTGATTTTCGCCGCGTTCATCATGTTCTCTTCCTGTTCAAAGGACAGGTTGCCTGTTTCTGACGACAGTACAATTTCTTCAGCTAAAGGAAGTTCCACCGTTGAAGATAATCCTAATGGAGGCGGTGGTGATAATATTGCCGCATCAACTGTTCCGGCTGCTGTTAAAACTGCTTTTACAAAGCTCTATCCGGATGCTGCCAGGATCCAATGGAAATTAAAAAATGGGAATTATAAAGTGGAGTTTTTCAGGGGTGCCATTAAATGGCAGGCAATATTTTCGCCATCAGGAGCTTTACTCAAGCAAGAAAGGGCTTGACCCAATAAAAAAATTAAGGGCCGTATTTTTTAACGACCCTTAATTTTATTCTGCTATTACCAGGTAATAATTTTTCTTCCCTTTCTGAACAAGAATATATTTTCCCACAAGTAGATGGGAACTGTCTATCAGCATCGCAGGGTCATTGATTTTTTCCTTATTGATGCTTATTCCGCCGCCCTGGATTGTTTTTCTGGCTTCGCCTTTGCTGGGAAATACACCGCTCTCAGCCATGAAACTTACAGCGTCAATACCCGATAATATTTTTAACCTGTCGTACTTATATTGTGGCACTCCTTCAAGTGATGCCAGCAACTCTGTTTCGCCCAGGTCACGAATATTTTCTGCAGCGTTACCACTGAATAATTTTTCGGTGGTAATAACGGCGGCTTCAAATTCAGCTTTTCCGTGAACAAATGTTGTTACTTCCCGTGCAAGGCTTTTTTGTAACAACCTGCTGCCGGGATCTTTACGGTGATCATTTATGAGTATCTCTATATCTGCCCAGGGCAATAAGGTGAATATCCGGATCCATTTTTCCGCATCCTCATCTGCTGCATTCAACCAAAACTGGTAGAACTGGAAGGGAGAGGTCTTTTGCGGGTCGAGCCACACATTGCCTTTTTCTGTTTTACCAAATTTGCCACCATCTGATTTAGTGATCAATGGGCAGGTAAAAGCAAATGCTTCACCGCCTGCCTTGCGGCGGATCAGTTCTGTGCCCGTAGTGATGTTTCCCCATTGATCACTTCCGCCCATTTGTAACTTGCAACCTTTATGCTGGTACAGCCAGTAGTAATCATATCCCTGCATCAGCTGGTAGGCAAATTCCGTGTAACTGATTCCGGTATCGCCTTCGATCCTTTTTCTTACACTGTCTTTCGACATCATATAGTTTACTGTAATATGTTTTCCCACATCACGAAGGAAATCGATAAAACCCAGATTTTTAAACCAGTCGAAATTATTGACCATTTCCGCCGCAGTGGGTTTGCCTGATGTAAAATCAAGATATTTTTCCAGCTGGCTGCGTATGCCCGCGAGATTCTTTGCCAGGGTTTCTTCATTCAGCAGGTTTCTTTCTTCACTTTTCCCACTCGGATCGCCTACCATCCCGGTTGCTCCGCCAATAAGGGCAATGGGTTTGTGACCCGCCCGCTGCAAGTGGAGCAGTAAGAGTATAGGTACGAGGCTGCCAATATGCAAACTTTCTGCTGTTGGATCGAAGCCTATATACCCTGTAGTTCGTTCTTTGTTTAACTGTTCCTCCGTTCCAGGCATGATATCCTGCAACATACCTCTCCATCGTAGCTCTTCTATCAGGTTCATTTTAGCTGATTTTGCGCAAATGTATGACAGAATGACCTGTTACACAATATTGTGCAATAATCTGTGTGTTAAAGCGTTATAGCAGATTGAATTTGTTGTGGGTGAAGGTGTTATGTAAATTGCAGTTAATGTACATTTGCAGGCCGAAAGCAACGTTTACCTCATTATAGTAATCTTAACCAGCATTGCTTATCAGAAAATTGACCTGATGAACCGCACAAAATTTTCATGCTTACTTATTGGCTTTATCTTTTTATGCGGTAATACCTATGCTCAATTCCGCAAGTACTCCAATGAATTTTTAAATATTGGTGCCGGAGCAAGGGGACTTGGCATGGGAGGTGCTCAGGTAGCTTCGGTTGGCGATGGTACAGCCGGATATTGGAATCCTGCGGGCCTGGTGGAAGTAAAAGAATACCCCATTCTGCACATTATGCATGCTGAGTACTTTGCCGGTATCGGAAAGTATGATTATGCCAGCCTCGCCGTTCCATTGAGTGATAAAAAACGCACACTGGGATTTTCCTTCCTGCGATTTGCCGTTGACGATATCCCCAATACGCTTTTTCTTGTTGAGCCGGATGGAACCATCAACTATAATAATGTCCGTTCATTCTCATCAGCTGATTATGCATTCCTGTTTTCCTACGCGCAGCAATTGCTTAAAACTGAAGAAAAATCAATCAGTTTCGGTGCCAATGCAAAAGTGATCCACCGGAGCGTGGGCAGCTTTGCCAAGGCATGGGGATTTGGTATTGACGCAGGTATCCAGATGCACTTCAAGCGTTGGAAATTTGGTGCATCCGTTCGCGACCTTACCACCACATTCAATGCCTGGAATTTCAATTTTACAGAGAAGGAAAAAGAAGTGTTATACCTCACCAATAATGATATCCCGGTTAAGTCTACGGAGCTAACAGCACCCCGACTTATAGTAGGTGCGGCATATGATATCCCGTTAAGTAAAAAGTTCAACCTGCTGGCTGAAGCTAACATGGATTTTACTTTTGATGGAAAAAGAAATGTTGTATTCAGCGCAGATCCGGTTAGTATTGACCCCCGTATCGGACTTGAACTTGGGTATAAGAACCTGGTTTTTGTACGTGGCGGGATTTATAATTTCCAGCAGGCCCTGCAGGATGGTGATACGCTCAATCAGAAAAAAGTTTGGATTTACCAGCCCAGCCTTGGGGTAGGTTTCAAACTGAAAAACCTGGGGGTGGATTATGCATTTACCAACCTGGCCAATCAAAGCAATCCATTATACACCCATATATTCTCTTTGCGCTTAAACCTGATAAAGAGAAAGAAAGAAAACTAATTGAGAAACGCATAACCGGATCATGATGAAGAAAGCATTTACCATATTTTGTCTGGTAATGGGCCTTGTAACTAAGGCGCAATATAACAATGAATGGATCGATTATAACAAGACATATTTCAAAATCAAGGTAGGATCATCAGGCTTATACCGTATTCCTCAAAGTGTTTTGCAATCTGCAGGAATGGGAGCCAATGCCGCCGAAAGTTTCCAATTATGGCGAAACGGGGAGCAGGTTGCTTTATACACTTCTGCTGCATCGGGAACATTGGCCAGTGGGGATTTCCTGGAATTTTACGGGATCATGAATGATGGCAAATCGGATACAAAATTATACCGCGACCCTTCCATACAGTTGTCAGATAAATGGAGTTTACAAACAGATACGGCAGCTTATTTTTTAACGGTTAATCCAGGGGGCGGAAACCTCAGGATGATAAATGAGATCAATAATGTAGCCGGAAACAGTTTACCTGCAGAGCCTTATTTTTTGCATACCCTGGCAGTCAATTACAGAACAAAATTAAATCCGGGTTTTGCTGCCATTGTTGGAGAGTATGTATATTCTTCTTCTTATGATTTAGGAGAGGGGTGGACCTCAAGAGATATTAACCGGGCTACTCCTATCATTGAAAATATTCAGAACCTTTTTGTGGCAAATACAGGTAACCCAGTAGCTTTCAAAATTGCCGCATCCGGAAATGCTTTGAATGCACGAACTGTTGATGTATTTGTAAATGGCCAACAGGTTCTAAGCCAGCAGATGAATTTTTTTGGCGGCGGAACTTACAATACCACTTTTCCCATTACACAAATTGGCACAGCAACAGATACCATCCGGATAGTCAATAATACTGCTAATGTTAACGACAGGATGGTTGTCCACAAGTTTGAAATGACTTATGCCCGTCAGTTCAACTTTGGCGGAGCATCGCAGTTTGAGTTCAGCCTCCCTTCCTCATCCACCGGAAAATACCTTGAAATTTCTAATTTTAACAGCGGTGGTGTTGCGCCTGTTTTAATTGACCTTACTAACGGAAGAAGATATGTTGGTGATATAGCTGTAGCGGGACAGGTAAGGTTTGCTTTGCCTGCAGCCGGTGCAGGTAATTTTGTTTTATTGAGTACGGCACCTGCAGCTGTAAGGACAATAAACACTCTTCAGGTCAGAAATTTTATCAATTATACAGAGACACAGAACCAGGGTGATTATCTTATAATTTCCAGCCCAAAACTATATAACGGGCCAGGTGGAAATCCGGTGGAAGCCTATCGGGTTTACCGTAATTCTGCTGAAGGGGGAAGCTACAATGCTAAAATTTATGAAATTGATCAGCTTGTTGATCAGTTTGCATTTGGTATTAAGGCACACCCTTTATCCATTAAAAACTTCCTTCGTTTTTCACGTGCAAATTTTTCAGTTAATCCAAGATTTGTTTTTCTGATCGGCAAGGGCCTTACATATGATAATTTCAGGGCAAACGAATTCAGGCCGGGGGTAGAGTTACTTTCCCTTTTGCCAACTTTTGGATTGCCCGGATCAGATAATGTACTGTCTTCCGATGGCTACGATGCTATACCTGAAACACCTATCGGCAGGCTGTCTGTTGTTCTTCCGCAGGAAGTTGACCGCTACCTGGTTAAAGTAAAAGAATATGAACTGGCTATAAAAACCGGATCCCAGACACTTCAGAGTAAAGGCTGGATGAAAAACGTGGTGCATGCCATAGGTGGAAGCGATCCTTACCTGCAGGCTGTTATATATGGTTATATGAATGCAGCAAAGGAAATTTTGCAGGATACACTTTTTGGTGGGAATGTAAAAAGTTTTAGCAAAAACTCTGCATT
Organism: Chitinophagaceae bacterium; assembly: GCA_041752135.1. Classification (GTDB taxonomy): domain Bacteria; phylum Bacteroidota; class Bacteroidia; order Chitinophagales; family Chitinophagaceae; genus Pollutibacter. The sequence goes on along the minus strand of JBGSHT010000093.1, from coordinate 3,412 downwards.
TGCTGTTCAGCAACTGACATCCGTTGAGCTGCAAAGCCTTTTTGAAGAAGGCATCAATATACTTACCTATTTCGGGCACTCATCTGCCAATACTCTCGAGTTTAACCTGGATGATCCAAATGTTTACCAGAACCAGGGTAAATATCCAATGTTTATAGTTAACGGATGTAATGCGGGAAATCTGTTTCTGTATGATTCCACACGTTTTTCCAATAACAACCAGACCTTATCTGAAAAATATGTTTTGGCAAATCAGCGTGGTTCTATCGGATTTGTAGCAAGTACCCATTATGGAATAGTTAACTACCTGAATATTTACACCAGCAGTCTTTATTCTGCATTGGCATCTGACGGATATGGACAAACAATCGGAGAGTTGCAGGTTAAAGCGATCACTAAAATGCTGGAGATCACTGGCACTGCAGACTTTTATGGCAGGATGCATTCCGAGGAAATCAACCTTCATGGAGATCCGGCTATCAATATGTATCCTCATCCTCAGCCTGACTACATTGTGGAAGCTCCGCAAGTGAGGATCATACCTGGTTTTGTTTCCGTTGCCGATGCATCATTTGATGTGGAGGTTAAGGTATTCAATATTGGGCGTGCTATTACTGATTCGATCGTACTGAATGTACAGAGACAGTTTCCTGATGGGAACATTGTTGATCTTTTTCGCAAAAAAATTCCTGCTATCCGATATGTTGATTCTGTAAAACTTACCGTTCCTATTAATCCTTTGAATGATAAAGGTGAAAACAAGATCATTGTTACCATTGATGCGGAGAATTCCGTTACAGAGATATCTGAAAATAATAATACCATCACCAAATCGGTGGTGATCATTGAAGATGAAGTGCGTCCCGTATATCCCTTTAACTACTCCATAGTCAATACCGGGAATATAACCTTTTTTGCGTCAGCAGCTAATCCATTAAGTGAATCAAAAAACTATCTTTTTGAAGTAGATACTACGCAGAATTTCAACTCACCATTTAAAAAGGCTGTTTCAAAAATATCAGCAGGCGGACTTTTGGAATTCAACGTACCTGGTCTGGGCATGCAGGACAGCACAGTTTATTATTGGCGCACGGCCCCGGCTCCTTCAACAGGTAATGAACCCGTGTGGAATTCATCCTCTTTTGTATACCTGCCTAACAGTACACCTGGATATAATCAGTCACACTATTTTCAACTGCAAAACGCTGAGTACACTGATATGTCATTGGATGCTGACAGGGCCTTCAGGTTCGGTTTGAATCCAGCCTTACTGAGGATACGAACAGGGATATTCCCGATTTATGCCGGTACCAGCATCAGGGTTACACTTGACGATCAGTTCCTTGTAACAAGGGGATGCCGCCAGGGGTCACTTCAAATTGCTGTATATGACAGTAACAGTTTAAGCCCTTTACGAAATGTAGTACAGCCTGGCAGCCTGGGATTATACGGTAGTTGGGCACCTTGTCCGAATAATACCCGTGCTTTTGAGTTCCCTTACAATGACATTACTTTCCGAAAGCGTGCCATGGATTTCCTGGATTCAATTGCCCATGGGAATTATGTTTCAATTACCAACTTCGGACTCTTAACCAATACCTCTTTTGTGGGCCAGTGGATGGCTGATACGGCCGTGTTTGGCAGTGGCAAATCCTTATATCATTCCCTGATGAGGCTTGGCCTGATTGATATTGAACGGTTTACCAGCAATGTACCCTTCCTGTTTTTCTTTAAAAAAGGCGCTGTTGATTTTCCCATATATTCATTTATGGGTACTAAGCAGGACGATTATTTTGATCATACTTTTAACCTGTTTTCCCGCAAGAACAGAGGTTATATTGAATCGCCATGGTTTGGCCCGGCAACTAAATGGAACGAATTTCATTGGCGCGGTAAGGATCTGGAAGCACGTCCTGATGTTGTGGTAATGGAAATTTTTGGTAAAGACTTTTCAGGTAATGAACAACTGGTTGCTACGATTAATCCGCAAAGGGATACAAGCCTATCCTTTGTTGATGCTGCCAGATTTCCATACCTTAAAATGCGGATGCAAAATACTGACAGTGCCAATTCAACACCTAATCAGTTACGTTACTGGAGGCTGAACGGTGACCTTCCCCCTGAAGGTACTATTGCTCCTAATATTAAACTAACGTCTAAGGATACCTTGGAAATTGGAGAGCCCTATAATTTTGAACTTGCCTTTAAAAATATCAGCCCAACGGCTTTCGACAGCCTGAAGATAACGATGGTGCTGACGGATAATAATAACGTACCGCATATTTTACCGGTTCCAAAGAAAAAGCCGGTACTGGCTGGAGATACAGCGATTATATCATACAGTATCGATACCAAATTATATACCGGTGCCAACACACTTTTCGTAAATGTTAACCCGGATTATGATCAGCCCGAACAATACCTGTTCAATAATTTCCTGTTCCGAAATTTTTATGTGAAGCCGGATAATTATGACCCTACCCTGGATGTAACTTTCAATGGTGTGCATATCCTGAACAGGGATATCGTTTCTTCCAAACCGCATATCCTGGTTAAGCTGAAGGATAACAACCGGTTCATGGAACTTAATGATACTTCTCTAATGAAAGTGATGGTAAGGTACCCTTCAGGAGAAACAAAAGAGTTTCAGTTTGATAACGATACGCTTAAATTCACACCTGCAAACACGTCAGGTGGTGGGGATAATACCGCCACGATTGATTTTAACCCTGCATTTTTGGAGGATGGTGAATATGAACTGATCGTAAGCGGTAAGGACAGAAGTGGCAATGAGGCAGGTCAGCTGGATTATAAAGTGATCTTTACGATCATTAATAAACCGATGATCTCAAACCTGCTTAACTATCCGAATCCATTTACCACTTCAACTGCTTTTGTGTTTACCGTTACAGGCAGTGAAGTACCCCAGAATCTTCGGATACAGATCCTTACCATTACTGGAAAGATCGTTCGGGAAATTACCAAAGAAGAACTGGGGCCCATACATATCGGTCGAAACATAACTGAATTCAAATGGGATGGCACCGATCAGTATGGCCAGAAACTGGCTAACGGAGTTTATTTATACCGTTTCCTGACTAACCTGAATGGTAAGTCGCTTGACAAATACAAACAGGCAGGTGATAATACGGATAAGTACTTTAATAAGGGATATGGGAAAATGTATCTGATGCGATAGTTTAAACAGTCACCAGTCGCCAAAAACAGCCGCAGTCTGCAGCCAAAAGCCAGAAGCATTTGTACATATATATAAAGCAGCCAAATTCACCAACAAAAATGAATTTGGCTGCTTTGTATAAAAAAAATGTATTGGCTGTTTCCGACTCCCGACTCCCGACTCCCGACTCCCGACTCCCGACTCCCGACTCCCGACACCCCACAACCGCCACCC
>JBGSHT010000092.1:0-36798 GCA_041752135.1 Chitinophagaceae bacterium | reverse complement strand
GGTATCTGTTGTATCGCCCTTATCAGGTGCAACCGGCGTTTCTGTTTCTGCTGCCATAACCGCTGATTTCAGCGAGGCGCTTGATCCATCCACAGTCACCGGCACTACGGTTTTGTTATCCGGCGGCGGTGTAAATATTGCTGCTACGGTTTCATACAGCAGTACCAATAACCGGATCACGCTTACACCTGCTTCGGCACTGACTAACGGTGTAACATACACGTTGACCTTAAAAGGAGGAACGGGTGCATCAAGGATCATGGATCTTGCAGGGAATGCTATGACGGCTGATTATGTGTGGAGTTTTACAACCGTGGCTGCTCAGGTTCAGAATGATAACTGTCCTTGTTCCCTTTTCACAAACCAGTTACCTGTTTATGCTAATCAGCAGGACAACACTACCGGCATCGTTGTAGGCACGCGATTTAGATCATCGAACGATGGTACGGTAACAGCTATACGCTTTTATAAAGGTGCAAGTACAACCGGCACCCATATCGGGCAGTTATGGACATCAACAGGAACATTACTTGCACAGGCCACTTTTACCAACGAAACGGCATCGGGCTGGCAGCAGGTAATCTTACCAGTTCCTGTTTCCATTGTAGCGGGTACAAATTATATTGTTTCTTATTTCAGCAGTGACGGATATTACAGTAAAACCGGAAATTTCTTTACCACCTCATTGGTAAATGGACCGGTCACCGCGCCGGCTGATGCGCCAGGAGCAAATAACGGCGTTTATAGATATGCAAGCAGCCCTGTATTCCCTGATCAAACATATGGCAGTACGAATTATTTTGTTGATGTTGTATTCAACTCAGTCAGTTCTCCGGATATCACACCCCCGTTAGTGAATGTGGTAACTCCGGCGGCAAATCTCACGGGTGTTGGTATTGGTTCTGCAGTGACCGCTATTTTCAATGAGGCATTGAATCCTGCTTCTGTGAATTCAACTTCTGCATTTATCCGCCAGGGTGCAAACTCCATATCGGCAGTTGTGGTTTATAGTGCTTTAACAAATTCTATTACTCTGACTCCATCCGCTCCATTGAGCAATAACACAGTTTATACCATTACGCTGCGCGGTGGAACAGGAGGCATTACGGATATAGCGGGCAATGCACTTGTAGCAGATTATACATGGAGTTTCACTACTGCTGAACTGGCCATCGATGCAATTTCGCCGGTTTCTACCATAATCAGTCCTTCCAATGGAACAACCCTGACGGTTAATCAAACTGTGACTATAACCGGAACAGCATTTGATGCAGGGGGATTAAACCGGGTAGAAGTTTCAGTGGATGGAGGAATGACCTGGCAAACCGCAAGTGGTACAACTAACTGGAGTTTCGCCTGGACACCTTCAGTACCTGGAACTGTAATAATTTATTCGCGCAGCATTGATAATGCAGGTAATATTGAAACGTCCGGTACGCCTCCTTCCGGGAATGCAGTTTCAGTTATCATAAATATTGCTATAGCCAATCCATGTCCCTGTACTGTTTTCTCCACAACCCAACCAACGCAACCAACAGGTTCTGTATTTAAAAATGATGGTCCGGCGTTGGAATTAGGCATGAAGTTTACAACAATTTCAAATGGGTATATAACGGCACTTCGTTTTTATAAGGCACCCGGAAATATTGGTATGCATACAGGTCAATTATTCAATGAGACCGGCACGCTGCTGGCGCAGGCCACCTTCACCAACGAAACGGCATCAGGATGGCAGCAGGTTTCATTGCCAGTGCCGGTTGCAGTAACAGCAGGTACAGTGTATATTGTTGCATATCATAGTAGTGATGGATATTACAGCAGTACATATAATTATTTTACCGCTACAGTAGAAAATGGCCCCTTACGTGGTTTGTCGAGCGGAGAAAGTGGCGGGAATGGACTCTACAGGTATAATCCAACGCCCGTAATCCCTGATGCATCCTATTTCTCCAGTAATTATTGGGTTGATGTGGAATTCAATACGGTCATTTCTTCACCATTAACTAATACCGGCATACAGACTATTCAAAGTGATGCATTGGGCATCCGTCAGGAAAAATCCGATCCGCTCAGGCTTGCCGGTTCATTCCAACTTATGCAGAATGCGCCCAATCCTTCCCGTGGGCTTACAACTATCAGGTACACTTTACCCGAAAAGACGGATGTTCATTTAGGTTTATATGACATGCAAGGCAGGCTTATAAGACTATTGGTAAATGGAAGCAAGGCTGAAGGAGAACACTTTTTTGATCTGGATACCAGGAACCTTGGAAAGGGCGTATATTTTTATAAGATTCGCGCAGATAATTATTTTGCTGTTAAAAGGTTGATAGTTGAATGATTACGGGAATAAGGGAATAGGTTACGAGGAAAAGAGACTGAAATAAATATCATAGAAAGCCGGTTAACTCAGCCGGCTTTCTGCATTTTTTGACGTCATCCTTTAAGGAGATACCCCTTGAATTTTAATTTGCATAAAGAAAACTGATAAAGTTCAAACAGCAGGTTATCAGTAGAAAAAGAAACAATGCATGAACATCAATTACGGAATCTGGGTAATTTCCTTCTTTTTTTGTTTAAGAATTTAGTGCACATGAATTATTGCAGGTCAGGGATTTATATGTAAAATAATTAAAGGAAGTATATCAAGCTGGAAAAAGTAATAATCAGTGGGGTATTGCATTTCTCAAAAGCAATGGTTAATTTTACAACTTATAAAAGAAACCATACCATTCTCTCTCAAAAAGAGCCTTATTTACTTCCATTTACCTATTGATTACCAGTGCTTAAGCTTATACTCGTACCCTAAAAAATGTGTTGTAATGCGCTTTACCTCTGGAATTGATTCAAAACATCATGCTTTTTTTGAAAAAAGTCGAAACCTATTTCAAAAAAACACAGTCATTCTGTGCTTTTTATTTTTCTTTGGCCTTTCAGGTTCCCTGCTTGCACAAAATCCCATTGTAACGGAAAATTTAAATCCGGGTAATCCTCAATATGAATGGGATGGCGTTTATAATGCCGGTAGTACTACTATACAGGGATTTGCCACGGATATGAGTGTAAATAAAGGACAAACAATCCGCTTTAAAGTTGATGTTAATACCGGTTCAAATAAAAACTTCAATATTAAAATCTTTCGCCTGGGATATTATGGTGGAAATGGTGCGAGGCTGATTGCAGACCTTGGAACTTTCACTGGAATTGATCAGCCTGATCCAATTGTAAACACAGCAGTAGGATTAGTGGATTGTGGAAACTGGACAGAAAATGCAAGCTGGGATATTCCGGAAAATGCTGTTTCCGGAATTTATATGGCCAAGCTGGATCGTGAGTCAGGTGGTGTAAGTCATATTACATTTGTAGTAAGGGACGATTCAAGATCAACTGATTTATTATTTAAAACTTCTGATGCCACCTGGCAGGCGTATAATAATTATGGCGGACCAAGTCTTTACGGAGGAGGTTCAACATCTTTTCCTATTGGCCGTGCTTCCAAGGTAAGCTATAACAGGCCGTTCAATACTCGTGCAGGTGATGGCAGAGCAGAAAACTTTGTATTAAACGCTGAATTTGCCATGTTGCAATGGCTTGAAAGAAATGGTTATGATGTCAGCTATGCCACTGATGTGGATTTTGAAAGAGACTCAACAGCCATTACTCCATCAAAACATAAAGTAATTATGTCTGTAGGGCATGATGAATATTGGTCGAAAAATGAAAGAGACAGAGTGGAAGCTGCCAGGAATGCTGGTGTCCATCTCGCATTTTTCAGTGGTAATGAAGTATACTGGAAAACACGGTTTGAAAATAGTACGGATGCCAGTGATCAAAAATACCGGACCCTGGTTGTTTACAAAGAAGGCCTTCCTTCTAATATGGGTGAATTCACCTGTGGAACATTGAATTGTGACCCACTTGCAGGTGTATGGACCGGTTTATGGAGATTTGGGGGTGATGAAGATGCAGGAAGACCTGAAAATGGATTATCAGGACAAACCAGTTGGCTGGAAAGATCAATTCCTTTGGTTGTCCCTGAAACTTTTAAAAATTTACGATTTTGGAGAAATACTGAAGTTTCCACACTGTCTTCAGGCGGCAGCGCAAGTTTAGGGCCTAAGATCCTTGGTTATGAGTGGGACTATGAGCAAGAAAAATTCAGGGATCAATATCCTAAGGGCAGGGTATTGATGTCCAGTACATCTATAACAGGTGATGGTAATTGTTGCGCATTTCAGGATAATGGTAATTCAAATGCCAATTTCAATACTGAAAATGGAAGAGTGTATACTCATAAACTTTCGCTTTACAGGCATAGCAGTGGAGCCCTTGTCTTTGGTGCAGGCACCATTAACTGGGCATGGGGACTGGAAGGGGATCATGACGTTGAAGGATCAACAGAACTTCCTGCAATTCAGCAAGCAACGGTTAACCTGTTCGCTGAAATGGATGTACAGCCAGCCACTTTACAATCAGGATTGGTTTTAGCAAGTAATTCAAACGATAATACTGCCCCCGGAGTGGTTATTACTTCTCCTGTTACAAATACAAATGTTGGGCAGGGAAAAGCTATTACTATTAGCGGAACTGCAACAGAAACAGGCGGCGGTGTGGTAGCAGGTGTAGAAGTATCAATTGATGGTGGTGTTACCTGGAGCGTTGCAGATGTTCAGGGAGTATTAAGTGGAACTGTAAACTGGACTTATTCTTTTATCCCGTCTCAGTTAGGAAATTTTGAAATCCGGGCAAGGAGTTTTGATGATCTGGGTAATCTGGGTGTTGCCAGTCCTGCTCCATCTTCAGGTTCTATTATTTTAAATGGCACATGTCCCTGTTCTGTATTTTCTTCTTTAGAAGTGCCATCTGTTGATGATACAAAATACTATGGAAGAGACGCTACTTTTGGTATGAAATTCCGTACCAGTACTGATGGTTATATTGCAGGTGTTCGTTTTTATAAGGACGCATCAAATAATGGAACTCATATAGGTAAGATATGGTCAAGTGCCGGTACCTTATTAAGAACAGCAACTTTTGTTGATGAAACAACATCAGGCTGGCAGACCATTACATTCAGTTCTCCGCTGCCAGTTACTGCAAACACCACATATATTGTTTCATATTACAGCAGCAATGGAATCTATTCAGTTGCCGAAACAGATTTCACAAACAGTATTGTACGTGGGCCTATAACTGCTTTACAGGATGGATTGGACGGCCAAAACGGTCTTTATGCGAGCGGTGATGTTTTCCCAAATAATAGCTTCAATAAAAGTAATTACCTGGTTGACGCTGTTTTCACAACTGAACCAACTTGCCTGATTACAGGAGAGTTGCAAACTTTTGGACAAATTTGTTCTGAGCAGCAAATCAGCCTGAGATTAAATAATCCAACAGGTCAGGCACCTTACAGCCTTAACCTGAACGGTAATATGATTAATAATATAAATTCAAATGTTGCTTTTGGTACAAATATTATTGCCAATAATTTAAACCTGGTTAACATTAGCATCTGGCCATCGAGTGCAATAGGCGGTGCTGCTTCATCCAACACTACGCAAAGGGAAGTGGGTGTTAAATTCAGGTCAACGGTGCAAGGCGTTATAACCGCCATCCGCTTTTATAAAACAGTAGAATCCGGAACGGGAACTTTCCCGGTGAGACTTTATGATCTTACAACAGGAGACCTTGTGAATGGATTTAGTACCGGTAGTATTACAATCACAAATGAAGGTGTGTCGGGCTGGCAACAGGCTACTTTAAATGCACCTGTACCTATTTTGCCAAACAGGACTTATGTGGCAACTTATGTTGCGCAAAACGGCAGGTATGCAGAGTCTCCTTTTGATCTGAATATTGAAGAAATGAATGGCCCGTTAACGGCATTGGCTGATAACACAGACGGACCAAATGGCATATATAAAACAGGCAGCGGATCGGGTGTGCCAACAGAATCTGATAATAATGGTACTAACTACTGGGTTGATGTTGTATTTACAGCAACTAATCAAATAAGGTTAACCGAGATCATTGATAATTATGGTAATACTTGTTTTGCGAATAATCCAAACATTCAAACCCTGGATCTCCAGCCTGTCAACTGTTTATTACTTCCGGTTACATTCCAGGAATTCAGCCTGAGTGTTCGAAATAATGATATTAATCTTTTTTGGTCAACTGCAAGTGAAAGCAATAATAAAGGATTTCAAATACAGCGAAGTCTTGATGGTAACAACTGGATCAATATTGGTTTCGTGAATGGTGCAGGGAACAGCCAGACACTTAAGAAATATCAATACCCGGACAGAGGCTTGAAAGGCGGCAGATATTTCTATCGGTTAAAGCAATATGACCTGAATGGTGATTTTAAATATTCCAAAGTAATTTCAGCAGCTATTACAAATAAGCTGTCATATGTACTGGGGCAGAATTATCCTAACCCGGCTAGACAGAATACCACTATAACCTATAGTGTTCCTGTAAAGTCACCGGTTGAAATGGCATTGTATGATATGCAGGGCCGCCAGGTAAAAATGCTGGTGAATGAGATCAAAGAATCCGGAACATATACGATTGATCTGGATACCCGTAAACTAAGCAAAGGAATCTATCATTATAAAATGAAATCAGGTAGTTACAGCGATGTAAAAAGGTTGCTGGTGGAATAAACACTTTATCAGATCTAATTCAACACATAAAAAAGAAAGCCGGGCTAATTACCCGGCTTTCTACATTCCTGACATTGATAATATTTTCGCATCGTGTAGAATTGCATTCATTTGCCAGGCTACTTGAACAGTTACTGCCATGTTGATCTAACACAGAGAAAAAACCAACAATGGCAAAAATCTTAGCGCCATTCGTTGCATTTCGGTTAAAGCTTTAGCCTTGTTTGATTCCCACCGAATATATACAATGACAGGGTGAAGGATCTTTATTATTGATTAATCCCATAGCACATCACATTGGAATTAGTCAAAACCGAATGCTGCATATAAAAATAAAGCCGGGTGAATAGCCCGGCTTTATTTATGTCAGTTATAAAGGTTTATATTCCTGCGTAATACTCATGAATGGTATCTGCAATAAAATCTACCTGCTCTTCAGTCAGTTCATAAAACAAAGGCAGTCGTAACAGACAATCTGTAAAATGATCTGCATTGGATAATTCCCTGCCATCATGTTTATCCTTATAAAATGGGGAAGTATGCAAAGAAATATAATGGAACACTGCATAGATTCCTTTTTCTTTTAACAATGCGATCAGTCCATTTCTTTCTTCCAGTGACCTGCAAACCAGGTAAAACATATGCGCGTTGTTGGTGGCATAATTTGGAATGTAAGGAAGGGTTATTTTGCCCTGGCTTGCCAGTGGGGATAAGGCTTTATAATACCTGTCCCACAATAATCTCCTTCTTCCCTGGATATCTTTCAGGTTCTCCAGTTGTGCATACAGAAAGGCTGCAATTATATCTGAAGGCAGGAATGAACTGCCCACATCAACCCATCCATATTTATCCACTTCACCCCGGAAGAATGATGAACGATTGGTTCCTTTTTCCCGGATAATTTCTGCGCGGTGTATAAAACGGTTATCATTGATGGCCAGCATGCCGCCCTCACCTGCCATGATGTTTTTTGTTTCATGGAATGAAAATGCGGCCATATTGCCTAGGCTGCCTAGTGGCTTGCCCTTGTAGTAAGAGTCAATAGCCTGGGCGGCATCTTCGATAATAAAAAGATTATGTTTCTTTGCCAACTCCAGCAGGGGGTCCATGTCCACTGCAATACCGGCATAATGCACGGGAACAATTGCCTTGGTCTTTGGGGTTATACAGGCCTCCACTTTAGTCACATCCATATTGGGGTTATCCCGGCCGCTGTCTACAAATACAAGTTTCGCACCCCTTAGCACAAAGGCATTGGCAGTAGAAACGAAAGTATAGGATGGCAGGATCACTTCATCGCCCGGTTCAATATTGATCAGCAGTGCAGCCATTTCCAGCGCATCTGTACAGGAAGTGGTGAGCAGTGTTTTCTTGAAACCGAATGTCTGTTCAAAATAGGTATGGCATTTTTTAGTGAAAACACCATCACCGGAAATCTTTCCTGATAAAACGGCCTGGTAAATATAGTGGCCTTCTTTTCCGGTGAGGTAGGGTTTGTTGAAAGGTATATTCATATTTTGTTATTCCATTTTAAAGCCAGAAATGATAATAAAATAAACGTTCATCTATGGTATATCCACTGTTTTCATACAATTTCATTGCGGGAGTATTGATGCCCTGGGTTACTACCTGGACCTGTTGATATCCCATTTTTTTAAAAACATTTTCCGCCGCAAACATCAGCTTTTTCCCGATTCCTTTTCCACGTGCCGATTCTGCCACTGCTACTAACCCAATATCACCCCGATTATTTTTTTCTCCGAGTGTTATCATTCCGCCTATTGCAGTTCCGTCCATAAACACAAGGACATCTTTTGCAATCTCCCTGCTTACCGAACGCTCTATCCATTTTTTATATAAATGTTTATACTCATCGTTTTTAAAATGAGGGTCAACATTGAATCTTGAGTATATGCCGCTTTCCCATGCCAGCGTTAACAAATCGGTGGATACCTCTGGTCCTGCATAAGAATTTATATGGCTATCGGGTTCCGGTAATACATTTTCACCCAGTAATTTTACAAAAGTTACTTTTTCATCAGCCATTATACCATTATACCGGTCAAGGATACGCTCATTTTCGATCTTGAAAGCGGCCGGATAATAGACCAGCCTGAACCCCTGCTCTTTCATTGAGTCCAGCATTTCAGCTAACTCACCTTCCTGCAGATCATTACAGGTGATCATACCCGTAAGTATGCCAAAAAAGGAACTGTCCCAGTCTAATTTCCTGTATTCATTCTTTTTTGTCATTCTGCATTGATTTTTTCACTGATTATATAAATGGGCCTGTTCTTGATACCTTCGAACGATTTTCCCACATATAATCCTACAACGCCCATGAGCATAATTACGATACCGCTGAGCAACCAGACGGAAACCATCAGGCTCGCATAACCCAGAACTTCAATTTCACCACGAATGGCGCGTATGATAGTATAAATTGCAAATATGAATGAGAGCGCAGAAATATAAAATCCCAGTTTCACCGTTATTTTAAGAGGCTTGTCTGAAGAAGCCAGCATAATATCCATGGCCAGCTTTATAAGCCTTTTAAAATTATAATTGGAACTTCCTACTTCCCTGGCGCCGTGTTCGATGGGTACGGTTGTTTTCTTGAAGCCAACCCAGTTTACCATCGAAGGGAAATACCTTATTGGTTCACGGAGCAGGTTCATGGCATCCACTGCCTTATGATGATATATTCCGAAATTAGCAATGCTCGCATCCTGCTTAACACCCGTCATATAGCTCAATACCCTGTAAAAGGATTTCGAGAAAAAGCGTTTTATAAATTTATCCCGGCGTTGGATTCGTTGCGCTAAAACAATATCATATCCTTCCTTGGTTTTGTTGTACAGTTTTTTAATTTCTGAGGGCTTGTCCTGAAGGTCACAATCCATTACAATGATCCATTCGCCCCTGGCTGCATCAAGTCCGGCAGTAATGGCATAATGTTGGCCAAAGTTCCGGCTAAGCCTCAGGGCTTTTACCCGCTTATCTGAACGGGCGATTTCCTCCATTCTTTCCCATGATTTATCCGGACTCCCATCGTCTACCAGGATGATTTCAAAATCCTCGGTTATGGGAGTTACTTCTTGAATAATTGTTTCCACCAACAGGTCTACCAGCAATTCTGCCCGGTAAACCGGGGAAACGATGGAAAAATAAGGTGATCTCATGGCCATATCAGTGCTGGTTTAAATAGTTGATTCTTCTTCTGGTTCTTTCGGGGTCAAAAGTATACATAACAAGTTAAAAATGAATAAGATATAGTTTTTTTATCTCAATATTGAATACGACTTCCTATAATTGTTTAAGTGCATTTAAACTTGTTCAGGCATTTTTTTATTTAAACTGTTGGTAATTAACAGGCTATTATAACGGGAGAAGATGTGATTTTAGTGTAGAAGCATGGAGGAATAGCTTATCGCTATATTTTACAATTACCTGCATAGCAGTGGCTGATCAAACTTTGTGGGTGAATATACCTTTAAAATCAGATTACCAGTCAGCTTGTCGAAAAAGACAGGAACATATTCAAATATTACTAAAACCCGGAACTACCAGAGCCGCTGGATGATAAATCGCCTAACTGATAAAAGGCAAATGAATTCAGCAAGGAAAACAAATCTTTTTTCGATAGAGCTGATGTCTGTATATCTGAGCTGGAATTTTTATTGGAAATATCTTGGTGTACGCTGAATAATCTTAGTCAATTGTATTTTTACAACTGTTGGATTTGTAACAAAGACAATTTGTTAAGAACTTTTCATGGTTAATGTATCTTTATGAATAACCAACTGATAATATCAATGTTTCCGACTGGCCGGCTAAAAATTTACCTTTTTTGTATATTTTCCCTGATCTTAATTGCTGCCAGCGCTCAACAGGCAGATTCCGTAATTCAGGTGAAACCCAAAGACAGCCCGAGAGTTGATTTTGTAAGCAAATTCAGGAAATTTGGTACGGAAGAGGCCATAAGAAGTATTGATACCTACGAGAAAGGCAGGCTTTCCATACACCAGCGAAGGGTAGTTGATCTGATTGATAAAACCAGTCAGCAGGTTAAAATCTATCTTAAAAATGGCATTGATTCGGCAGGCGTAACAAGGGACCTGGAAAAAACCAGGAAATCCCTGGACATTGTCAAAGATGGTGTATTTATCAATAAAGGAACGATTCAGACGCAAAGAAATCTCTCTGTATCCTCAGCCATTCTTACAGAATTAATTGCCAGGGTAAACAACCAAAAAAGCCGGCTGGATACCTATGCCACAGACCTGGTTGGGTTCAGGGACAGAATTGACTCTTTGTCAAGCGATACAGCAATCTATAGCTTTCCGGCAGACTCACTGGCCATAGTAAAATACCTGCAAAGAATTTCACCCGTTGTTTATAGCCTCAGATCAGTCGATAGTGCACTTAACCTGGCCATAGTCAATGTGCTTGACCTAAAGACCAAAGTTGATTTAATGGTTTATGAGTTAAATGAGTCATTGGAAGATGTGGAGTTATACCGGAAAGAAAATTCTGCCCGAACATTTAACCGAGAATTTGCTAATATCTGGGGGCCTGTTGGTTTTTCCAGGCCATTTTTTGAGATCATCAACTTTTCAACCGCAAAAGAGCGGCTGGCATTGAAATTTTACGTCAATGATAATATAGGAAAACTATCTATACTCTTCTTGCTCATCGCCTTAGTTACAATCTTTATCCGTTCTTTAAGACAACACCTTGAACATGATCAAAACCCCGACAGGGCTTTAAAAGGACAACTTGTAGTAAGGTATCCCGTCTTATCTGCAACAATAATAGTATTAAGTATTTTCCAGTTTATTTTCTTTGATCCTCCTTTTATTTTCAGTTTTTTTATTTGGTTTATTTCTGCTGTTTCGCTGGCTATAATTTTCCGGAAATATATTACCCCCTTCTGGATGAACTTCTGGCTGATCATGATAGTTCTTTATGTTTTTGCCAGCGCCGATAATCTGATACTACAGGCATCCCGATTAGAAAGATGGCTGATGCTCGGTTTGTCTTTTATCGGGGTGGTTTATGGTTCCTATGTTTTATCAAGTGCAAAAAGGAACGAGCTTAGGGAAAAAAAGATATTGTATTTTATCGCTTTTGTAGTGATATTTCAAATCGCTGCTATTTTATTTAATGTATTCGGGCGGTTTAACCTGTCCAAATCATTACTGGCAACCGGTTATGTTGGATTAGTGATTGCCATTTTGTTTCTATGGACCGCCAGGCTGATTAATGAGGCACTTGGGCTGGCAACTCAAGTGTATAAACATCCTGACCGCAAATTATTTTATATCAATTTTGACCGCGTGGGAGAAAGGGTCCCTGCATTTTTTTTATGTCCTGCTGAACTTTGGATGGTTTATACTGATAGGAAGAAATTTTTATGCATTCAAAGAGATAACCAACCCGCTGATTGATTTCATAACCTTTGAAAGAACACTGGGAGATTATACTTTCTCAATAAGTGGACTGTTGATATTCCTGTTGATTTTATTTTGCGCACTTTTCTTGTCCCGGATCGTTTCCTTTTTTGCGGGAGACACGATAACTGATGATGATGTAGAAATTAAAACCGGGAAGGCAGGTATCGGGAGTTGGTTATTACTGGTCAGGATTTTTATCATTAGTATGGGATTATTTTTAGCACTTGCTGCTGCAGGTATTCCACTCGACAAGATCACTATAATACTGGGTGCCCTGGGTGTTGGTATTGGCCTTGGCTTGCAAGGCCTCGTAAACAACCTCGTAAGTGGCCTGATCATAGCATTTGAAAAGCCCGTCAATGTGGGCGACAATATTGAAGTGAATGGTAAACAAGGTAAGGTGAAATCCATTGGCTTCAGGAGCAGTGTAGTTACCTTATCAGATGGCGCCTGTCTGATCATTCCCAATGGCGATCTTTTGAGCCAGCACCTGGTCAATTGGACGATGGGAAAAAATATTAAAAAGATCAGTTTAACCGTTGGTGTAGCATATGGCTCAGACCTGGAAAAAGTAAAAGTAATTTTAAGCAGTGTTATAGCAGAAGATGATCGAATCCTTAAGAGCCCGGCACCTACCGTTGTTGCCTCTGCTTTTAACCAGAGTTCCATTGATTTTGAATTGGTCTATTGGGTAACTCATATGCGAGAGTCAGCTTCCCTGAAAAGCGATATTATTTCCAGGGTAGATGCAGCTTTTAAAAAAGAAGGCATTGTTATTCCTTTACCTCAGCAGGAACTGCATATCAGGAATATTGATGATTCTAACAGTAATAAGTAAATATATTGAGCGCTGTAGGGTTTGCTTGATTTAAAAACCGTAAACGTCAATGTATTATTCAGCAATAAACTAGTAGCCACAGAGAGAAATAATCTACAGTCGGAAAAATCAAAAACATGAAATTACAAGCTGTTCGTACGGCTGTAATAGCGTCTATTCTCCGAATGTTCATTTATAGTTCCCAGCCAAATTTGAAATTCAGGATATAGTCAGACTTACTGCTCGATACGGGAGGTTTATTGTCGTAGTTGAGTGTATATACCAAACTCAGTTTAAAATGACGGATGAGCATGAACTTAAGTTCTGTGTTGATATAAGATCTGATACGGCCTGATTCTGTAAGGCTTGGAAAGAGTACAAAGTCGGCATGCAACTCCATTCCTTTAACACGATAATACCCATACCGGATACTGCCAAAGGCTTCTGCACTGGTGAATTCTTCCAGAGAACTGGAAAAATTTTCTTTGTTATATGTTCCGCCCAGGTAAACCCTTAATTGATTATTGTTTTGGTGGATCAGGTATTTCCCTAAACCAAGGGAATGTGTTATGCGTAAATCAAGTTGTTGTTGCGTACTGGAGAAAAAACTGCTTCTACCGATGGCAAACCAGTTTTGCGGCAGGATATAAGTTAATGTTAAACCGAAATTCCCCCTGCCCGTAATAATGGTATCAACCTGTGAAGCAAAGGAGAGATAATCCATTTTCAGATTCCATCTTTTTCCTTCATAGCCAAGCCCCAGTCCGAGGCTTAATTGTGATGAGTTATTATCTTTCGTCCTGATATAGCCAATATCCACATTCAACTTCAGTTTATCCCGGAGTTTATCATGTTCGTACTTGGAAATCTGACTGATTTCATTTTTCTGAATGTCAATGGTGGTGTCTTTAGAAATAACCTGCCATGTATTATCATCGGTTGTACTGTCAAAATGGATACTGCCAATAAACAGTTTTCCTCTTTTGTCAAATATCTTGAATTCTTTTTGAGTTTTGATCTGCGAAATGCCCGACCATTTCACTGCAATCGGATCATTAGAATACACCGTGGATAAATAGAAAATGCCGTTGCTTACCGAAGTGACAGACCCAATTAATACATCACCTTGCTTGGTGATGATAGTATCTTTTTGCGCGTAAAGGGTAGTAGTGCCAAATGTCAGAATGATAATAAGTATGACTATATGCCGGCGTATGTTAGATTTCATTGCTCAGAATAAATTTCGCAATTATATATTAGTTGCAAAGAAACAACAAACTCAGAGCCGGGCAAATCTAAAAAACAGTATCTTAAATATCATCCCTTAACTTCACATATGAATGTAACAGACTGGATCGGATTTATTGGAGTGGCCATATTGCTGGTTGCATTCTTTTTAAATCTTTCAGGCAAAATAAGTAAGGATTCATCCATCTACTTAGTGATGAATATCCTCGGTGCAGGACTTGCCTGCTATGCTTCCGTGCTGCTCAAATATGTTCCATTCATTATTCTGGAAGGATGCTGGACATTGGTTTCTTTATTCGGCCTTGTGAAACTGATCAGGGTCAAATAGAAAATTGGAAGTACAATTAATAGTACTGGACGAACTTTGGGATCAATGGTCATTTACATTAAAGCATGACATGCGCTTTAGATGAGTGAGTTAGTTCAACCTTAAATCCGCCAGGGGCTTAATAGTAAACCGTAAATCTTCCATGCTCAGCACGCACGTTTTTAAGTTCAAGCCCTTCTGCTCTAAGTATGACATGTACAAAACGCAGCAGTTCGATGGAATCAATGATAATTCCTTGTGGATTATTATTTAAGGTTTAAAATCGCTAACCTCAATGTGTTTGTTACTGATAATAATTTTAGAATTTTCCGGTATAGCTTGCCATGAGTCCTGGTAATCACCAATTGGCTCAGAGACCACGCAAACAGCAAAATCGCCAAATTTCCCCTTTAGATCGGGATTTAGTCTTCTAAGTTCTGCCAGGTCGGGGCTGGTATAAAGTGTGGGCCCAATGCCATTGCTGCCGTACCTGAAGCCCCAGAAATTTTTACCATCTGAGATACCCAAAGTCATCCATAGGGATTCAGCAACACCATTTTCTTTACCTGTTGCTTCAATAACGCGAACCATTTCTGCAATAGCTGCCGGTACATCTTTTTCCAGTCCAAAGCTTAACGCCAGGTGAAACATCAGTTCCGAATCAGTGGAACCAAGGATATTGTCGAAATAATTTGGTTGGACCCTGGCCATCAGTGCCTGCCTCAGTAAACCAAATTCCGCTATCTGGCCATTATGTAAAAACAACCATTGATTATACCTGAAAGGATGGCAATTGGTTTCCTGTATGGTTGCTTTTGAAGTGGCCCGCACATGTGCCATGAACAGCGGTGATTCTATGTGTGATGCCAGGTCCTGTAAGTTCATATCATTCCATGCAGGCCTGATGCTTTTGAACAAACCAGGATAGGGCTGTTTATCGTACCAGCCGATCCCAAAGCCATCTCCGTTAGTTGGGGTCCTGGGAGATTTTGCGTGCAAACTCTGTTGAATGAGATTATTCTTTGGCGTGAGGATCAGATCCGCCATAAGAATAGGAGCACCGGTATAAGCAAGCCATCTGCACATAGTGGAAGAAAGTTATGCTTTTTAATGATTTTATTTTTCCCTCTGCCAGATTCCTTTTCTTGTTAAATATGAAAGGGTAACTTATGTGATCAGAAAAAGTATATCCGTTATTCTTTATGCAAGGTGTTGAACCCCGGGGTTCATGCAGGATTGATCAGCAATTGATTTATTCAAAGAACCAATCCTGTATCTCAGCGCAAGTCTGCTCAACTTAATTATATAAAAATCAACAGCAGCGTCAGTATCAAACCGGCAAGGGTAAAATACAGGCCCTTTTTGAAGATGGTTGTTTTGGGTAAAAACATCCAAAAACTGGAGACCACAAAAAACAACAAGGATAATCCAAAAAATATATTGAGATAATACAAAGGCTGCTTGGTATTTGCCTTATGTAATTTTGTGAGCTTGTCAATAATATAAGGCAGTTCTTTGGCAGTATAACTGGCATCACCTGTTGCCCTGTTATAGGTTCCTTGCTTAAACGAAACGATACTGCCATTTTCAGTATCAACTTTAAAATCCCTGATCTTCAGTTCCTTTCCTATTTCTTCATTTTTCAAATCAGGTTTAAGTTGCCGGGTGATTTGTTTTTCTTTTTTAAGGAAATCGGTTTCCCTGAATATCAAAATGATTCCGCTTATGGAATAAACGGCCATGATGCCTGCTAAAAAAAAACCAAGATAACGGTGATAGACCCTCATATTCTTTTGTAATAAATTATTAGCCATATTATTTTAACTTTTAAAAATTTGAAAATGATATTTTGATGAACCCGGGCACAAAACTGAAAGTATATAAATCATGTATCGCAAACAAATTTCACTTCAATTCTGTATTTAAAAGGAACTGTTAATTTCATCCACCAAACTTAAAGTTCATTTGGCACAGAAATTTGTAAATGAGATGAAACATAAAAAAATTGCTGCAAATTCTGAAATTTCATCTCATTTGACAGAAAAAAGGATCAAAAACCGGCACTCAGAATAAATAACCTAAGGTGTACCCTTTACATTTTTTTCCTGGGTTCGTTCACACAAAATGTTACAAGGCATTTCATCTCACAGAAAAGCAATAATCATTACATCCTGTTTAGAACGTGTTCTGTTATTTAAAAGGTCATCACTCTTTCTCAAACACGAGGCAGCTGTCTTCTGATTTGATATGCTCAAAGATCCCTCCTTTGTCGGGACAAACATAGGATGACAGGCCTGGGGAAGATCAGTCATTTGGGATAGCTACAATTTGTCGGCATCCTCTTGTCATCCTGAGCCGGGCTTCTCTAATGAATTGTTTGCTCAAGATACCAGGGTCAAGGATCTCATGTATATTCAGCGAAATTGTATTTGCTCTTTCAATAACACAATTCATTATCTAGTAAGTATGCATTGATTTGTCTCAATGGTGATTAAAAGAATTTTACATAAAAATGATCCTCTTTAAAATGGATATACCCGGTTTATACCTGGCAATTCAAACTCATTCAACGCTTTCCATTTACAACCATTAACTTGTTCGATCAGGCTTATTTTATTAAACCCTAAGCTGTTTGGCAATCGTATTTTTTTTATCTCCTCAAATATCTCATCTGTGCAGTTTCCATTCCTGGGGTGTATTAAGGTAATATGAGGTTCCTGGATAGCCGGGTCGTCGATAATGCCTTTTAAAATCAATTTTCTTACCGAATGAAAATGTTCATTGGCGCCTATTGCCGGCATCAGCACGCCTATATCATTTAAAAATCTGACTGCTGCTCCAAACTTGATTTTTATGGTATCCTGATCTAATGACAGAATGTTTTGAATGACCTTGTCCATTTCTGTTAATTCATTTTCCCTGCATAAAGTAACATGACTTTTAATCAGATGATATTGTTCGGGGTTGAATGTGCTGCGAACCTGCTCAATGGCTGCGGAATCTTTCTCCTCAACAAAAAGCGTTAATTGTATTCGTTTCAGGTTCACTTCGGAATCTGTTAGCTATAGCGGCTTTTTTATTGCCCGTGTGCAAATTATATGCAAATAAAAAAACCACTTACAATTTCTACATCGTAAGTGGTTGATATGTAAGCTCCTCAGACTGGACTTGAACCAGTGACCCTCTGATTAACAGTCAGATGCTCTAACCAACTGAGCTACTGAGGAATGATCTTTAAACCTGACCAACTGATCTTATCAGTATTTTCCCTTTCGGGGCAGCAAAAATAGTTAAATTCTGAAGAATTCAAAGGATATTTCAGGGAATTTAAACCCCAATCGCTCAAAATCATCATTTTATTTAATGTCAGCCCGCTGCATCGCCACTGTAAGCGTATCACCAACAAGCATGGCGGGCTCCAGGCTGAATACCCTGCAGGACGGCAGGTCCTTCATCCTTTTTTTCGGATCTAAAAAGGATAATTTCAGCCGGGTGATGTGTTTATCCGGCCCGGTTAAAAAAGTAATGGCCTTCGGATACTGCAACAAAAGAGAATCTCCATAGGGCGCCGGCGTGAACACATATATGGATTTCCCTGTCTCTAATTGTTTCCTGATCCCGGCACTGTCGAGCATGGGTACATACCGACCGGAATAAAAATCAAAGGTCCTGACCACAGTGCCATAAATGTACACTGAAGCAGGATCAAGCTTAGACTCGCGGATCTGCGCAGCCATGGTATTGCCTGATTGATACTTTCCCAACTGCGGATAGAATTGGGTATTCAAGATAAAATTCACCAGCAAGGCTCCCGCTGCTGTAAACAGGATCAACCGGTCTGGCATAACCGCAAACTTTAACCGATTGATGTACAAAATGAAGGAGAGCATGATCATGCCACAGAGGAAAATCAATAAATTCTCCAACGGGAATGCCCAGGTGATGATGATAACAACTGCGGCCAGCAGCAAACCGATAAGTACCCTGTGCGCTTTCATCAGGTTCAGTATCAGCTTTGCCTGGTGCTTCCTGTATATTTCCCAGAGATATGACGCAGAAAAAATGGCCATCAGCGGAAACAGAATATTCAGGTAATGCGGCAACTTGAATTTGGACAGAGACATGATATTGAACATCACCCATACGCCGGCAAATGTCAATTGTTCCCGCTGAAAGAATGAGGCGAAGCGGGTTTGGTATAGTTCCCTGGCACGATTGAATACACCCAGCACCAGCAAAATGCTCCAGGGCAAAAAGGCCCATAAAATGGTATGATAAAAGAATGAAAACTCGGGACTGTTGGTGAAACTCCGGTCACCGGCAAATCGCTCAAAACTTTGCGACCATAGCAGGAATTTCACACCCGAGGTACCAAAAGAGCCGTTTACAAATTTCTCCGGGTGCTGGTCAAATTGCAGGTAATAGGCATAGAGGAATGGCGCCAGTCCGGCCATAAAAAAAACGGCCCCCACCAGCCATTTCCAGTTGAAGATGCCCTTCCAGTCTTTCTTTCCAGCCAGGTAAAAGAATAAAACACAACCCGTGGTAAGCGCAGCGATCATGCCCTTTGTACCTACTGCCAGTGCAAGAAAAATAAAGCCTGTTAAAAGCGGCAGCCATTTTTTGGTATCAATGAACAGCACCAGTTGCCAGATGCTGAGTATCACAAAAGATGTGAGTAATGAATCGGTTCTTACATCATGGTTAGCTAATAAAATGGCTTGTGCAGTGATGAACATTAATGCGGCCCACTTGCCCACATGTTTATTATACAAATGCGTTCCGAGCCTGCCGGTGGCATAAGCCGCAGCCAGGGAAAGCAGGACGGAAAAGAAACGGTATCCAACCTGGTTAATGCCAAATATCTTGAACCCGGCCATTGCCGACCAGAACAGTATGTGCGGCTTGTCTAAGTAATCGTACAACGCCCCGCCGGCATATTGCCGGTTGACGATGTTCAGCCAGTCGTTGCGCTGGAACATGGTCATGGCAATACCTGCATATTCTGCCGCATCATAATCCATTAAGGGAGGAAAAATCAGGCCGGTGGCCAATACAAAACAAACCAATATCCAGATCAAACGGTAGGTCCCGGAACTTTGCATACGCTTTAGTGCTTAAACCTGCAAAATACATTAGTTTAAAGGGATTCCATAATTTTGGCGCATGTCCCCAGTTCCACAACTCGCTATTGTTGCTCCATGTTATAATGAAGAAGCTGCGTTAAAAGACAGCCTGGAGAAGCTGCTTAATAAAATAGATGAGCTGATAGCCAAAGGCAGGATCAGTGACTCTTCCTACCTCCTTGTAGTGGATGACGGCAGCAGGGATGCTTCTTTTTCAATCCTGAAATCAGCAGCCGGGGGGAAGATTAAAGTCCTTAAACTGGCCGGTAATGTGGGCCACCAGCGGGCTTTGCTGGCGGGCATGCACTGGGTTACGGATAAATGTGATGTGATGATCTCGCTTGACATCGACTTGCAGGATGACCTGGATACGCTCGACAAAATGCTGGAGGAATATGTAAAAGGCAACCAGATCGTATATGGTGTGAGGGATAACCGTGATGCAGACAGCTGGTTCAAAAAAAATTCAGCATTGGTTTTTTACAGGCTGATGCAGACAATGGGCGTTGGGCTGATCTATAACCATGCAGATTTCAGGCTACTCAGCAACACAGTGCTCAGGGAATTCTGCCGCTACCGCGAAGTGAATCTTTTCCTCCGGGGAATTTTTCCTATGATGGGTTTCCCTAACGCCAAAGTTTTTTATCAGCGTCACGAACGTACTGCCGGTGAATCCAAATACCCTTTACGGAAAATGCTGCACCTGGCGATGGATGGCATAACATCCTTCAGCAACAGGCCCTTGAAATGGATATCTTTCATTGGCCTGATCATCTTTATCATCTCTCTCATCCTTAGTGGCTGGGTACTTTGGGTAGTGGTCACCGGTAGAAGCGTTCCGGGTTGGGCCTCCATAACATTGCCTATTTATTTTATTGGGGGCATTCAATTACTTTCTCTTGGTATCATTGGGGAATATGTTTCCAAGATCTATCTTGAATCAAAAAGTCGGCCTCAATATCATATTGAAAAAGTGCTGGAGTAAAACAACCTCTGCGAACCTCAGCGCCCTCTTTTCTCTGCGTTGAAATTATTACATTTCCACATATACCCCATTTTCGTCTATGCGTAAAGGATATGTCTTTAAATAATACCCTTCCCCGCTGGTATTCCTTCCATTGGTGATATTGAATTTATACCGGTGCAGCGGGCACACCACATTCCCCATCGGATCAATCCAACCCGCAGCCATTACGCCACTGGCATGCGGACAAGTATAGGCGAAACTATGGTATTGATCCCTGAATCGGGCGATGCATATCTTTTTTCCGTTTACTTCCGCAACGGCAATACCGTTGTCCTGCCAATTGAGGGCTTCAGGGCTTTCAGCTATCCTGTACCAGCCTGGTTTATTCCGGAACATCAATAGAAGAAATCGGTTTTATACGGATAGCGGATGCGGTACTGCTCGCGCACTTTCTGCAGTATGGTAGCACGGAGTTCATCAATATTTTTTCTTTCGGTTGCTGAAATGAACACGCAACTTCCATTGGTTTCATTTTCCCATCGCTGCCGCAGGTCGATCAGCATGCTTTCCTTGATCTCGGATTCCAGCCATTCATCGAATGTATTTTTTTCGTACTGGTCCATTTTATTGAAAACGGCAATAACGGGTTTGTCGTGACAGCCCATTTCTGCAAGTGTGGATTGCACCACATTCATCTGGTCCTCATATTGGGGATGAGAGATATCTATCACATGTATCAATATATCGCTTTCCTTTACTTCATCGAGGGTGCTTTTGAAACTCTCCACCAGGTGATGGGGCAATTTGCGAATGAACCCTACCGTATCACTTAACAGAAACGGTGTGTTTTCATACACCACTTTTCTTGTAGTAGTATCGAGGGTGGCAAACAATTTATTCTCCGCCAGCACGCCGCTCTTAGTGAGCAGGTTCATGATGGTTGATTTGCCTACATTGGTATATCCTACAAGCGCAATGCGGATGAGTTCGCCCCTTTCTTTTCGCTGTGTGGATGCCTGTTTGTCTATTTCGAGCAGGCGTTTACGTAAGAGCGAGATTTTTTCCCGTACAATACGCCTGTCCGTTTCAATTTCCGTTTCACCCGGGCCCCTTGTACCGATACCGCCCCCTAATCTTTCCAGGTGTTTCCACATACCCCGCAGCCTTGGCAGGATGTACTGATACTGGGCCAGTTCCACCTGTGCGCGGGCCTGTGCCGTTTTGGCGCGGCGGGCAAAAATGTCGAGGATAAGGTCACTCCGGTCAATGGTCTTTACTTTTAAAACTTCTTCCAGGTTTCCAATCTGTGCCCCGGTGAGTTCATCATCAAAGATCACCACGCGGATATCTTTTCCCTGTATATACTGCCTGATCTCTTCCAGTTTACCTTTGCCAATAAAGGTTTTACTGTCCGGGTGGGCAAGCTTCTGAGTATATCTTTTTACCGGAACAGCACCTGCGGTTTCCGCGAGAAAGGAGAGCTCGTCAAGATATTCTTTGACTTGCGTATCGGTCTGGTCTTTTTGGATAACGCCTACAAGTACTGCTTTTTCTTCCTGGTTAAAAATGTGCTTTTTATCGATCAATGCAACGTGGATTTAAAGACAAAGGTAGAAGTACTGGAGTAAAGGGCATAAAAAAAGCGGGTACAAAATACCCGCTCATTAAATATGATAAGTTTTTAGAGTCCGCTCAGGGTTAATCCTATGCTCCAGGGGCTGATATTGGGGCCTTTGCCTTCCTTAAATAAAGTAGTTAAGTTATAGGTACCATAAGCCGTAAAGTTGCCATAACCTACACGCATCGTTCCAACGATCCTGGTTCCATTAAAGAATTCTTTACTCTTTACTTTGTAGGTATAGCCGCCTAATCCATTGGCATCAAGATCTACCTTTGCCTTTGTACGGCCATCGTAATTAAGTCCCACTTTAGCACCAAGGGCAAACTTAAAACCCTTGTTCATGTTTTCCGGGTTTGAAGAATAGCGCAGTTCAAGGGGGATTTCGGCGTAACCAGTAGCGAGTTTATATCTCTTGTACTGTGTGATCGAGTCACGATTGAACTTCACTTCGATCCTGTTTATCAGGTCGATCGTTGTGTTTTGAAAAAAGATATTGTCTGTACCTACACCTGCACCCAGGGCTACACTGATTTTTGGATTGGTCTTAAAAGGGAAGTCGAACAGGAAGTAGATGTTGAATTGCCTGGAGAAGCCATTCACATTGATGCTATCCGGTGTCTTTGCCCAACCCGCGTATCCAAACTGGACCAGTAAGTGATCTGATGCCCTTTTACTGAGGTCTACCTTCGACCAGTCTTTTTTGTTTGAAACAGGTTTGTTCTCCAATTGGGCGAAAACAGAACCCGACGTAAAGAGTATAATTAAGGCTATGAGAAATGACTTCATACTTTATGTTGAAGGGCAAATGTATTTTGCCCGGGGTTAATGAAAGGTTAAGGTTAAAAAAATGCCCACAGTTGGAACCGTGAGCAATGTCTTTAACACCCACCTTTCAGTCTGAACGATGTGGACCCACCTGGGCTTGAACCAGGGACCCCCTGATTATGAGTCAGGTGCTCTAACCAACTGAGCTATAGGTCCAAAGCAATCCGGCTTAAACAGGGAAAATCTTCCCTCGAATATGACCGCTTGCATAAACGGCTGCAAAAATAATAAAAAAAGGATGGAACAATGTAATTTCAGTGCATGTTTAAATCAGCGTTTTCGTTTATTATATTCCTGCTGCTCTCCATGGAGGGGATTTTGGCCCAACCGGGCAGCCCGGCAACCTTTTCTGATGAGGCTTTGCTGGAAAAAGTACAAAAGCAGACCTTTGCCTATTTCTGGGATTTCGCCCACCCTGTTAGCGGCCTGGCCAGGGAAAGAAGCAATGCCAGTTTTGGTTATGGCCACGAAGTGACCACCACCGGCGGCTCGGGATTTGGTATAATGGCCATCGTTGTTGGTGCAGAGCGTAAATGGGTCACCCGGGAAGAAGCTACCGATCGGATGCTGAAAATCGTGAATTTCTTACTCAAAGCCGACCATTACCATGGGATTTTCCCCCATTGGCTGAATGGAGAAACCGGCAAGACCATACCTTTCAGCCGCAAAGATGATGGTGGCGACCTGGTAGAATCTTCTTTTCTGTTCCAGGGATTGCTCACCGCCAGACAATATTTTAACCAGGATACCCCAAAGGAAAATGAGTTGCGTAACCGCATCAACTGGCTTTGGAACGGAGCCGAATGGAACTGGCATACCCGCGGGGGCATGGACCTTCTGTACTGGCATTGGAGCCCCAATAACGGCTGGAGCATGAATTTCGAATTAAGGGGATGGAACGAATGCCTCATAACCTATGTGCTGGCTGCTTCTTCCCCCGATTATTCCATACCAGCCAGTGTGTATCATAAATGCTGGGCGGAGAGCAATCATTTTAAAAATGGCAGAACCTACTACGGCATAAAACTTCCCCTGGGCTTTGAATATGGCGGCCCCTTATTTTTCACCCATTACTCTTTCCTCGGGCTGGACCCCCGTGGTTTAAAAGACCGCTATGCCGATTATTGGGAGCAGAACAGAAACCATGTGCTTATTAACCGGGAACACGCCTTGCGCAATCCAAAAGGATTCAAGGGTTATGGTGCTGATTGCTGGGGCCTGACCGCAAGTGATAATCATGAGGGATATAACGCCCATTCGCCGGATAATGACCTGGGAGTGATAACACCAACAGCAGCCCTTTCTTCTTTTCCCTATACCCCGGAATATTCCATGCAGGCGCTCAAACATTTTTATTATAAACTTGGTCCCAAAATATGGGGGCAGTATGGTTTTGTGGATGCATTCAATGAAACAAAGGACTGGTATGCTAAATCCTATCTCGCCATCGACCAGGGACCCATAATTGTGATGATCGAAAACCATCGGACCGGCTTATTATGGAAATTATTCATGAGCAGCCCTGAAATACAAAATGGCTTGAAAAAACTGGGCTTTGAAAGCCCGCATTTGAAATAGTTAGTAGTCAAGAGTCAGTAGTCAGTAGTCGAGAGTCAACAGCCCAGGGAGTTAGATATAAGGAGCGTAAAAATAAGGAATAAGGAAGGGAATACAACCGAATGCAGGAGTCGAGAGTAAACATTCAAGCAGAGTCTTTTACTCACTACTCACTACTCACTACTCACAAGATTTTATTTATGAAAGTTACTTCTTTAATATTCGACCTGGGCGGAGTACTCATCAATCTCGATCCGGAAAGAACAAGACAATCCTTTATCAAATTGGGCATTCCGCATTTTGATGAACTGTTTACGGTTTATAAAGCCACGCAGTTATTTGACGATCTGGAAACAGGGAAAGTGGATCCGGATACCTTTATCAAAACCCTGCAAAAAGAAACTGAGGGAGCAACCGAAAAAGATATACTTGATGCCTGGAACGCCATGCTGCTGGATTTCAGGGTGGAGAGCCTGCATTTTGTAAACCAACTGAAAACACAATACCAGACCTTTCTTTTCAGTAATACCAACATCATTCATTATAATGCATTCCAGCAGACGGTGAAGGAAACAACGCCATTTGGCAGTGTGGACCACTTATTCCATAAGGCCTACTATTCCCACGACATCGGCTTCCGTAAACCCGATGTGGATGCCTACCGGTATATCATAGCCGAAAAAGGGCTGGATGCCGGGCAGACGCTTTTCATTGACGATAATAAATATAATATTGAAGGGGCCAGGGAAGCAGGTTTGCTGACAAAACTATTGCTGCCTGGTGAACGAGTGGAAAAAGTGCTGGGTTATTTGTTATAGAAATTCCTTGTGCCTTATTCTCTTTGCGGTTAATTACTTCTCCTTTATCTCTTCGAATTCGAGATAGTCTTCCTTATCTATTTTCTGCGGCTTCGGACCTTCCTGGAATGGAGCCTGCTGATTGTACTGCTCATTCATCTGTTCCTGCATCCTGCTCTGGACATCCCTGAATTGTTGCCGAATCTGTTTGGTGGTTTTAAACAGCGGGATTATAAAGTTGAATACCAGTTTAAAAAGCAGGTAAAATATCAGGCCGTATAACAGAAAGCGTAGTATCATAATAAAATAAAATTACCGCTTTGGAATTATATAAAAATGTTAAGATAAATGGCCGGTAAAGGTATTATTTATGGAGGATTTTATCCGTCACTTTATGGATCCCGTCACCGATTTTTTCTGCCAGTCTTTCCACAAATTCAGCCAGGCTGCTCTGCAGTTTTTCGTTGTTCATGGCTGTCATCATCAGGTTGCCGGTGATACTCATTGGGTTGCTTTTACCCGCACCGAGAATTGAGTGAAGTGCCATTTCCCCAAAATGGTCCTTCATATGATCGACATTATGCCCCAGGGTGGATTCAATTTCCTTTAACCGGAGCTTTCTCTTATAGATCTCTTTTTCAAGTGAATCCAGATTTCTTATAGTGCGTTTTTTCATATTTCTTAAATGTTTAGTTATCAGCATCTTCCGACTCCTCCATGGTTTCCCTTAGGAACATCCGGATCATCGGATTTTGGAACAGTACCCTTCTGAAGACAATTACAAAAAGTAAAATAAGGGCAAAAAGGCCTGATGCGCTGGCAAAGCCAATGATATTGCTTCCGGTTACGGATGCGATCCAAAAGGCAAATGTCATACCCAGGAAAAAAAGTACAAAAAGAGCAAGCAGGGCTACTATCAGCGCAACCATAACCAGGCTGAAAGTGCGGGAAAGCGTCCTGGCACCCTGTAATTTGATCAATTCAATCCTGGTATCAATATATTCTTTAAGCAGGGCCTTATTTTCACTGAAAAAGCTGAAAAACGTTTCTTTTGAAGCCATAGGTCAATTATTGCCTGTAAGGTACTAATGAAGCCACGAATAATTCAATGACCTTCGACAGGAATAAATTTTTTTTGCATCTCATTTAGCCTTAAATTTGCACCGGAAACAGAGATAAAAGAAGGGAACGGAGCCGTTCCCTTCTTTTTTTACAAGCCATGAATAAAGATCAGCAAATCCAGGCAATAGCGCAGATGATGAACGGGCTGCTGGAACAGGAGCCCGCTTATTTCCTGGTGGAAATAACCATTAAGCCCACCAACAACATCAAGGTTTTCCTTGATTCAGACACGGGCGTGGTCATTGAAAAATGTGTGGCATTCAACCGCCAGCTTTACAAGCTGATCGAAGAAAGTGAACTCTATCCGGCAGGAGATTTCTCCCTGGAAGTTTCCTCTCCCGGCCTTGAAGAACCCCTGAAACTACACCGTCAGTATGTAAAGAATATTGGTCGCCTGGCAGAGGTTACCCCCCTGGAAGGAACGGTATTAACCGGTGTGCTCAAAGAAGTGGGCGAGGCGCAGATCACACTGGTAGAAGAAAAAGGCAAGAACAAAAAGAAAGAAATTTTAGAGCATATCATTCCATTTGATAACATAAAAACAACAAAAATTCAGATCGTTTTCTAAATTTCCCCATGCTGCATCAACCTGTATAACAGGCTGTGGACAGGGTCAAAAGAATGTGTTATGGCAAGTATCAACTTAATCGAATCCTTCCAGGATTTCAAAGACGCGGAAAACATAGACAGGCCAACGCTGATGAAAGTGTTGGAAGATGTATTTAAAACCCTTTTACGTAAAAAATATGGTTCCGATGAAAATTTCGACGTCATCGTTAATACCGAAAAGGGTGACCTGGAGATTGTGCGTCACCGTACCATTGTTGAAGATGGCGCCGTTCAGGACCCCCTGGCGGAAATAGCCTACAGTGATGCAGTGAAACTGGAACCGGATTTTGAAGTAGGGGAAGACCTGTATGAAGAAGTTGATATCCAGGATTTCGGTCGCAGGGCCATACTGGCTGCCAAACAAACCCTTGCCAGCCGGATCGGGGACCTGAAAAAGAACAGCCTGGTGAAGAAATATGGCGACAGGGTTGGAGAGATCATCAGTGCAGAAGTTTACCAGGTTTGGAAAAAAGAAGTATTGCTGCTGGATGAGGATGGAAACGAGATCATCCTGCCAAAATCTGAGCAGATCCCTTCTGATTATTTCAAAAAAGGTGAAACCATCCGTGCCGTTGTGAAGAAAGTAGAAATGAAGAATAACAGTCCGGTTATTGTTTTATCCCGCACGCACCCTTCCTTCCTGGCTAAGTTGCTGGAGATCGAGGTGCCGGAAATTTTTGACGGACTGATCGTGATCCGCAAGATCGTTCGGGAACCGGGCGAAAGGGCAAAAGTGGCCGTTGAAAGTTATGATGACCGTATCGATCCGGTGGGCGCCTGCGTAGGTATGAAAGGCAGCAGGATCCATGGCATTGTCCGGGAACTGAAAAATGAGAACATTGATGTCATCAACTGGACAAACAATATCCAGTTACTGATCCAGCGCTCGCTTACACCGGCTAAGATCAGTCGAATGAATATCGACAATGAAAATAAAACCGCTGAAGTATTTGTATCCCCCGAGCAGGTGTCACTGGCCATTGGTAAAAGAGGCGTGAACATCAAGCTGGCTGAGGATCTTACAGGTTTCGACATCGACATATACCGGGATAATGAAGGTGAAATGGAAGAGTACGATATCGACCTGGATGAATTCAGCGATGAGATCGAACCATGGGTGATCGAAGAATTGAAACGCATTGGTTGTGATACCGCACGCAGCGTGCTGGTACTTACTTCGGAAGAACTTGAAAGAAGGACAGACCTGGAGAAAGAAACGATCATTGAATTAAGGAAAGTGCTGGAAGAAGAATTTCAAAAAGGATAATGAAAACGGCATCAGGGAAAATGCTGATTTCAACGCTATACATCATTGAATAAAACCTAGCGACAAAGCTGTAGGAGGATAAATGTCAGAAGCAAACACACCACGTTTAATGGCCGCGGCCAAGGAGTTTAATATCGGTAAGGACACACTGGTAGACTTCCTTGTAACCAAAGGGTTTAGTAAGGATGATTTAAAACCTACTTCTAAACTCACGGAGGATATGTATCGTTCACTGCAGTTGGAATTTTCTTCCGACAAAGCAGCGAAGGCGAAGAGTGATGCCATTGAAATACCTAAGGGTAACGCAGTAGAAGCTAAGAAGAAGAAAGACGAGGAGGAGATTTCTTTCCGTAAAGAAGTGAAGAAGAAAGCGGCAGAAAAAGAAGCTGCACCAGTGCCTGTAACACCGGCACCGGTGGAAGAGCCTGTGATTCCTGCCGTGGTTGAGCCCGTGGAAGAAATAGCACCAGTATCGGATAAAGTTAAAATTGAAGCGCCTGAACTGGAAGGCCCCAAGGTTTTAGACAAAATTGACCTCAGCACCATCGATTCATCTACCCGTCCTAAAAAAGGCGGTGCAAAAAAGGCAAAAGAAGTTGAACCCTTAGCAGAGGAAGACATTGTTAAAGAAACAACACCGGTTGCCCAGGAACCAGTGGTTGAGCCGGTGCATGAAGCAGTTGTTGAAGAAGTTGCAGAAGTTGTTGAAGAAGAAATAGCGGAACCGGAACTGGAGACAATGAAAATTGAGGCGCCGGAACTGGAAGGCCCAAAGATCATCGGACGAATCGAACTTCCGGTTGATTCAGAAAGTCGTTCCCGCACCAGCGACGAAAAGCGCAAACGCAAGCGCATCCCCATTGAGAAGAAAGAGCAGCAAGGTAAGCCGCGTGCTACCATTACCAAGAATCCTCCCGGATCAGCTCCTGCCAGACCGGCACAGCCTGGCCGCCAGGGTGGTGGCGGAAGGTTTACCCCTACACGTGGTGGCGCTACCGGTGGCAGAAGGGAAGTTAAAGAAATTGACGAAAAAGAGATCCAGAATAAGATTCGCGAAACCCAGGCCAAACTGGCCGGTTCCGGTGGCCGCGGTAAGAGCCTGAAAGCAAAATACCGCAGGGCCAAGCGTGATGAACTCACCGATGGAATGGGCGAAGGGCTGGAGGATAACAAACTGCAACTGACCGAATTTATCAGCGTGAGCGAACTGGCGAACCTGATGGATGTAAGTTTTGCCGATGTTATCAGCAAGTGTATGAGCCTGGGCATCATGGTGTCTATCAACCAGCGCCTGGATGCGGAAGTGATTGAACTGGTTGCCAGTGAATTTGGCTACGAAGTGGAGTTCATAGACATGGAGAAGCAGATGGAAATGGAAGAGACCGAGGAAGAGGATGATGAAGAAAACCTCAAACCCCGTTCGCCCATCGTTACCATCATGGGCCACGTTGACCATGGTAAAACATCTTTGCTTGACTATATCCGGAATGCCAATGTGGTGGCCGGTGAAGCGGGCGGCATCACACAACACATTGGAGCATACCAGGTGGATATGCCAAATAATAAATCCATCACTTTCCTGGATACACCGGGACACGAAGCCTTTACAGCTATGCGTGCCCGTGGTGCCAAGGTGACCGATATTGCGGTGATCGTTGTTGCCGCGGACGATGCGGTGATGCCACAAACACGGGAGGCCATCAGCCACGCACAGGCAGCGGGTGTGCCCATGATCTTTGCCGTAAATAAGATTGATAAAGACGGGGCCAATCCCCAGAAAATATATGAGCAACTGGCTGGTATGAATATCCTCGTGGAAGAATGGGGTGGTAAATTTCAAAGCCAGGAGATATCTGCCAAACAGGGACTGAATGTAGATAAACTGCTTGAAAAGATCCTGCTGGAAGCAGATATGCTGGAACTGAAGGCCAACCCCGACAGGGAAGCCAGCGGTACGGTTGTTGAAGCTACCCTGGATAAGGGTCGTGGCTATGTGGCAACAGTACTGGTTCAAAACGGTACCCTGCATATTGGTGACCTGGTTGTGAGCGGACAACATTTTGGACGCATCAAAGCCATGGTTAACGAGCGGAATAAGAAAGAAGAAGTAGCCCCGCCAACAACACCGGTACTGATCCTCGGATTGAACGGTGCACCACAGGCAGGTGAGAAATTCAAAGTGTATGATGATGAATCAGAAGCCAAAGAGATCGCTAACCGTCGCGCACAGATCCTTCGTGAACAGGGTATCCGGACCAAGAAACATATTACACTCGATGAGATCGGCCGCAGGCTTGCACTGGGTAACTTTAAGGAACTCAACATCATTATCAAAGGTGACGTGGATGGTTCCGTAGAAGCGCTGAGTGACTCATTGCAGAAATTATCAACCGAAGAAATTGCCATCAATGTAGTTCATAAGGCAGTGGGTCAGATCACCGAAAGTGATGTACTCCTGGCCACCGCATCTGATGCAATCATCCTCGGCTTTAATGTACGTCCATCCCTGCAGGCCAACAAACTGGCCGAAACAGAAGGCGTACAGATCAAACTTTACTCCATCATCTATAACGCGATCGAAGAAATCAAGAGCGCGATGGAAGGTATGCTTGAACCGAAGATCCAGGAGAAAATTGTGGCCAATGTGGAAGTGCGTGAGGTGTACAAATTTGATAAGGCCACCGTTGCAGGTTGCTATGTACTCGACGGTAAAATCGCCCGTAACAATAAGATCCGTATTATCCGCGATGGTATCGTTGAATATCCCAAAGGTGAGGGACAGGCCGCAGAACTGGGCAGCCTGAAACGCTTCAAGGACGACGTTAAAGATGTGGCATCAAATATGGAATGTGGTCTGACCGTGAAAAACTATAACGATATCCGCGTGGGTGACGTAATTGAAGCCTTTGAAGAAGAGGAAGTGAAGCGGACTCTTTAAGGGAAACCGGTCAGTTGGATCAGAATTAAGAAATATTTAGGCCTGTGTATTAGAACAGGCAATTAAATAGGTGCAAATTTGAGTATGAAAAAAGGGTTACTGTTTTCCATCATGCTGCTGGGACTGGTGTTTGCAAAAGCCCAGACGCCGCGTGTGCTGGCAGATAAGATTGTAGGGATCGTGGGCGATAAGATCGTATTACGCTCAGAGATCATCAACTATATCGACGACATTAAACGCCAGGGCGGCGAAGTTCCCCCTGATGCAGAATGTTTCCTCCTCGAAAGGATGATGGCTGATAAGGCGCTCATTCTCCAGGCAGAGAAGGATTCCCTCCCCATTTCTGACGATGAGATTGAAGCCGAGCTGGACCAGCGTATCCGCTACTTTATCATGCAATATGGCGGAAAGGAAGCTTTTGAACAGATCGCCGGCAGAACCATTTACCAGGTTAAGGAAGATTTCAGGCAATCCATCCGCGATGGCCGCCTCGCACAGTCAATGCGCAAAAGCATCGTTGAAAATGTAAAGATCACCCCAACGGAAGTAAAGAATTATTTCGACAGAATACCTGTGGACAGCTTAAGGTTCTATGAAATGGAACTGGTAGTTGGACAAATCGTATTATATCCTAAAGCCGGTCGTGAACTGGAGAAATTTGCGCAGGATGAGCTGGCCGACTATAAAAAGCAGATCGAATCCGGCCAGAAATCCTTTGAAACCATGGCCCGCCTGTACACTGAAGATCCGGGCAGCAAGCAAACCGGTGGCCGGTATGAGATCAATAAGAATGAAAAACAGTGGGATGCGGATTTTAAAAATGCAGCGTTTCGATTGAAAGATGGCCAGATATCGCCGATCATCAAATCAAAATTCGGGTATCATATTATCCAGATGGTCAGCCGCAATGGCGATGATGCCGTTATCCGCCACATCCTCCGGGTGCCGGAAGTTACAGATGAAGACGTGAGTGCTGCAAAAACAAAACTGGATAGTATCCGATCAAAACTCATTGCAGGTACAGTCAGTTTTGGTGAGGCAGTGGATAAATACAGTGAGGACGAGAACAGTAAATTTACAGCCGGCATCATCAATGGCGCAGGCGGTGGTTATGTGACGATTGACGAACTTGATAAAGATCTTGTTAATGACCTCAATAAACTTAAGATCGGTGAGTATTCATCGCCACTTGTTTTCAAAGATGAACGTGAAAAGAAAGGTGTGCGGATCGTGAACCTTCGCAGCAAAACAGAGCCACACCGGGAGAATCTCCGCGATGATTATAATAAGATCGCCCTGAGGGCACTGGAAGAAAAGAAGGAAAAGGCCATTGAAAAATGGTTTTTAACCAAATTGCCTACCTATTATATCATGGTAGACAGGGAATTCCAGAACTGCGAAGGGGTTAAGAAAGCATTTACCAATATGGTGCATAATTAACGGAACCAACCTGCTGTATGCGGGGATAAAATGTACAGTGCAATACTGTATTTCTACCATTCAGTCTTACCATTAAACATTACCTTTGCATTTCTCATTTAATAGCCATGAGTGATGCAATTAAACACGAATGCGGCCTGGCCTTCATTCGTTTACGTAAGCCATTTTCGTACTATCAGCAAAAGAGAGGGTCTGCCCTCTACGGCCTCAATAAGTTGTACCTGTTGATGGAAAAACAGCATAACCGCGGCCAGGATGGTGCGGGTATTGCCACCGTTAAACTTAATACAGAACCTGGCTATCCTTTTTTACATCGCTTGCGCAGCATTGCCACTCAGTCAATTGCAGACCTTTTTGCCACCATTGGTAAAGAGATCAGCGAACTGGAAAAATATCAGCCTGAAATCCGCAAACACCCTGGCCTTATGAAGGGCCATTTGTCGTTTATGGGTGAACTGCTGCTGGGACATCTGCGGTATGGCACACAGGGGAAAAATAACGCCGATTTTTGCCATCCCTTTATAAAAAGAGACACTATCCCCGCTCGCAACCTTGCCATGGCGGGTAATTTCAACCTGGTAAATACCGAAGAACTTTTTTCACTGGTTAATATAGACCCCGGAGAGTTTCAGCGTCAGAGCGACCTGGCAGCCATGATGGAAGTGGTGCACCATTTCCAGGTGAAGGAAGACGAGGCAAGCCCGGGTAATATTTCGGTATCCTCAATCCTGAAAAAATCTTTCAAACTTTTTGATGGCGGTTATCATGTTGGCGCATTACTTGGTAACGGAGATTCTTTTGTGATCCGCGATCCGCATGGCATCCGCCCTTCATATTATTATATTGATGATGAAGTGATTGTTGCAGCCTCGGAAAGATCGGCTATACGTACCAGTTTTAATGTGGGCGAGAATGAAGTGCTGGAACTTATGCCTGGTCAGGCTTTGATCGTTAAAAATGATGGCAGCTATACCATCGAGCAGATCCTTGAGCCACTGGAACGCAGGGCCTGTAGTTTTGAACGGATCTATTTCTCCCGCGGCAGTGATGAAAAAATTTACCGCGAAAGGATCGCGCTTGGCCATCACCTGAGCGGCCCGGTACTCAGATCGATCAACAACGATTTAAAAAATACCATCTTTTCATTCATCCCCAATACTGCTGAAGTGGCTTTCTATGGCCTGCTTAAAGGCATGGAAGATTACCTGAACAAAATTAAGGTGCAGCGTATCATGGCATGGGGAAAGGACTTTGACGAAGAGAAGCTAACTGAAATGATCACCCGCAGAATAAGGGTGGAGAAAGTGGCCATTAAGGATGTGAAGATGCGGACCTTCATCACGGAGGATTCTAACCGAACCGAGATGGTGCAGCACGTATATGATGTCACATATGGCACTGTGCGTAATGGAGAAGACACACTGGTAGTGATTGAT
Source organism: Chitinophagaceae bacterium (assembly GCA_041752135.1). Lineage (GTDB taxonomy): Bacteria > Bacteroidota > Bacteroidia > Chitinophagales > Chitinophagaceae > Pollutibacter. The sequence continues at coordinate 2,597 of JBGSHT010000092.1, read as the reverse complement.
GATTCCATCGTAAGAGGCACCACACTAAAAGAAAGCATCGTGCGGATGTTATCGCGCCTCAAGCCAAAGAAAATACTCATCGTATCCTCTGCTCCGCAGATACGTTACCCCGATTGCTACGGAATTGATATGAGCAAACTCGGCGATTTCATCGCATTTCGCGCAGCAATAGCCCTGTTGAAAGAAAGCGGAAGGGAAAGCCTGCTGGATGAACTCTATGCCCGCTGTAAGGAAATGCACCGTAATAACCATCTGCATATGGAAAACCTCGTTAAGCAGGTTTACAAACCCTTTACGCCGGAGCAACTTTCTGCCAAAATTGCGGAACTAATTACACCGCCGGAAGTAAAACTTCCGGTAGAACTGATCTACCAGACAATCGAAGACCTGCATGAATGCTGCCCTACAAACAACGGCGATTGGTATTTCACGGGAAATTACCCAACGCCAGGTGGTAACAGGGTGGTTAACAAGGCTTTTATGAACTACATGGAAGGCAAAGATGTGAGAGGCTATTGAGAGAAAATCGAAAAGCGAAAATGGAAAATCGAAAATTGGGAAAAGCGTTTATTTAAATATTGTAAATTTTATTAAAATGGCTACGAGCCACGAAAATACTAACAACTGTTAGTATTTTTTTTTATTTTTAGGTTCTTATTTCAACTAAAAATGGCCCGGATCAGCAATTCTAAAAACAATACGAGGAAGGAAGTCATTACCCTGGCCGCCGCCCGGCTTTTCAGGGAAAAGGGGTTTTCGGCTACTGGTATGCGTGATCTGGCGGGTGATGTGGGTGTGGAAGCGGCCAGTTTGTATAATCATATCCGTTCCAAATCAGAACTGCTGCAGGAAATCTGTTTCCGCATCGCCAACGCGTTTACCGCTCAGCTTAATGAACTCGAGACGGACCGTCAAACCAGCAGCCTGGAAAAAATTGAAGCTGTGGTGCGTTTTCAGATCCGTATGTGGACAGACAGGCTGGATGAGGTTTTGGTAGCAAACAACGAAAGTAAGTACCTCGAAGAGCCGTATCATGCAACTTTTCTGAATGAGCGGAGGATATATGTACGCAGGCTGGAAACAATCATTGAGGAAGGTATACGGATGGGACAGATCAGGAAAATCGAACCCTATGTGGTGGTATTGACATTGCTAAGCGCTGTTCGGGGTATTGAATTCTGGCACAGGACCAAAAAAAATATCTCTGCAGCGCAACTGGAAGAAAGCATGGTGGCCAACCTAATTGGTGGGTTGAAAAAATAATTTAAAGTTTTTTGAAATTCGTTTTACATGTCCATTCATTTTCATAAACTCAGAGTAAGCGAAGTAAGGCGGGAAACGCCAGACAGTGTCTCTATTGTTTTTGACATACCTGCAGAACTGAAACAAACTTTCGGTTTTATACAGGGACAAAATATAACGGTAAGGGCTACACTTAACGGGGAAGAGGTGAGGCGTAATTATTCCATATGCAGCAGCACCTTTGATAACGAATTGCGCATCGCTGTAAAGCAGGTACAGGAAGGAAAATTTTCCACTTACGCCAACAGTTCGCTAAGAGCGGGTGATGAACTGGAGTTGCTTCCGCCAACTGGAAAATTCTTTACCCGGCTTGATCCGGCTAAAAAGAAAAATTACGTGGCTTTTGCCGCCGGCAGCGGGATCACCCCTGTTTTATCGATCATCAAAACAACGCTTAAAGCAGAACCGGAGAGTACATTCCTGCTGGTATACGGCAATAAGCAGAGAAAGACCATACTCTTCAGGGAGGAGCTTGAGGCCCTGAAGAATATATACCTGGATCGCTTCCAGCTGATACATGTATTGAGCAGGGAAAGAACAGAATCTGCGCTGCATGCGGGCAGGATAGATACCGAAAAGTGCAGTTTGATAAGTGATAAGATACTGAACCTGTCAACCATCGATGAGTTCTTTCTGTGCGGACCGGCAGCGATGATCGATACGGTAAAGGAATTCCTTTTGTCAAAGGGTATCGACAGAAAGAAAATCCATTTCGAGCTATTCAATGCCCCGCAAAAAATCTCAGAAATTGATGAACAAAAACTGGCTGAAATAAAGCAATACGAAAATGCCCGGGCACAGGTTAGTATACAATTAGATGGCATCGTTTCTCAGTTTGAACTTGACTTCAATGGGGATTCAATCTTAAACGCTGCCATGAAACAGGGCATCGACCTGCCATTTGCATGTAAGGGTGGAATGTGCTGTACCTGCAGGGCCAAACTCGAATCAGGCGAAGTGGACATGGACCATAACTATGCCCTTGAACACGAAGAAGTGGATGCTGGTTTCATACTCACCTGCCAGAGCCATCCGAGGTCGGAAAAGTTATTTGTGAATTTTGATGTACGATAGAAGAAAAGAGGATAGAGGATAGAGGTTAGTTGTTAGTAAATACAGAAAACCCCTTCCGAGTATTTCTACCCTCTACCCTCTACCCTCTACCCTCTATCCTCTATCCTCTATTTAAACCCCTTTATTCGTTGAATAGGTTTCTGAGATCATTCAAAGAACTTGCATAAGGGTCCCCGATGATTTGATTCAATACAAGCGTAATTATCCATTCCGAAACAAGG
>JBGSHT010000091.1:0-9468 GCA_041752135.1 Chitinophagaceae bacterium | reverse complement strand
TTCAAAAAAAAGAAATAGCTGCTGGTGCCGGTTGGTATTGAACTCCAGTACATCATTGTTATAAGCCTTGTCAGCCAGCTCTTTTGAACTCAACCCTTCTGCATCTGCATTTACCCGGCCCAGGTATTTGCGAACGCTGTTTCGGCATATGCCCACCCGACGAACAATCTCTTTAATCGCAACTCCGTCTTGTTTTAGTTGAATAATTTGTTTTACATGATCCATTGTAATTGGCTTTTGTGACATAGCTCCCTTGGTTTAAGGGAGCAAAAGACGTCATAAAGCGCATTACCATAAATTGCCTTAGGGGGGTCAACATGCCGGAATGTCAGCATGAAGAATAAATAGAAAATAATATCGCAAGGGGGTCAACATCCCGGAATAATATAAAAAACCAATCATCAATAACAAAAATTAGTCAATTTCTGAGGGTGGGGTCATCATCCCGGAATGGGGGGTCAACATGAAACGGAATGGGGGGTCAACATGGTCCGGAATCTACAATGGCAGACTGGTATAGCAGCTGATAATGTTCAATAGAATCTAATAGGTTGGGGAGATTTTTGAGTGTGGATCCAATTTCAAAAGATTACCCTGAATTAACACCCTATCAATTTGCAAGTAATACGCCAATTTTTGGAATTGACTTGGATGGGAAGGAACTTATTGGAAACAACTGGCTTTTTGACATTTGGTTAGAATGGAAATTTGGAGATATTACGGGTGTAAAAACATTGCAGAAAGGACTAGATCAAAAAGCGGCTGTCCAGACAAAGAAAATGTCATATCACAATGAAAATGTTCCAAATAATGTTCAAACAAAGCTTGATCACCTAAATAATGTTGAAGCTAATACTCGTATTGCTTCGGGTACAGCACAATTGACCAAATTCAATATTCAGACTAGTTTTGATGTCATTTCAACCTTTGCTCCTATTGGCAAAAGTATATCGACTACCTTAAAAGGAACTGAGATAGTCTATAATGGTATTAGAGCTGAACGGGTCTTGGTTGGTTCTTCTGAAAAGATTGCAGTCATAGGTAGGGATTTTGATTCACGGGTACTTAAATTCGCTGAAGAATTTGGAAAACAGACCGCCCATAAAGTCGAAACTTTTAGAGCAAGTGCTGGTGCTCAATATAGTTGGTTAAAACTGCTGGAAGAATACAAAGGAAATGTACCTGATAACATCGTCAAAAAATCACTGATCTTCCGTGAAAATCAGGCTTGGGCAGAAAGAATTAAAAGTGAAGGATATAAAGTATTTGATACGGGTCTTGGAACTAAGGATTCGAAAGGCACTTTCTATAGGATGGAAACGGAAACGATTTTTGGTGATAAATAATATTCCAAATGGGGTCAAATTTACTGTCACAACAAAGTGATAAACTTCAAAGCTTATTTTCTTTTATTCATGATTTCGGTTATTCATTGTCCAAATCAGAAATGATAAATGAAGAAGAGTTTAAACTAACTTACTTTAATGAAAAATCCGGAAAGGAAATTTATATTTCATTATGTGATTCTATTAATACTCAACGATTTTTTATTGTAATAGCTATTATTAGACATCCATATTTATCAGTTCACGACTTTGTTTCTTTTAAGATCTACTTAGATAAAAATGGAATAAAACACCCTGGAGTATTAGAATTCACTGAAAAAAATATTGATAAAGCAGAGAGTTATATTAAAACTTATGCAGATCTATTTAAAGAGTATGGAATAATACTTATTGAGTCCAAAGACCAATTTCCTGGTTATTTTCCTGAATGGACTTAGCAATCATAAACGGATTAATAAAATCGATTTTGAATAATTTTAATGGCATCAAGTTGCTCATATATTATCGTCTGATATTTGGAATCATGTATATTATAAAAAGACTGGATCGATTTTGAAAACTTTATTAAGTCGTTTTAAAAATCTAAAGTCAGAGTAGCATTTATTGTTATGCATTTCCGATACTTTGAGAACGCTGGCCAGGGTCATTATCTTTTCAACTATTGTAACAAAACTGAGATAAAAAATAGACAGTCTAAATTTCTATAGAGACTGCCCATTTTTTATTATCAGATTCCTCATTTTTCATCCTTCCGCATTAATTTTTCAAATGCACTACTACTCTCCTTATCCTGCCATTGTTGACTGAGACACACATACCGGTGAAACTCCCTGCTGCCCGGCCGGTGGCCTGAAACCTGTCTGACCAATTGCTCCGGCATACCCATCATGAGCAAAACTGTAATAGCGCTACGGCGGAGGGTATGGCTGGTAATCATATCACAGAACCTAAACCGGTGATCAGTGGTTTTGTTATTTTTAACAATCACCGGAATCCCTTTCTTATTTCTTTGGCAGATCACAGGCTCTGTCCAGCCGGCCAGCTCCCCGATAATTTTTATCTGCTTGTTGAAATGCACATTACTGATTGACGGAAATATTCGTTTCCCTTTTGCCGGGTATTTTTTGAAAATTTTCAGCAATGCTTCCGGCAGTAATATCCGCGTTTGCTGATGGGTCTTTTTACTGCTTACCACCAGCCAGGTGCTGCTTCCTTCGCTGATAAGCTGCTGTTTCCGTAAGTTTAGCAAATCGCTTGCCCGCAAAGCTGTAAAACATCCGGTTATCATAAGATCCCTGATAAAAACCTGGCCGGGGGTTAACCGCTTATAAAATATTTCGTCATGCAAAAGGAAACGTAGTCTGTCCGGACTGATCACTACAATGGCAACCTGTTCAGAACGTATCCAGCGATGTGGCAAAAACTGGTATTCAAGCCAGCCGTATTGCTGATGTACATACCGGAAAAAGGTCCGGATAATCTTGAAAATATTGGACACATAATTGTCATAATATCCTTTTGCAAAAAGATAATCACTGAACTGCCGGTAGAATCGCTCCCAGTATTGCTTACGGGATCGGAATTGAACAGGGTTCATCTTCAGCGTGATATCAATTAGCCAGGTATAATCCTGGTGATTGGAAAATGTAGTTAACAACCGTTCGCAATTCTTATAAGATGTGACCGTACCATATCCCAGCCTGCTTCCATCTGTTTTTCTGCGCCGGCCCGTTTTACCGGCATTAAGGAAACGGTTAAATTCAAAAAGAAGCGGAGATGTTTTTTTTAGTATGCATGTTTTAAGCTGAAATTAAACTTTATCTGCCTCCCTTAAAAAGAATGGGCATTTTATGGATCATGTTACATGCACAAAATAAATGCTGAAAGTGAGTTTACACTTTTGTCTATGGTAATTCCATTTGGGGATATTGAATGGATAAATTAAGAGGTATAAAGTTTAGCCGAGAGTAAAAAAATTAAAAAAAATGAATTGTGAGATGTCGCAATATACAAGGCAAATGCATTATTCTTTTGCTTTCAGTCGAATGCGGAATAAGATACCTCCCCCACCCCTGTATACTTAAAAAAAAGCTGTCTCATTTATCATGAGAGAGCCCCTTCGTCTTTTTCCTGTATCTGTTATGCTGTTCAAAAACGCCTTTCCATGCCTGGTTATCACTTTCGCGAGGGCCGAAGCAAATGTTTTTTTTAGGCGCTGCATTGATCAAACCGCAGCCATAATATTGCCTTGTGTATTTGGACATAAAAGTAATGATACGCTATCGCCTTGCCGTTTTTACCGATATCACACCGAAAGAACTTAGTTCAGTCGACATATTGATATACAATTATGCAGCAATATTAGTTATGGCGATATATAATATTATTATAACTCGCCATAACTATATATATTTTTTGGAGTTTTGGCGAAATATATTATCTTTATATTCCGCCGGAACCATAAATATCATGTGCGTTTTGAGAAATACCGGAATATATCGGGTAGTCAAAACCAAATTAATACTGCTAATATATATGGCTGATATTATCGGGCGCAAAGAAGAAATGGAGCTTCTGCAAAGTGCTATTAGTACTAAGGAATCGGAGTTAATTGCTGTGTATGGACGACGACGCATAGGTAAAACATATCTGATCCGAAATTATTACGAAGACCGAATAGCCTTCGAGCTTACCGGTATGAATGATGGTTCACTTAAGGCTCAACTGCTTCAGTTCAGCAATGCTTTTCAAAAGTCAACCAATTCACCCCTTCCCATAAGGCCACCGCAAAGCTGGGTTGAAGCTTTTGCAGCCCTTGAAAAAATACTGGGAAGTTTAGACAAGAGAAAAAAATGGGTAGTGTTTTTCGATGAATTCCCATGGCTAAATAGCAGAAAGTCTGGTTTTTTAGAAGCGTTTGACCATTTTTGGAATTCCTGGGCAAGTCGTCAGTCCTATCTTATAGTTGTGATCTGCGGTTCCGCTGCCTCCTGGATGATTGATAATATTGTCTTTGCAAAAGGAGGTCTTCATAATAGAATCACCAGATCAATTCGCCTATTGCCTTTCAGCCTCTCAGAAACAAAGGCATATCTCCAAAGTCTTTCTGTTAACCTGGATTACTACCAGCTTTTGCAGCTTTATATGGTAATGGGCGGAGTACCACATTATTTGCGAAATATAGGACGAGGGCAAAGTGCCACCCAGGCAATCAACAACATTTGCTTTGCTAAAAACGGGGCATTGCGGGAAGAGTTCGATAATCTATACCAATCACTATTTGAGCATGCCGACAATCACATCAAAACTGTGCGCGCACTTGCTAAAGTACCTAAAGGATTGACCAGGCAGGAGATTATTGATGCCTGTGGGCTTAGCTCAGGAGGAGGAGCTACAGATTTGCTCAATGAGTTAGAGCAGTCTGGTTTTATTCAATCTGTAATACCTTACAAAAAGACATCACGTGAAGCCATTTACCGGCTGACAGATGAATTTTCCCTTTTTTACTTACGCTTTATGGATGGCAAAAAGTTTTCAGGAAATGATATGTGGACACAAATCAGCAGTACGAATGCCTATAAAATTTGGTGTGGAATGAGCTTTGAGGCGATATGCCTGAAGCATATTCCACAAATCAAAAAAGCATTAGGGATAAGTGGTATAAGCAGTGAGGAAAGTCCATGGAGATATCGGGGAACCATAAGTAGCAGTGGAGCCCAGATAGACCTGCTGATAGATCGCGGTGACCGAACGATAAACATTTGTGAGCTGAAATTTTATACAGAAGAATTTACTATCGACAAGTCATATGCAAAAGAGCTGGATCGCAAGCTGCAAGTTTTTCGTGATCAAACCAAAACCAAAAAATCTCTCTTTTTAACTTTCATTACAACTTACGGCGTTAAAAATAACGAGTATTCGAACCGGCTAATGCAAAATAATCTAAGAATGAATCTGTTCTTTGACTGATGAACTGTGGCGGACTCAAATAGTGTTTTGAATTAAATACAACATTCCCAACCTATGCATATGAAAAAAGGCTGTCTCACATACATATGAGACAGCCACTTCTTCTTTTTCTATTTTCTATTTCTTACTTTCGATTTTCCACTTTTTTACTCACCCCCGGCCCCTCTCTTCCAGAGAGGGGAGGAACAGCCAACAGCCCCCTCTTCACCACATACCTGCTCCACTTGCATGATTTTATTTGTATTCCACTTTCGATTTTCGATTTTAAAAAAAAGAGGCCGTTAAGCCCCTTTCTATTTTCCTATTTCTTATTTCTTACTTTCGATTTTCCACTTTCGATTTTCGATTTTCGATTTCCCCTACGCCTGTGCCAACTTGATCACACGCTGAGAAAATCTTCTCTCCCTTTGCGCTGCAGGAGGTGCAAATCTTTTCTGAATCGAAAGGCTTTGTGCAGGCTTTCTTTCCGGCTGCTCAAAGGATTGGCCTGTAAATGGATGTTCTGCAACAACCGGTATTTTTTTACCGATCAGTTTTTGAATATCCCGCAGGAATTCCCTTTCCTCCGAATCGCAAAAAGAAAAGGCGATACCATTGGCACCGGCCCGGCCTGTGCGACCAATACGGTGAACATAGGTTTCGGGGATATTGGGCAGATCGAAATTGATCACATGACCCAGTTCATCAATATCAATACCCCTCGCGGCGATATCCGTTGCCACCAGTACCCTGGTTTTGCGGCTCTTGAAATTATTCAGCGCCAGTTGACGCGCATTCTGCGATTTATTACCATGGATGGCTTCAGCACGTATGCCGGCTTTGACCAGTTCTTTTGATATCCTGTCCGCACCATGTTTCGTGCGGGAAAATACCAGCATGGTTTTAATGTCCGGATTACTAAGAATGTGAATCAGCAGGTTAACCTTGCTTTTCTTTTCCACATGATATAATTCCTGTTGAATAGTATCTGCGGTTGATGACACAGGTGTTACTTCTACTTTAAACGGATTGGTCAGCAGCACATTAGCCAGTGACTGAATTTCCGGCGGCATGGTTGCAGAGAAGAACAAGGTCTGGCGTTTGACCGGTAATTTGGCGATGATCCTTTTAACATCATGCACAAATCCCATATCAAGCATGCGGTCTGCTTCGTCAAGAACAAAGAATTTGACATCCCTTAAAGAAATGTGATTCTGATTGATCAGGTCGATCAAACGGCCGGGTGTTGCCACCAGGATATCTACGCCCCGGTGCAATGCATGCACCTGGTTTACCTGTGATACGCCGCCAAAAATGACAAGGCTTTTCAGGTCAAGAAAACGGCCATAGGCCCTGAAGCTTTCTTCTATCTGGATGGCCAGTTCGCGGGTGGGTGTTAAAATGAGTGTTTTAATGGGCCTGCGTCCATGATGCATGGTTTGTTGTTCATGCATGAGTTGCAGGATGGGAATGGCAAAGGCTGCGGTTTTGCCGGTACCGGTTTGTGCGCAACCCAGCAGGTCGCGGTGTTGTAATACCACCGGAATTGATTGTTCCTGGATGGGTGTGGGTACAGTATAGCCTTCCTGGCTTAATGCACGTAGAACAGGCTCTATGAGCTGTAATTGATTAAATGACACGATAAAAAATTTTGATTAAAAATGTGGTAAGGCTATCCATCAAAGCGACGATACATTACCCGCCTTACGTTAAACCTGCACATCATTTGAATGGGAGAAAACAATACAAATCAGTGGAGCAATAACATATGAGATCGCAAAGATAAGGGAAAACCGCGATATAACGAAATACATTAACCGCCTATGGCTGTTCTTTGCGGTTAATGTATTTATTAATCTTGAAAAAGTATCCAGGATGATGAAGGTTCAATCGTCAAAGTACCAGAAATTGGCTTAATCACTTTAACCGAATTATCAGCAATAAAAACTTTCCAACTGCCTGCCGGCAGTTTAATGTCTGATGATTTGGCACTGCCATTCAAGACAACAAAAATTTTCTTCCATTTATCCTTAACGCCGGCACCGTTTATCGTATACGCCACTACCTGCGGCAGTAGTTTTTCCTGGAAAAAGATATTCCGGGAAATGTCATTTGCATTGTTCATACGAAATGCCGGATGTGCTTTGCGCATTTTTATCAAGGCCTGCACATAGTCAAATACAGCCTTGTTTTCCGTCTTCAGGTTCCAGTTGATGGCATTGATGGAATCCCCCGACTGGAAAGAGTTCTCTACCCCATTCTTGCTGCGCAGGAACTCTGTGCCGGCATGCAGAAAAGAAATACCCTGTGACGTTAGTACAATGGTCAGCGCCAGTTTATGCATCTCTGTTCGTTGCGCAATGCTTGCTTCCGGTGCGGATATGGCCAGCTTGTCCCAGAGCACATGGTTATCGTGGCATTCGCAGTAACTCACCACCTGGTATGGTTCCGAGGCATAGGGTGCTTTGGAATAATTGATCTTTGTGTAATCAACCTGTGGGTGTTTCAACGCAGCAGTCACCCCAAATTTCATGGTCTCTTCCAGTCCTGTTTTTCCGGAAGCAAATCCTTTTTCATCGTGTATAAACACACTGCCTTTGATGCCGTCACGGATATCATCACTGAAAACAGCGATGCGGTCGAGCAGGTGCGCATTCTTTTTTAACGCCCTCAGGGTATCCGGCAAGGGTGATCCGCCGGCTGTCCAGCCTTCGCCGTATAATAAAATATCCGGCTTCAGGGCATGCAGTTCACGGGAAATGAGGTTCATGGTTTCAATATCATGTACTCCCATCAGGTCGAACCGGAATCCGTCCACATGGAATTCTTTCACCCAGTATTTGACGGATTCAAGAATGAATTTCCGCATCATCGGCCTTTCGCTGGCGGTTTCATTGCCGCAGGCCGTTGCATCAGAAAAAGATCCGTCGGGTTTCTGGCGGTAATAATAGCCCGGAACAAGCTGGTTGAACCAGGATGTTTCGGTGAACATGGTATGGTTATATACAACGTCCATGACTACCCGCAGACCGTTCGCATGCATGGTTTTGATCAGCTCCTTGAATTCCCGGATTCGGGTAACCCCGTCTGCCGGGTTGGTTGAATAGGACCCTTCCGGTGTATTGTAATTGAGCGGATCATAGCCCCAGTTATACTGCGGACTGTCGAGCCTGCTTTCATCAACCGTAGTAAAATCATAGGATGGCAATAAATGAATATGGGTCACCCCCAGTTCTTTCAGGTGATCGATACCGGTAGCCTGCCCGGCTGGGTTTTTCGTGCCTGTTTCTGCCAGGCCGAGGAACTTTCCTTTTGCCTGTATCCCCGAACTCTTATGTATGCTTGCATCCCTTACATGCAATTCATAAATGATGGCATCCGTTTTATGATTGATGACCTTCCTGGTTACAGGATCCTTGCTGCCAAAAGCAGGCGAACGATCCTTATCCCATCCTGCCGGGTTGGTTGATGCGAGGTCTGCCACTACGGCCCTCCGGCCATTCACTCCTACCAACTTTGCATATGGATCCGGCACTTCCTGGCTCCATGTACCGTTTACGGATACCCGAAAAACATAGAACCTCCCCTGCTGGTCGCCTTTCACTTCTGCTGTCCAGGTACCTGCTTCCGACTTAGTCATACTGATCGTCTGCACCACATCCCCTCCTGCACCATTCTTATAAAAAATCAGTTCCGCCTTTTCAGCCACCGGCGACCAGATTCTAAATGATGACCCCGCCTTTGAATATTGCAGGCCGAGGTCATCACCTTTATAAACAGGATAACGACTGAAATCAGGTATCTGTGCCCGTAAGCTTAATGTCATGCTGATCAGTATAAATAAAAATAAATGCTTCATGAAAATAGTATGCTTTGCTTAATAATTTTTCCCTGCTCAGGAGGTTGGTGACCGACCGGAATTCCTATCGTCCTCGGTCTGACCGCCTGACCTGATTGTTGGCCTCTATTTTCCACAGGCAGTCAGACGGAGACAGTCAGACTGGGATCCCTACTGTACCCGGTCTGGACCGTCCTCGGTCTCCTATGTTTACAAAAATAAGTAAATAGCTCTTTGAGATTATAAGTTACAAGCCAATAGTTTTGGATTACAAAGTGAAAAAGAGTGAGAGCGGATCCCGGTCTAAACAACCCCTGAGGTATGTTCACGGTCAGA
>JBGSHT010000090.1:0-136875 GCA_041752135.1 Chitinophagaceae bacterium | reverse complement strand
AGATGCTAAAGCTGAATTTTTTTGAAGATACCATAGCTATCAATGTTATCACAGAAGAAATAGCCATTGAGACAAGCATAAAAACAATTGCTCCAAACAGTATTTCCCAAAACAATGGCAATGTGTGAGACTTAATTGCAGCCATTGTAGACCCAATTAAAGAAATGCCCAGTAGCAGAAATAAAAAGTTTGTTTTACTATTGTTCATTTGTTTTGAATATTAAAACTTACGATGCATACGCCTGTTGTGTATTAAAATCCCTCATGTAGACGGTAATCATTTTAAGTACGAGCGTTTATTCTTCCTCCGGCAGTACCGCTATTTTTTTAAACTGGTTAATGAGTTCTAAAAAAGGCGAGAAGAATTATCAATTATCCTTTAAAAAAGCCATCTAACAAAAAAGAGGCTGCCTCAAATACTTTTGAAACAGCCCCCGATATAATAAAACCATCCGTATTAACTAACTCATACTACCGGTAAAGACTAACTGCAACCCATACTGTTTCCGCAGTTCAGGCATTTGTAACAGGTTCCGCTTCTTACCGTGATATGGCCGCAGGTATTACAAGCCGGCGCATCACTCTGCATGCTCTTCATGTATTCCTGTGTGGCAGTTTCCGCTTTCATGGCTCCGGGTGCACGCTGTGCTTTGGCCGGATTGGCTGATGCACCGCTGCCATTGGGCGTTGAAGGTGCGATCACACGTACATCAGAGAGCTCCGGCGATTTCTTTTCATATTCCAGTCCGGGTACATCATCCCAGTCATCCGTACCGGCATTTGAAACCTCGGGACGGTCAAGAACATGCACCAGGTCGGTGCGGCCGAGGTATTCATACGCCAGGCAACGGAACACAAAGTCAACAATGGAAGTGGTGCTCTTGATATTCGGGTGATCTACCATTCCGGCTGGCTCAAATTTGGTGAAGACAAATTTCTCAACGAATTCTTCCAGCGGCACACCATATTGTAAACCAACTGATACCGAGATGGCGAAACAATTCATCAGGCTGCGTAAGGTTGAACCTTCCTTGGCGAGGTCGATGAAGATCTCTCCCAGTGTGCTGTCCTGGTATTCACCGGTGCGCAGGAATATGGCCTGTCCGTTGATCTTGGCTTTCTGTGTGAAGCCCCTGCGTTTGGCAGGAAGTGTCTTGCGCTCCACGATGCGTGAAAGCTGGCGCTTGAGTTTTGTATCCGGTGAAGCCTGCATACGTTTCTGAAGTTCTTCGAGCAGCTCTTCAACGGTTAACTTGCCCACATCCAGTAACTGGCTCTCCGTGTTCAGGCTGGCCGTTTCTTCTGTTTCTTCTACTTCTGATTTTTTGGAGTCGCTCTTATTGCTGAGTGGTTGACTGAGTTTGGATCCGTCGCGGTACAAAGCGCAGGCTTTCAATCCCAGTTCCCAGCTAAGCATATAGCAATCACCTATTTCGCTCAGGTTTGCTTCGTTTGGCAGGTTGATCGTTTTTGAAATGGCGCCGCTGATGAAAGGCTGTGCAGCCGCCATCATCCGGATATGGCCGTGTGCATGAATGTAGCGCTGTCCTTTTTTACCATTCTTGTTGGCACAATCAAACACCGGGTAGTGCTCTTCTTTCAGGAAAGGCGCGCCTTCAATGGTCATGGTACCGCATACATAGTCATTGGCGGCATCGATCTGGTTCTGGCTAAAGCCAAGGGCTTCCAGCAGGTTCCAGTCGAAATTGAAATATTGTTCCGGTTTGAAGCCCAGGCGTTGCAGGCATTCCTCACCGAGTGCATATACGTTAAACACAAACCCGATTTCGAATGCGGCCTTAACGGCTTCATCGAGTTTACGGATCTCATCGGCTATAAAACCTTTCTCACTGAGTGTCTGGTGGTTAATGAAAGGCGCACCGGAGAAAGAGGCAGAACCTACGGCATATTTGATGATGGCCTCGGTTTCTTTATCATTATACTTCAGGTTTTTCAGGGCCTGTGGTACTGATTGATTGATGATCTTGAAATAACCGCCGCCGGAGAGTTTCTTGAATTTCACCAGGGCGAAATCAGGCTCAACACCGGTGGTATCGCAATCCATGACCAGACCGATAGTGCCGGTTGGCGCGATCACCGTGGTTTGTGCGTTGCGGTAACCATATTTCTCGCCCATTTCGACTGCATCATCCCAGGCTTTGCAAGCGGCAGTAAGCAGGTAATCAGGGCAATATTTGGCTTTGATACCCATTGGCTTGATGCTCAGGCCAACATAGGCGTCTTCTGCATCATAGGCGGCAGCACGGTGATTGCGCATGACACGCAGCATATCCTCGCGGTTCTCTTCATATCTTACAAATGGACCGTGAATGCTGGCAATTTCTGCTGATGTCTTATAAGATACACCGGTCATGATGGCGGTTAAAGCGCCGGCTATGCCGCGGGCTTCTTCGCTGTCATAAGGGATACCGCTCACCATCAGCATGCTGCCGAGGTTGGCGTAACCAAGTCCGAGTGTACGGTAGTCGTAGCTTAACTGGGCCACTTCCTTACTGGGGAACTGGGCCATCAGCACGGAGATTTCCAGTACCGTTGTCCAGAGGCGAACAGTATACTCAAATCCGCGTACATCGAAAGTGTTGTTGTCTTCGCTGAAAAACTTGCGAAGGTTAACTGATGCGAGGTTACAGGCGGTATTGTCCAGGAACATATACTCGCTGCAAGGGTTGGAGGCCCGGATACGGCCACCCTGAGGACATGTGTGCCACTCGTTAATGGTAGTATCGTATTGGGTACCCGGGTCTGCGCAACGCCACGCCGCATAAGCAATCTTATCCCAAAGGGCTTTGGCAGGAACTTTTTTCATCACACGGCCGTCCATGCGGGCAGTAAGTTCCCAGTCTTCACCCTTTTCCAGTTTTTCAAAAAATGCATTGGGGATACGAACGGAGTTATTGGAGTTTTGTCCGCTAACGGTTCTGTATGCTTCGCCTTCGTAATCGCTGGCATATCCTGCGGCGATCAGGGCGGCAACTTTTTTCTCTTCTTCTACTTTCCAGTCGATAAACTGCTCGATCTCAGGGTGATCGAGGTCAAGGCAGACCATTTTGGCCGCACGGCGGGTTGTTCCGCCACTTTTGATGGCACCGGCTGCACGGTCGCCTATTTTAAGAAAACTCATCAGGCCGGAGGAGGTACCACCGCCGCTGAGTTTTTCGCCTTCGCCACGCATGTTGGAGAAGTTGGTACCTACACCAGAACCATATTTGAAGATACGGGCCTCACGAACCCATAGGTCCATGATACCGCCATCATTCACCAGGTCGTCTTCCACGCTCAGGATAAAGCAGGCATGTGGCTGGGGGCGCTCGTAGGCAGAGGTTGATTTCTTCAGCTGGCCATCGGTCTGGTCAACATAATAATGCCCCTGGGGCTTACCCTTGATGCCGTAGCTTTCGAAAAGGCCGGTATTGAACCACTGCGGTGAGTTGGGCACACAGGCCTGGTTGAGGATACAATACACCAGTTCCTCATAAAATACCTGGGCATCTTCGGGACTGGCGAAATAGCCATAGCGCTCACCCCATACCTTCCAGCAATTGGCCATACGGTGGGCCACCTGCTTGGCGGATGTTTCGCGGCCAAGTGTGCCGTCTGGCTGGGGCACACCGGCTTTCCTGAAATATTTTTGTGCGATGATGTCGGTGGCTATCTGGCTCCATTGTTTGGGAACCTCCACATTATTCATCTCAAAAACGATCTCACCGCTGGGGTTACGGATAATTGAGGTGCGGTAATCGTACTCAAACATGTCTACGGCGGTTACTTCGGGCGAGGTGAAATGGCGCTTGAACTGCAGGCCATTGGGGACTTGGATTTTACTCTTGGTGGGCATGATAAAGGCTCGGTTTTATATGTTTTTTAATGCTTTTGTTCTTCTTTTTTCGAAAATGACGGACAACGAAAATATTTTTCATTATTGTTCCGGCAAACCCATAAATATCAACACCGTGTGGAAAACGGGATGAATGCGCCACTGTAGCCGATTTCTATTTTTTACACATGTTTGGGGCAATTTTTTTTGGAATTGCGGGTAAAATACAATAGACAGATCAGGCCTTTCCGGAAATGGAATTGTTTTGTTTAAAGATACGCACTCCAATGCCCTGGTAAACAATACAGGCTGTTAAAATCACTTCGTTTAATTACGGCGCACAATTCAAAAAAGTTTTTGCATTTTTGCATGAACAGTAACAAAACACGGATGCATAACAGGATCTACCAATCGCTTACCGAAAAGAAGGCCAACGGAATCAAATCCTTTGCCGTACTGGTTGATCCAGATAAGGTGAATCCGCTGAAGATAGAGGAAATTGCGGCCAAAGCGGTGGATGCCGGTGTCGACTACCTGTTGGTGGGCGGCAGCCTGGTAGTGACCAATCACCTGGATGAAGTGGTACAGCAATTCAAAAAAGAATGCGACATACCGGTAATCCTCTTCCCCGGCAGCCCTTCACAACTGTCACCTTATGCAGATGCACTGCTTTATCTTTCCCTCATATCAGGCCGTAATGCAGAATTACTCATTGGCCAGCATGTGATCTCTGCGCCTGCCGTTAAACAGAGCGGGCTCGAGATCATGTCAACAGGCTATATGGTCATTGATGGCGGCGCGCCTACAACGGTTTCTTATATCAGCAATGCCAATCCCATTCCGTCAGACAAAAACGAGATCGCCGTTTGTACTGCGATGGCTGGTGAAATGCTGGGGATGAAACTGATTTATTTAGACTCCGGAAGCGGTGCCAAAAAGCCCGTTCACGAAAATATGATCGCCGCTGTTGCCCAACAGGTACGCATACCCATTTTTGTAGGCGGCGGCATCACTGATCCGGAAAAAGCATATATCAATTGTAAAGCCGGCGCTGATCTGATCGTTGTAGGAAATGCGATTGAAAAAGATATTTCTCTTATCAGGGAGATGAGTGCGGCAGTTCATGGAGCAGTCGGCAGTAGCCAGTCGGCAGTCGGCAGTCAACAGCCTTGGAAATAGTCGGGAGTCAAGAGTCAAGAGTCAACAGCCGTAGAAATAGTCTGGAGTTGGAACAGCCAAAATATGTAAAGTTTTAAAATTGAATCTTCCCTGACTTGAAAGATGCATTGGTTGATTTTTTATCAGGAGGGTGATTTTTTTATCAGGGAAGCTTTTACTTTATCTGGATCTCTACCGCACCACTCCAATTTTCAGGTGGCCCATGATATAAGTATTGCGCAGCTTTTTCCATAAAAATGGCTGATGTAAAATCATCGGGATCGATGGCAAGAATTTGCCTGAATAATTCGATGGCACTTGTAAATTGCTGCTGCTGAAAAAAATAAACCGCATCATTAAATTTATGAATAGTAAGTGCCTTACTTTCCCTTATGGTTTCATTTTCCCCATTCAAACATTCTACAATATCAATCTGATTATTTTTCCCTTTGAGTAAAACTTTTCCCAGGCGCCTGAAATGGTAATTATGATGCTCGGGAATATGATTGAGTGTATGACTGCTAAGCAATAAGGGAGATTTATAATATTTGGTAAGCCCTTCTATACGCGCAGCGGTATTCACCGTATCGGAAATAGTAGCAGCATCCAGCCGGTGCTCATCGCCCGTTATACCCATAATAAGCGGGCCGGTATGCATGCCAATGCCCGCATTTATGGCAGTAAGACCCTTCTGCAGTCTTTCCATATTCAAGTCAAGTATAGCTTGCTGCATTTCAATTGCTGCATTCAATGCATCTGCCGGGTTTTCAGGGAAAATGGCCATTATAGAATCTCCGAGGTATTGATTAATAAAACCATGATGGCTTCTTATAATGGGGCCAAGCCGCTCATTGAAGGATGAAACAAACCGAAAGTTTTCCTTCGGTGTCATTTTCTCCGACAAAGTGGTAAAATCACGGATGTCAGTAAACAAAACAGTTACATTCTTTTCCACCAGATCGCCAAGCCTTACATCCGTTATGTCTTCCTTACCGAGTGAAAATATAAATTCACTAGGTACAAATTTTTTGGTGATTTCATGAATGCGCAGTATAGCTTCTTCGCGTTCGCGAACTTCCCTTATATTCTTTTCATACAGCGTTGAGCTTTCAATAGCGGTAGCCGATTGCAAAGCAAGTGTTACCAGGAGTTTCAAATGGGCTGCTGTATATTGTTCCGCTAAGGTTGATGCCAAAATTATAGCACCTACCATTCGTTGTTTCACTTTCATTCCCGCATAAATAAGCGATAGAACATTTTCCCTTACTATGTGTTTATTTTTCAATACCGAAATATCACTTAAAATTTCGGATTGACCACTTAATCCTATACCGAGTAAAATGTTGCTATTCAGTACAAGGTTTTCTTCATCAAAAAACGGCTCTCCCAGCAAGGAAGCAATGCTCAAATGATTACTGTCTTCATTCCACAAAACAATAACGCCACTGTGTGATGGAATGGAATGCATAGCTTGTTCGAGTGCGAGCCGGGCAATAGTATCGGTATCTATGGTCTCAGTGAGCTTTTCCGAAAAATTATAAATTACATTTAGTTCCTGGTACACATTCAGCACTTCATTTCCCAGCCTTTTCTTCTCCGCTTCTT
Organism: Chitinophagaceae bacterium; assembly: GCA_041752135.1. Classification (GTDB taxonomy): domain Bacteria; phylum Bacteroidota; class Bacteroidia; order Chitinophagales; family Chitinophagaceae; genus Pollutibacter. Next base: position 130,277 of record JBGSHT010000090.1, on the reverse strand, counting down.
TTTGCATCATTACGGTTAATAAACCTGCAAGTAAAAATGCATGATGATCCTTACCATACACAAATCCTTCGGTTTCATTTTCAAGTAAAAGTGGAAAACTTTGTACATCACCATCAGGCATGGTACCAAATAAAATCATATTTCGGTTATCTTCCACCGCCACTTCGGCATGATATGCCGCAGACCACAAATGCAGCCATGCGGTTATTTCACTTCGCTTACCCAGTAATGATTTTAAAATTGATTGCGCCATGTATCGGTAAAATTAATCCTGCAGGTTTAGGGAAATGTATGGAAAGAAGATAAACCTCATTCAATACCGAGCACTTCTTTTGCCCTTGTCAGCAGTACTTCGGGATCAAATGGTTTTGTCATATAAACATCAGCACCCACATCCAGTCCCTTTTGCCGGTCTGCCTCCTGCCCCTTTGCGGTAAGTAATACAATAAATACTTTCTCCATACCCAATTCCTTTTTTACACGCCGGCATACTTCCATACCATTCATTTTGGGCATCATTACATCAAGAAAAACAAGTTGCGGATTTTCTTCCTGTATAATCTCCAAAGCAATTTCACCATTCTCCGCAGTTAAAAATTCTACCCCTTCATCTTCCAGTTCTTCCAATGTTTGTTCAATAAGCATACGGATATATGCTTCATCATCTACAATTAAAATTTTATACTGCATCAGTTTTTATTTATGATTTATTGTTTCTGATTTATAGATTTGCTTATGCATTCATCATTTCCTATTAGCAATGCACCTACAACTCACTGATACACCACAAACAAAACCTTCTCCAACCCCTTTTCAAAACGCAGTGTTTGCACAATATTTTGTTTCGCGGAAAGTGCAGAGTTTATTATAATAATATCAGGTTGATTGGCGATTGCTTTTTCTACCAGGTCTTTTTCAATGGACTCTGTTACTTCAAAACCCTTCGTGGTTAATACATCGGTGAGCGTTTTTACAGCACCTGTATTTTCATCCACAATCAACACTTTCCTTTTGGATTTGCCCTGTTCGAGCAGGCTATCAATCTCACTAAACAATAGTCCCGTATCAATCGGCTTGGTAAGATACCTGTCCACCCCTACCCTGAACCCTCTTGCTTTATCCTGCACTACGGATAAAACAATTATGGGTATATCCATGGTTTGCGGATCGTTTTTCAAAATTGCGGCTACATCAAACCCATTCATTTCGGGCATCATAATATCAAGGATAATGAGATCGGGTCTTAAGGTTCTCACCTGTTCCAGCGCATCTTTTCCATTACTTGCCTGCTGAATATTATACCCGGCTTCGCCCAATTCCTGTTGCAGCAGTGAACGAATCGCATCATCATCATCTACAATCAAAATATTGGAAGCGTTTCCAATAATATTAAGCTTTGAATGTGCTACCTGTTCTTTTAATTGATTTACCAGTTCATCCAGATGCAATGGCCTTTCCGAAACCACTTTTTTTTGTGACGGCAATGCAAATAAGAAAGTGCTGCCTTTGCCCTGTTCGCTTTCCAGCCAAATTCTGCCACCATGATGCTCAACTATTTCTTTACAAATAGGAAGCCCTAACCCGGTGCCCTTGGGTTTATCGGTTAGCGTATCGCCGCCTACCTGTTTGAATTGTTCAAAGACAGCAGCATAATCTTCCGGAGCAATGCCAATACCCGTATCAGAAATACTTACGATCAACTCATCCTTTTCTTTATACACACGACAGGTAACAGTGCCTTCATCTGTGAACTTGACAGCATTAGATATCAGGTTAATGATTACCTGGATTAATTTATCCTTGTCTCCGATAATCTCCGGAAGATCGGCGTCAATTATCTTAATCAACTTTAATGCCTTTTGGTCGAAAAGAGATGTGGTGGCAGCAATGGCCCGCTCTGCCACTTCGGGCATAAAAATATTTTCCTGGCTCCATTCCATTTTCCCTGCCTCAATCTTTGCAAGGTCAAGTACATCATTTATCAGGTGTGTAAGTCTTTCACCTTCTGATATTACTACTTGCAGGTTCTCCGAGATCTGGTTGATTGTTTTATCAATCTTAGCATCGGATCTATTGACAGCAGGAAAAATTCTTTCATCGAGCCGCTTACGGATAATCTTTGCAAAACCTAATACGGATGTCAACGGGGTTCTTAATTCGTGGCTAACAGTGGACAGAAAAGCACTCTTAGCATCATTAGCTTGTTCCGCGGCCTTACTCGCTTTTTCTGCCTCCATTTTAGCCTGCTTAACTTCTTCAAAAAGTGTTGCGTTTTTCAACGCTACACCCACTGAAGAAGCAATGGTTGATAAAAGTCGCAGGTCATTTTCATCAAAACGATTTTCCTGTTCGGTGCTTTGCACACTAAGTACCCCAATAATCGCATCCCCAACAGGAATGGGTACACCGAGATATGAAGCCGCGTCTATCCCCATACGTTGTATGCCCATCTGAACCGTTTGCTCCGCCAAATCATTATTTATCAGCAATGGTTCACCGGTTGTTAGAATTTTTGAAGTTAATCCCTCTCCAATAATCCTTGAAAGCATTTCTTCACCAAATTGATACTTGAAATGAATTAACCTCGTATCCGCATCATATAACGCGAGATAGGCAATATTCGCCTTAAATAAGTCCTTGAGTTGATCCCCTACCATTTTAATCAGGTCATCCGTATCTAATTGAGATGCTAATGCTTTGCTAATATTATTAACGGTACTTAACTCTGCTGCCCGTTGTTTCGATTCGTTGAGCAGCAAGTTGGTTTCATCAAACAAGCGGGCATTTTCAAGCGCCACACTCATACTATTGGTAAGCGTGGTTAAAAGCCTGAGATCGGATTCACTGAATGCGTTTTCAATTTCTACATTTTGAAGACTCACTGAACCTTTTACCATATCACCTACAATCATCGGCACAAAAACGGCCGATTTAGGTGGCATGCCCATGGAAACACCTGAACCACCATGCTTTCTGGCCTCTTCCAGATAATTTTCATTTATTATCAGTGACATACGGTTTTCAATCAGGTATTTGTTTGCCCAAATGATGGGTCTTGGTTCAGAATAATGCCGTTGCCCCTTTTCAATTACATAACGCCAGTTTTCCAGTCCCAGGGCGTGGTCAAAGGTTCTGATAAGTACGGTTTGCGTATTAAAAAGATCACAAAGTCTTTCGCCTACCAATTCATAAATAGAATTGATATCCATTTCCCTTACAAGTCCATCCTGTACGCTATTTATCACACCAAGCTCTGCGGTGCGCTGCTCGGTTTCCTTTAATAAACGGGTAGTCTCATCAAAGAGCCTTGCATTTTCGAGTGCAACACTCATGCTATTGGTAAGTGTGGTAAGCAACCTCAAATCAGCATCTGAAAAAGCATTTTCCTTGTCCACATTCTGAAGACTTATGGTGCCTTTTACCATTTCGCCGACCAACATGGGTACGAATACAGCCGACATGGGCGGCTTGCCGGTGGTTACACCTTTTCCACCATGGGACTGAGCCGTTTCCACATAATTTTCTCTTATATCGAGGGGCTTCTTATTTTCTATGATAGACCTGCTAGCCCACATAAATGGCTGTGGCGGTACAGTAAGCTTCTCCCCTTTTTCTATGGCATAATTAAAATACTCCAACCCTGTTTCATAATTAAATGTCCGAATAACGAGCGTTTGGGTATCGGGGAATAATTCGCAAAGCCTGTCACCTACCAGGTTATAGATGCCTTGTATGTCAAGTTCCTTTGCCAACCCTTCCTGTACGCTATTTATCACTGCGAGCTCTGCTGTTCTTTGTTCGGTTTCTTTTAAAAGCCTTGTGGTTTCATCAAAAAGCCTTGCGTTTTCAAGTGCCACGCTCATACTGTTGGCAAGTGTTTCCAACAGCCTGATGTCAGATTCACTAAAGGCATTTTCAGTATCTAAATTTTGAAGGCTTACATAACCCTTTACATGATTGCCTGATAGCAAAGGGACAAAAAGAAGTGACTTAGGCATCGCTGTATCACCTACTGCAATTACCCCATATTCATTTACAGCTTGTTCCCTCGTTGAAATATAAATGGTTTGCTTTCTGTCGATCAGTATTTCCCTTAGCCTTGTAATGGGTCTTGACCCCAACTCAACCAGCAAATTATTTTCAAATACATAATTAAAATGTTCGAATCTTGTTTCAAGATCAAGGGTAGCAATAACAACTGCCTGCGCATTAAAGAGTTTTTGAATGCGATCGCCCACGAGATGATAAATGCCCTGCATATCCAATTCCTTTGCCAGCCCTTCCTGCACACTATTGATCACCGCGAGTTCCGCTGTACGTTGTTCCGTTTCTTTAAGTAAACGATTGGTTTCATCAAAGAGCCTTGCATTCTCGAGTGCAACACTCATGCTATTGGCAAGTGTTTCCAGCAGGCGCACATCTGCATCACTAAAGGCATGTTCCTTATCGGTATTTTGCAGGCTTACATAACTCGTAACCCGGTTGCCAACGATGAGTGGCACATATAACATTGATTTTGGAACTTCGGTACCCGGTACCACTTTAAGACCAAAATCAGAAAATGCTTTTGCTGAATTTTCACTAATAAGAATTTTTTGTTTCTTCATAATGAGTTCGTAGCGTAGCTTATCGTAGCGGCGAGGTTCAGCATAAAACCTTTCGCCATTTTCAAACAGAAAGTTGAAACGTTCCGAACCGGTTTCATGATCGAAAGTGGCAATGATAACACCTTGCGCATCAAACACTTCACGAATTTTAGTGCCTACAAGATCGTAAATAGCCTGCATTTCCAATTCACGGGCAAGCCCTTCCTGCACACTATTAATTACTGCAAGTTCAGCGGTACGTTGTTCTGTTTCTTTTAACAATCTTGTGGTTTCATCAAACAGCCTTGCGTTCTCGAGTGCAACGCTCATGCTGTTGGCTAAGGTTTCCAGCAAGCGTACATCACCTTCACTGAATGCATTTTCAATTTCATTATTTTGAAGACTGATATAGCTGTTTACCTTATCGCCAATAATGAGCGGAACAAAAACAGCAGATTTTGTAGGATTGGTGCCCGGTAAAGTTTTCAGACCAAATTTGGAATAAGCCTCGGCATAATCCTTGTTAATTACGATCTTTTGCTGGTTTATAACTAAGTGTTGCCGCAGTTTATCGTATGGGCGTGAAGCCAGATAAAAACGTTGACCATCTTCAATCAGGTATTTAAAATGTTCTGTAGCCGTATCATGATCAAATGTTGCAATAATGACAGCCTGCGCATTAAACAAAGCACGGATACGATCTCCCACAAGATCGTAAATAGCCTGCATATCCAGTTCTTTTGCAAGCCCTTCCTGAACGCTGTTAATTACACCAAGCTCCGCTTTCTGCTGTTCGGTTTCTTTTAATAATCGCGTTGTTTCATCAAAAAGCCTCGCATTTTCCAGTGCTACGCCCATGGTATTGGCGAGCGTTTCAAATAACCGTATATCCGATTCACTGAAGGCTTTCTCCTTGTCAATATTCTGAATACTTACATAGCCGGTTACTTTTTCACCTATCACCATAGGAACCAGCAGAATGGATTTTGGCATTGCTGTTCCGGGAACAACCTTCACGCCAAAAGTTGAAATTACCTCCATCAGGTTTTTATCAATCAGTAGCTTTGCCTTTGACGAAATGATATGCTTTCGAAAAGTATCGATCTGCCGGGGAATCGGGTAATATCTTTCACCTTTTTCGAAAAAATATTGAATGGTTTCTATCCCCTTTTCATGTTCAAAAGTGCCTATGGATACCACCTGCGCATCAAATAATTCCCTTATACGGTTTCCCACCAAATCGTAAATGGCCTGTATGTCCAGTTCTTTTGCAAGCCCTTCCTGTACACTGTTGATTACCGCAAGTTCGGCCGTTCGCTGTTCGGTTTCTTTCAACAACCGTGCATTTTGCAGAGCGGCACTCATGCTATTGGAAATCGTTTCAAGCAAACGGATTTCCGAATCGCTGAAAGCATGTTCTTTTTCTACATTCTGCAGACTTACATAACTGGTTATTACACCACCTGAAATGAGTGGAACAAATACTCCTGATTGCATGAATTTTGTTCCAGGCACCACTTCTTTACCAAACCATTCAACGGCTTCATCGACTGTATTTATGGTTATCTTTTGTTTGGTGTTAATCAGGTGCCTCCTAAGTTTATTGATGGGCCGGCTTTCGGGGTAAAAACGCTCCCCGTTTTCTATAGCATATTGAAAATGTTCTTCCCCTGCCTCATGATCAAAAGTGGAAATAATTACTCCTTGTGCATCAAATAACTCTCGGATTTTTTCGCCCACGAGGTCGTAAATGGCCTGCATATCCATTTCCTGTACAAGGGCTTCCTGTACACTATTAATTACGGCTAGCTCCTCACCCTGTTGTATTAACTCGGCAGTTCGTTCGGCAAGTAATTTTTCCAGTTCCGCAATGCGCAGCGCGTCTTTAACCATAAATATAAAATGTTATAAAGTGGGGTTAATCAAACTTCAGCACGCAAATTCAGCCAACTGAATGCAAACATTGTATTCAATATATAAAGGCTTCTCAAATATATAAGAGTTATTTTGAAACCCGGGTAGCAATATGGTGTAATCCCTCATAAACTTATTAAATACTTGCTGTGTCTTATCCGAACCTTTATCTTGGGGGAGGTTGGTAAACCTTGCTACTCCCACAAGTCTTTTCTGTAGCAAATTCTTGAGCTGGATTATTCAACTTGCCCCCTGTTTCCTCATTAAGGCTAAATGGAGTAACCTGTATGGGCGGCCATTTCGAAGCAATGCTGCTTTACCTTTTTTCGCTCAAAATATTATATAATCCCTTAACGTGTTGTGCTATTGAATTGAGCTATTGCCCAAATTTAAATAAGCTAAAATAATTTTACTGCATAAATGTTTGCACGAGGTATAATGTTTAAAATGTATTTTGCCCCATTAGGGGCTGCCTGTTTGTAGAAATATTCGTTTCCGAGGTATTATTGCCCCGTTAGGGGCTACCCGGAAATAACCTTTTCACAGGGTAGCCCCTAACGGGGCAAAACACCAAAAATAAATCAATCGCTACAAAGAGGTAGCCCCTAACGGGGCATAAGCTGGAACCTATTTACCTTTTCAAATGGGATGATAGTTACAAATTTTAATAGCACAACACGTTAATCCCTTAATATCCAGCAAGATTTTGACCCGTTAGGATGAAGCTGCCGCCCAAAAAGCCATCAAGGTAAGCCCCTTCGGCCTGAAATTGTCTAAACGATTCGGTATTCGGTACCCTAAGTTCATTTCTACAATGGCTAAATTGCCCTTAAAAAAACTGTGTTTTGTAAAACTTTAATCTTCCTTAATAACACTGCTAAGCAAAATCAATGGCGCGAATAAGATATTTTTTATATTGAATATCGGGGGTAGGCTAATACTAATAATTACAGTTCCTCATATCGCCCAATAATTTTACAAAACCATGCAGGTCAAACTTGACAAATACCCTGGCAAAACGGATTTTTTTGATAGAAGAATCTTTACAATAACTTTCAATAATCACATCCCCCGAAAGGCCTTCGATATGCTCTTCAATAAGTTATGTTGTCCCTGGTAAGAAAGGTAATGCGGTTGGTCGAAAGCAGGCACCAGGATTTGAGACCGTATATGTTCTAATTATCAGCCACTTTTTACGTAATACCGATCGTAATTATCATAAAAATATTTAAAATGGGTATGCAAAAAGGATGTTAGCTCCCCAAAACAAAACCATTTGGCTCCCAACGCTCGATTCTCTACTCCCGACTTTCTTATTCCTTATTCCTTATTTTTTGTTCCTTATTCTCATGCCTTCGGCTGTTGACTGCCGACTGGTGACTGGCTACTGGCTACTTTTCCACTACCCTCGTTGGCGTCCGGCTTCCATCAACAATGCTCTTACTAGACACCGCAATCGCCTTAATGATCTCCGTCATGTTCTTCGTATCCAAAGTCTCTATCTCATCATCCACGGTATGGTAAAATTTTTCACTGTCCATTTTGGAAGTGGAGATCGTATGTGCGGGTACGCCTAACCGTGCGAGCGTGGCATTGTCTGAACGGTAAAAAAGATTTTGCGTGGGATATGGATCAGGATGAAAGACGAAGGCTGAGCCCTGGAGGTTATCCTGGAGCATTTTTCCGAAATCGGATTTTTCATAACCGGTGATGTATGCACTGTTCCTCCCCCACTTGCTGTTGGTCCCGATCATTTCAATATTAAACATGGCCATCACAGACGCAGGGTCCATCTGCCGTGAAAAATACTGCGACCCGTAACCGCCGGATTCCTCTGCGGTAAAGGCAACAAAAACGAGTGTCCGTTCAGGTTGTTTTATTTTACTGAAATACCTGGCAAGTGCAATCACCGCCGTGGTGCCCGAGGCATCGTCATTGGCACCGTTGTAAATGGAATCCTGGTCCTTTGCTTTTCCTATGCCGAGGTGATCATAATGCGCAGAAAAAACAACCCGTTCTTCAGGCCTGGTTTTCCCTTTGATCATACCCACCACATTGGCATAATTACTGCGAATGAGCTGGGCGGTTACATTTACCTGGTATTGCTCCACGGTTCCGGGATAAAGCACCACTACCACAGAACCACCGCCCTCCATGCGCTGCATCCGGAAATTACGGAAACGGGCAACTGACTTACTGTGACTGGTATCGGCAACAACCAGCACTTGTTTTCCACTCTGCACTTCTCCCATGATCTTTTGCACGGCATTTTCCCCGGCCTTGACATACCTGATCTCCGCACCGCTGTTATCCCATTTTAATTGCTCAGCACCCGGAAAAAAAAGGCAGGATTGGCTTTCCAGGGCAGTTCCGTTTATGGTTACAGATTGCTCTTTTACTTCGGACCTGAAAGTGGTAAAGGCTTGTAAAAAAGAACCGTTATTCTTTTCCAGTGTTTCAAGGCCTGCTGCGGCAAACTCAGCCGCAATGAAGTTGGCCGCTTTTTCAATACCCGGCGTCTGGGGCTTTCTGCCTTGCATATCATCTGCCGCGAGAGTGCTTAATACAGCTTTTACTTTTTTCTCTTTTATGAGTTTATTGATCTTCTGGGCGGGGGAACTGAAACTGGCTAAAACCGAAATCAACAGGATTACATATCGCATACAGGAAATTTGGCGGCAAAATAAGGCAATGATTGCCAGCAGCCGCTTTTTTCATCCGGAATGGCAACCGACAGTGTAAAAAATCCCCCCTCTCAAAAATTTAACGGTCTGCAAGCAAAGTTTTTCCCCATATTATTAAAAAATTGTCTTTTTTTGCACCTGTTAAACTTTTGAATCAAGAACTGATCTTATAAACATGTCAAAAAACCTGACCATATTATCCGCAAAAGAGACGTCGACAGGCGTTTCCATGCGTTGGGTTTTTCCTGTTCTCCCGGGAACAGTTTTTTCTAACCGCACTACCCCCTTTTGGGTGCGACGTTGATACTACTCCTTTCATAGGATCCTCTCAGGCAGTGGAACTATGCATCCCCCAGGGGATAAGAAATGAACCTGGCAAACCGGCCAGTATTGTATTTCCCTTCAATCTCTTAAAATGGACCAGCAGCAGCAGCAGAAATTTCAGCTATTTAACGCAGATGAATCTCATTTTCATTTCGCGGAAACCATATGTGAAGAAATGGCCGAATCGGCCAAAGCCCGCGGCACGGGTATCGCTAAACGAACACCGGAGTACATCCGGGAAAAAATGAAAGAAGGCAAGGCCGTGATCGCACTGAGCGAAGAAGGCGAATGGGCCGGCTTTTGTTATATCGAAACCTGGAGCCACGGTGAATATGTGGCCAATTCAGGCCTGATCGTTTCTTCTAAGTTTCGAAAGGGCGGACTGGCGCGCCAGATCAAGAAAAAAATCTTTGCACTCAGCCGGGAGAAATATCCCAATTCCAAAATATTTGGCCTCACCACCGGCCTTGCCGTAATGAAGATCAATTCCGAACTGGGTTACGAACCCGTCACCTATTCCGAACTCACACAGGACGAAGCGTTCTGGGCAGGTTGTAAAAGCTGTGTCAATTACGAGATCCTCATGAGCAAGGGCAGGAAGAATTGTATGTGCACCGCCATGCTTTTTGATCCTGCGGATCATTATGAACCCGAAGAAACCAAAGAGTTTTTTGAAAAGAAATCAAAGGTCCTCGAGCGATTGTCTTCTTTCAAGCAATGGAAATTCCTTCAGCCATTTCTGAAAAAAGAATCCGGCGGCGGGCCAGTGAAATCATTCTTATATCATTTCTTTCATCTCTAGTGTAAAAATAAAACAGCATGGCAAAAAAGGTTGTACTGGGCTTCAGCGGCGGACTCGATACTTCGTATTGTGTAAAATACCTCGGTGAAGACAAGGGCTATGAAGTACACAGCATCATTGTCAATACCGGCGGATTCACGGCATCCGAACTGGCTGAGATTGAAAAACACGCCTACACCCTTGGCGTAAAATCGCATACAACCGTAGATGCCGTTAAAACATATTATGACAGGATCATCCGTTACCTGGTATATGGAAATGTGCTGAAAAATAATACCTATCCCCTGAGTGTAAGCGCAGAAAGGCTAAGCCAGGCACTGCATATTGCGGAACACGCGCAAAAACTTTCTGCGGATGCCGTGGCTCATGGCAGCACCGGTGCCGGCAACGACCAGGTCCGTTTTGACATGATATTCCATATTATGATCCCCGGTGTGGAGATCATCACCCCTATACGTGACCTTCAACTCAGCCGTGAGGAAGAGATCAACTACCTGAAAGAAAAAGGCGTTGAGATGAATTTCGACAAAGCGCTTTATTCGATCAATAAAGGGCTCTGGGGCACCAGCGTTGGCGGCAGGGAAACATTGTCGTCAAAAGGCCTGCTTCCGGAATCTGCCTGGCCTACACAGGTGACAAAAACCGGTGAGGAAGAAGTTGTACTCGAATTCAATAAAGGAGAACTGACAGGCGTAAACGAAAAAACCTTCGGCCACCCATCAGAGGCCATTCAATACCTGCAGCAACTGGCCGGGCCTTATGGCATTGGCCGTGATATTCATGTGGGCGATACCATTATTGGCATCAAAGGTCGTGTCGGCTTTGAAGCAGCAGCCCCGATGGTCATCCTCAAGGCGCATCATGCGCTGGAAAAACATGTGCTCACCAAATGGCAATTGCAATGGAAAGATACCTTATCCCAGTTCTATGGTAACTGGCTGCACGAAGGTCAGATACTCGACCCGGTGATGCGGGATATTGAGTCCTTCCTGGAACATTCACAGCAAAATGTAACCGGTAAAGTTTTTGTCCAGTTGCTCCCCTATCGCTTCCAGGTGATCGGTATCGAATCTGATTACGACCTGATGAGCAGTAAATTTGGGAAATACGGCGAAATGAACACTGGATTCACCGGCCAGGATGTGCGTGGTTTCAGCCGGATCTTCGGAAACCAGACCGGTATCTGGAAAGCGGTCAACGAGAAAAATAGTTGATAGTTGTTAGTTGTTGGTTGTTAGCAAAGGCAGTTAATACAGATGTTAGTTGATAGTTGTTGGTTGTTGGCAAAGGCACGTAATACAGTTGTTAGTTGTATTGGCTGTTTCTAACAACTAAAAACTATCAACTAACAACTTCAAAATATTTGTATGACAAAAATTAAAGTTGGCATAGTTGGCGGAGCAGGTTACACAGGCGGGGAACTAATCCGCTTACTGATCAATCATCCCCATGCAGAGATCAGCTACATCCACAGTAAAAGCAACGCCGGCAATCCCGTATATAAAGTCCACCAGGACCTGCTGGGAGAAACAGACCTGTTATTCACCGGCGAACTCAGCAACGATATTGATGTACTCTTTCTTTGTGTCGGTCACGGTGAGGCGCGTAAATTCCTGGAAGCAAATGCCATCGCGGGCAGCGTAAAGATCATCGACCTCTCACAGGATTTTCGACTACCCCATACCGCGAGTATAGGCCACCATAAATTCATTTACGGACTGCCCGAGCTCAACCGGGAAAAAATTAGTACCGCACAGTATATTGCCAACCCAGGATGTTTTGCAACCGGCATTCAACTGGGATTGTTGCCGCTGGCAAAAGCCGGCTTGCTGGAAGAAGTACACACAACAGGTATAACCGGCTCAACCGGTGCCGGGCAAAGCCTGAGCGGCTCATCACATTTCAGCTGGAGGGCCAATAATATCCAGGCTTACAAAACCCTTACGCACCAGCACCTGCATGAAATTGGGGTATCACTGAAGCAACTCAGCCCGCAGCAGGAGATCGACCTGAACTTTGTACCCTGGCGCGGTGATTTTACCCGGGGCATATTCATCAGCTCACAACTCAGTTGTGATTTATCAGCAACAGAACTGACATCATTATACGAAGACTTTTATCGCAACCATCCCTTCACGTTCATCAGCCATGAAGCCATATTTCTCAAGCAGGTGGTAAACACCAATAAGTGTTTTATACAGCTGGAAAAAGTGGGCACCAAACTGGTTGTTCATTCGGCCATTGATAATTTACTGAAAGGGGCATCCGGGCAGGCAGTACAAAATATGAACCTGATGTTTGGTTTTGATGAAAAAGCAGGGTTGAGGCTGAAAGCCAATTTCTTTTAAACTTCGCGTCATCGCGGTAAAATAATCAACATGAAATTATTTGATGTATACCCCATAAACGACATCACCATTGTAAAAGCCAAAGGCTCCTATGTTTGGGATGATCAGGGAGTACAATACCTTGACATGTATGGCGGTCATGCCGTGATCAGCATCGGCCATACCCATCCGCATTATGTGGAACGCATCACCAGTCAGCTGAATAAAGTAGGGTTCTATAGCAATTCCATTCACATACCGCTGCAGGAAGAACTGGCTGATAAGCTGGGCAAACTTTCCGGCAAAACAGATTACCAGTTATTTCTCTGTAACTCCGGCGCGGAAGCCAACGAGAACGCGCTGAAATTGGCTTCCTTTTTTACTGGGCGGAAAAAAATCATCGCTTTTAAAAAAGGATTTCACGGTCGTACTTCACTGGCTGTTGCCGCCACCGATAATCCGAATATCATTGCCCCGGTAAATCAAACAGACAATATCATCTTTCTTCCTTTAAATGATGCAGAAGCACTGGAGAGCTGTTTCAAAGCAGAAGGAGATAAAATCGCTGCGGTGATCATCGAAGGTATCCAGGGCGTTGGCGGTATTCATATTGCCCAGGATGATTTTCTGAGACAGATACGAACCCTTTGTAATCAATACGGCGCAGTATACATTGCCGATAGTGTGCAGTGCGGATATGGAAGGAGCGGTAAATTTTTCAGTCATGATTATGCAGGCGTCAACGCCGATATATATTCTATGGCTAAGGGCATGGGCAATGGATTCCCGGTTGGTGGTATCCTGATAGCACCACATATACCACCAAAACATTACATGCTGGGTACCACATTCGGGGGCAACCACCTCGCCTGCGCCGCAGCCCTGGCCGTAGTGGAAGTGATGGCATCGGAAAACCTCATGGACAATGCCCTGAAGATGGGTAATGTTTTGATGCAGCAACTTGCTGACATTCCGCAATTGGAAAATGTAAGGGGCCGCGGACTGATGATTGGTTTTGATGTGCCCGAACAGATCAAGGACCTTAAAAAAAGGTTGCTCCTGAACCAGAAGATTTTTACCGGTGAAGCCAAACCCAATGTGATTCGTTTATTACCTTCACTGGCATTGAACCTTAAGGATGCGGATAGCTTTATGGAAGCCGTCAGCGACGAAATTTTATCAATCGCAAATACCCCAACAACAGCAAAGGCATGAAGCAATTCATTTCAGTTTCGGACGTAACCGATATCAGGGCGCTGGTAAATAAAGCCCTGGCCTATAAACAAGACCCCTGGAAGGACCATCTCCTTGGTAACCAGAAAAGGATCGGTTGCCTGTTCCTTAACCCCAGTATGCGCACCCGTCTGAGTACCCAGGTGGCAGCGCAGCAACTTGGTATGGAGAGTATCATTTTCAATGTTGGGGCAGAAGGATGGGCGTTGGAATTTGAAGATGAAGCCATCATGAGCGGCAACACGGTTGAGCACGTCAAAGATGCCGCCCCGGTGTTGGGAAAATATTTCGATATACTTGCTATTCGCACTTTTCCTTCCCTGCAGAATAAAGCGGATGATTACAGCGAACTGTACATCAACCAATTCATAAGGTATGCCGGCATACCGGTACTGAGCCTGGAAAGCTCCACCCTGCATCCGCTGCAGAGCCTGACCGATGTGATAACCATACAGGAAAGTATAAACGAAAATGCTTCATTTGCCGGCCGCAAGCCTAAAATAGTGCTCACCTGGGCGCCGCATGTAAAGCCTTTGCCGCAATGCGTGGCGAACAGTTTTTCCCAATGGATCAATGCCTGGGGGGAAGCAGACTTTGTGATCACGCACCCGGAGGATTATGAACTGGATGAAAAATTTACACAGGGTGCAACCATTATGCATAACCAGGATGAGGCACTGGAAGATGCAGATTTTGTGTATGTAAAAAACTGGAGCACCTACGAGGATTATGGCAAGATCTATTGCAATGATCCGGGATGGATGCTCACCCAGGCAAAGCTGGCCAATACCCGGAATGCCAAGGTCATGCATTGCCTGCCTGTACGCAGGAATGTGGAACTCAGTGATGAAGTGCTCGACGGAACCAACAGCATTGTCACCCGTGAAGCCTCCAACAGGGTCTGGGCGGCCCAGGCTGTACTGGCCGAAATGCTGCATACCCTGAAAGAAAATGCCTGACCATGAAAGACCAGACCTTACATATCATTAAAGTAGGCGGGAACATCATTGATGATGAAGTAAAACTGCAGGCTTTCCTCCGCTCATTTGCTTCTTTCAAAGGGAAAAAAATACTCGTGCACGGGGGTGGAAAACTGGCCACCAAACTCGCGGCAGACCTGCACATCCCGCAACAGATGGTGGAAGGAAGAAGAATAACGGATGCGGATACACTAAGAATTGTGACAATGGTCTACGCCGGTTTTATCAATAAAAATATCGTTTCGCTTTTACAGTCAAACAACTGTCCCGCCATCGGGCTCTGCGGCGCGGATGCGGATATCATCCGTGCACACAAACGCATTCATCCAACATTGGATTATGGCTTTGTGGGTGATGTGGACAGCATTGATGCGGAAAGGTTATCGGTATTCCTTGAAGCCGGGCTGACGGTTGTTATGGCGCCGATCACCCATGATGGAAATGGGCAATTGCTTAATACCAATGCCGATACCATTGCACAGGAGATAGCCACGGCAATGTCTGTACCATATGCATGCACCCTGGTCTATTGTTTTGAGAAAGCCGGGGTATTGCTTGATGCCGAAGATGAATCAACCCTGATCCCGCTTATCAATCCTGAAGCATTTGAAAAACTGAAAGCAGAACAGAAAATATTCGCAGGCATGATCCCGAAATTGGAAAATGCCTTTAAAGCCCTGCATTCCGGCGTAAGCAAAGTGGTCATTGGAAATGCGGAAGCATGGGATGAACTGATTGCCGGCAGGTCAGGCACTACGATCTCTTTATAAATATAATACCCTGTTCAAATGGTAAAAGGTGTTGTTTTTGACATGGACGGAACTTTGGTGGACAATATGGATTTTCACAGGCAGGCCTGGTTTAAATTCCTGTCAGCGTATGACATTCATATTACGGATGATGAGTACCATGAAAAAAATGTGGGCATCATTACCGAGATCGTCCCCAGGTTTTTCCCCGGACAACTGAGCCCTGAACAGATCATAAACCTTGGAAAAGAAAAAGAGTCTGTTTACCGAAACCTTTACCGTGACCATATCGAATCTTTATCCGGCCTGAACAGTTTTTTAAAAGCTTTACAAGAAGCCGGGATTGCCATTGCGCTTGCTACCGCCGCCGACCAGGGCAACATTGATTTTACGCTCGATGCACTGGGTATACGGGAATATTTTAAGGCCATCACCGGTTCTGAAGAAGTATCGCATGGCAAACCTCACCCCGACGTATACCTGAAATCCGCCGCCAAGCTCCAACTCGATCCTTCCAGTTGTGTGGCATTTGAAGATACACCACCGGGAATACGGTCTGCAATGTCAGCCGGAATGCAGGTAGTGGGTGTTGCAACCACCCATACTCGTTTGGAATTACAGGATTACCCTTTGCTGGCCATCATAGAAAACTATGAAAGCCTTAGTGTTGCCAGTCTTTTAAACACCGTAACATGACATACAACAAAGCATTATATACAGACGCTGTTGGCTTATTAAAAGAGCTCATCAGCACACCCTCATTCAGTAAAGAAGAGGACCAGACTGCCGGGATCATCTGCCGGTATTTTGCGTTGCAGCGTGTGGAGCATACGCGTATTGCAAATAATGTTTTTGCCTTTAATAAATATTTTGACCCCGCCAAACCAAGCATCCTGCTGAATTCGCATCATGATACGGTAAGACCGGCAAAGGCATATACCATGGACCCCTTCAGCCCGGTTGAAAAAGAAGGAAAAATATTCGGGCTGGGAAGCAATGATGCCGGCGGGCCGTTGGTTTCTTTGCTGGCAACTTTTGTGCATTTTTACAATGAGCCAAACCTGAACTATAACCTTGTTGTGGCTGCCACTGCCGAAGAAGAGATCTCCGGTACTAACGGTATTGAAGCGGTATTGAAAAATCCCTTTTTCCTGGAACCTTTTAAGGGAAAAGAAATCGACTTTGCTATTGTTGGCGAACCCACACAAATGCAGATGGCTGTTGCAGAGCGGGGCCTTATGGTGGTTGATGCGGTGGCACATGGCCGGGCCGGTCATGCCGCCAGAAATGAAGGCGAGAATGCAATCTATTTGGCGATGCAGGATATTGCCTGGATAAATAGTTACCGGTTTGATAAAGTTTCTGATCTGCTCGGGCCTTCAAAAATGTCTGTCACCGTGATTGAAACGGAGAACAAGGCCCACAATGTGGTACCGGCTCAGTGCAGGTTTGTGATTGATACCCGTGTCAATGAGCATTACAGTTTTGAAGAATTGCTGGAAGAAATGCGCAAAAACATGCTCAGTGAACTCAGCCCGCGCAGTACCCGGCTTCGCGCAACTTCCATTGCAAAAGAACATCCGCTGGTGCAGTCGGGACTGGCCTTGGGCAGAACCTGCTACGGCTCACCAACCACTTCAGATAAAGCACTGATGCATTTCCCGGCATTGAAAATGGGCCCCGGGGATTCGGCCCGCAGCCATACCGCAGATGAGTATATCTTTACCAGTGAGATCGAAGAAGGTATCGGACTTTATATTGAACTTTTAAACAGGCTGATGCATGGATAAGCAATTTTTTATTAAACGTATCTGTATCGACGAAGAACGCCCGCCATTTTCTGGTAAGCTGGAAGAGTACTTTGAAAATTATATCCATCATTATATCCTGGTACCCAATAATATCATCATTGGAGAAGAAGGTGAAACATGGCTGACCATGATGATCATGCCCATGGGGCTTTACGGTAGTGAAACTTCTGAAGTGCACCCACCCCAGGAAACCACGGATGATGGCGTTACTAACTACCCGGTCTATATCCCGCTGGAAGCTATCCATGAATACGATACGCCGGTAGAAACACTGATCGAATTATATTTCAATGTCTTTACCGAATTCTTTACAACCTATTTCAAAGAAGTAAGTATCGAAGATATCCGGCAATTAAAGGCCATGACCGATTTTGATTACCTCCGCTCACTCCCCTTCCCCGCGCCGCCTGAGGAGCAGGGATACCTGGGTGACGAACTGGAAGAAGGAATCGGTCAGCAATAAATATTACGTATGAAACTCTGGCATAAAGACAATACGCAAACATCGGCGCTGGTGGAAAATTTTACGGTTGGCCGTGATCGTGAATTTGACCTGCTCCTGGCAAGGTACGATGCGGAAGGTTCCATAGCCCATGTGACCATGCTGGGCGAAACAGGGCTGATGTCCCCTGATGAATCCGCTTTGGCCGTAAAAGGGCTGAAGGAAATTCATGCCGAAATATTACAGGGTAATTTCCGGATTGAAGAAGGTATTGAAGATGTACACTCACAGATCGAGTTTTTACTGACGCAACGCATCGGCGAAGCCGGAAAAAAGATCCATAGCGGCAGGAGCCGGAACGACCAGGTGGCAGTGGATATCAAACTTTTCCTTCGGGCCTCTTTGCTGGAAGTGAGATCTGATGTACAGGACCTTTTTGAGCTGCTGATCACACAGAGTGAAAAATATAAATCCGTTTTATTACCAGGGTACACTCACCTGCAGATTGCCATGCCTTCTTCCTTTGGCCTCTGGCTGGGCGCTTATGCGGAAAGCCTGGTGGATGATATGGAAATGCTGGCTGCAGCCTATACCATAACAAATAAGAACCCGCTGGGCAGCGGCGCCGGCTATGGTTCCTCTTTTCCATTACAACGTAAACGGACAACCGAATTGCTGGGCTTCGAAACCCTTAACTGGAATGCTGTTTATGCCCAGATGAGCAGGGGCAAAACAGAAAAACTGGTATCGATGGCGCTGGCAGGTATTGCCGCTACCCTGAGCCGGCTTGCTATGGATGGTTGCCTTTATCTCAGCCAGAACTTCGGGTTCATCAGCTTCCCGCCGGAACTCACAACCGGCAGCAGCATCATGCCGCATAAAAAAAACCCTGACGTTTTTGAACTCATCAGGGGTAAGTGTAACCGCATTCAATCTGTTCCCAACGAACTTACCCTTCTAACGAATAACCTGCCTTCCGGTTATCACCGGGAAATGCAGCTGACCAAAGAGATCCTTTTTCCGGCCATGGAAGAACTAAGGTCCTGCCTGCAGATGATGCAGGTTATGATCTCCGCACTGGAGGTAAAAGAGAATATCCTGGCTGATGAAAAATACCGTTACATCTTCAGCGTGGAAGCAGTGAATGAACTGGTTAACAAGGGCATGTCTTTCAGGGAAGCCTACCAGACGGTAGGAAACCAGATTGACCAGGGCAATTTCCAGTTCGATCTCTCCCAGCCTCTTCACCATACACACGAGGGAAGCCTTGGAAACCTCTGTAATACAGAGATCCAAATGGAAATGCAAAAGGTGCTGGATAAATTCTTTCCACCTTTAACAGCATAAGGGAAAATCGTCGCAGTTTTCCGGGGTTTCATCGCAGGATTTCTAATTTAAGTATACAGTTACTTAACTTTAGAAAAAAACTAACGATGCCTGCTGCTCAACTACTCAACAGATTTACCAGACTCTTATGGTTTTCGATTCCTTTCATTCTTATTGCACTCGCCGGCTCCAGGCAGCCCGGCATTGACGTAAAACCCGATGATAACCGCTTTTCCAAAACAGTGCTTACAGAAAAGCTGGATGAGCCCATGGAGATGTCCATTCTGCCAAACGGCAAAGTGCTCTTTGTTGAAAGAAAAGGCGGGGTCAAATTATTTGATCCGGTTGCCAAAGAGCTCAAACTGATAGCCACACTGGATGTAAACATCTTTTATGTCAATAAACAAGGACAAAAGCGGCCCGCCGAAGAAGGCCTGATGGGCGTTATTCATCACCCCGACTTTACTAAAAATAACTGGGTCTATATGTATTACGCAGATCCTAAAGACAAACAACACGTTTTGGCCAGGTGGGAACTGAGAGAAGATAAACTCATTGAATCAAGTAAAAAAATCATCCTGGAGATACCCACACAGCGGGAAGAATGCTGCCATACCGGCGGCGGAATGGTTTTTGATCCGCAGGGAAACCTCTATTTAACTGTTGGTAACAATACCGTAAATCCACAATCAGGTACATCAAACCTTGATGAAAGACCGGGTATGGAAAATTCGGATGACCAGCGTACTGCTGGTAATACCAATGACCTCCGCGGAAAAATCCTGAGGATCCATCCAACTGACGATGGCGCATACACGATACCGGAAGGCAACCTGTTTCCAAAAGGAACTGAAAAAACAAAGCCCGAGATTTATACAATGGGGCACCGCAACCCCTGGAGGCCAACCATTGACAGCAAAACAGGCTTTTTATACTGGGGTGAAGTAGGGCCTGATGCCTCTAATGACACCGAACTGGGACCAAGGGGCTACGATGAATTCAACCAGGCTAAAAAAGCTGGCAATTTCGGCTGGCCATATTTTATTGGCGACAATATCCCGTATAGTGATTACGACTATGCAACAAAAAAGACCGGCCCTGCATTTGATGTACAAAAACCCATCAATAATTCACCCAATAATACCGGTCTTTCAGAACTGCCCCCACCTCAAAAAGCCATGATCTGGTATCCCTATGGTTTGTCTGAGAAATTTCCCATGCTGGGCAGTGCCGGCAGAAGTGCAACCGGAGGCCCTGTTTTCCGGAGAGCTGATTTCCCCAATGCAAAAAGGCCCTTCCCTGCTTATTATGAAGGCAAATGGTTCATCGTTGATTTCATGAGGGGATGGATCATGCTGGTGAGTATGGACGAAAAAGGAGATTATCAATCCATGGAAAGATTCCTCCCGAAAGAAAGTTTTGGCAGTGCCATTGATATGGACTTTTCACCGGATGGAGATCTCTATGTACTGGAATATGGCACTGCCTGGTTCAGGGGCAATGATAATGCAAGGCTGGTAAAAGTGGAGTATAATGCCGGCAACAGAAAACCATCAGTTGCCATAGCAGCAGACAAAACAAAAGGTTCGGTACCATTGAAAGTAAAACTCTCTTCAGCCAATACCATTGATTACGATGGAGACGCATTACAGTTTGAATGGAAGATCACAGGAGCCGGCACAAGTAAAACATTAAAGCAAGCTAATCCTACAATAACCCTGGATAAACCCGGGACCTATAAAGCAACCCTTACAGCTACTGATGCACAGGGTGCCAAAGAATCAAAAACCCTGGAGATCATTGCAGGTAACGAACCACCAGCGGTGAGTTTCGACCTGCTGAAAAATGGCAATAAAACCTTCTATTTCCCAGGTGATACATTACGTTATTCCGTTCAGGTAAAAGACAAGGAAGACGGCAGCATAGCGAATGGTAAAATCAAACCGGCACAGGTAGCAGTGACTATCGACTACCTGCCCATTGGTTACGACCAGATTGAGACTTCTCAATTGCAACGCAATGCAGACCTGAATGCATCCATTTCAACCGGACAAATTCTGATCCAGCAGAATGATTGTAAATCATGTCATGTGATGGACAAAAAATCCGTTGGCCCGAGTTATATGCAGATCGCACAAAAATATAAAGGCAAAAAAGATGTAACGGACAAACTGGCCGGAAAGATTATCAATGGGGGATCAGGAGTATGGGGTGAACATGCCATGAGTGCGCATCCTCAGATCTCTAAAACAGATGCAAAATATATCGTAGAATATATTTTGAACATTGGCGAGAAAAAAACGGTTACCTCCCTGCCACTGAAAGGCATGTACCCCATAAAAACCTCAACAGATCCCAAAGAAAAAGGATCATATATTCTGCGGGCAGCTTACAGAGACCGGGGTAACGGTATTGCTCCTGCCATCACCGGCGAAGAAATGCAAGTACTGCGCTATCCTGTGCTGGATCCGGAAAAAGCCGACTACAAAGAAGGTGCAAACTTCCTGATGACCCCTTTCAAAGCTATGTATATGGAAGGGAACAATTCGTCCTTAGGTTATTTTAAAATTGACCTGACGAGAATAACCCATATTATTATAGCGGCCAGTGCCTCTTCCAGAAACAGTGCGGTAGGCGGAACCATTGAGGTGAGGCTTGATTCAGTATCCGGCCAGCTTATTGGCCAGTCGGTTGTTGAGGTATCTCAAAAAAGAGAAAATAAAACCATTGCCATTCCGGAAATAAAAGGAAAACATGATGTCTATTTTATTTTTAAAAATGAAAAAGCATTATCTGCACAACCACTGATGCAGGTAAGTACCATTGAATTCAAATCGAACCCTAAACCTTAGCGTATTTAAAATCTTAGCGGTAAAACAAACAACATGCAAAACAGAAGAAAATTTATCTCCCAATCTGCCACACTTGCCATTGGCGGCAGCTTATTGTCAAAAGCATTATTTTCAAATCCGGCTTCGGCATTCAAACCAAGGCCGCTGGGTTTACAATTATTTACATTCTTTTCCTCTATTGACCAGGACGTCCCCGGCACACTGAAAAAAATTAAAGATGCAGGTTATACTGAAATAGAGTCT
Organism: Chitinophagaceae bacterium; assembly: GCA_041752135.1. Lineage (GTDB taxonomy): Bacteria > Bacteroidota > Bacteroidia > Chitinophagales > Chitinophagaceae > Pollutibacter. The sequence goes on along the minus strand of JBGSHT010000090.1, from coordinate 108,004 downwards.
GCTTTCAGTCGTAAAGGCGGATACTATGGTATGTCTGCCAAAGAGTTTGATAAAATGCTGAGGGATATGGGCCTTTCCTGGAAATCACATCATGTTACAGGGGCACCCTTCCGCATGCCGGCCAACGCCAAACCGCCGGTTGATGCTGAGGGTAAACCGATCAGTATCCCGCCCATGCGTAACCTGCGGGATAACTACCGGGAAATAATAGACGAACTTGCGGAAATAAAATTACCATACCTGGTTTGTGCCAGCACACCCATCGACACCAAAGATGAAGTGAAAGCATCAACGGATGTCCTGAATATGGCGGCAGAAGCTGCAAAGAAAGCAGGCATCACACTTGCCTATCATAACCATGACAGGGAATTTAAAGCAGTGGAAGAGATGATTCCTTATGAGTATTTTCTTTCGCAAACTTCTGACAAAGTAATGAAGATGGAACTGGACCTGGCCTGGTGCCTGAAAGGCGGAGCCGATCCGGTTGAATTGTTTAAAAAACACCCCGGGCGTTTCCCCCTCTGGCATGTTAAGGATATTGACAAAGATGGTAAAATACAACCTGTGGGAAAAGGCATATTGGATTTCAAACCTATTTTTGAAGCGGCTAAAAAAGCAGGATTAAAACATATTTTTGTTGAACATGACTTCCCTGCAGATGCTGTTGCCAGCATCAATGAAAGCAGCGCTTATATCAACAAAAACCTTAACCTGTAAGAATATAAGATTTCAAATATTAACCAACCACTAAATTCAAAAAAACCGGTCCGTTATACAACGAACCGGTTTTTTTTAAAAATCATTTTCAAAGCCAGATGGTTCGTGAGGACATGAACCAAGGCAAGGGGGAACCATGGCGTAGGAATTAAGCAGCCATTGGCTGTTGACTGTTGACTGGAGACTGCCGACTGGCGACTACTCAAAGGCTCATCATTTCCTTGAACTTAACCGCCTGGCGCCTGCTTACTTCAATTTTTTCGCCTCCTTTGATTTCAAGTAACAGCCCGCCGTTAAAATAGGGTTCAACTTTTTCGATCATCCGGAGGTTCACAATATGTTTTCTGTTGGCCCGGAAAAATATCCGGTCGTCCAGTCTTTCTTCCAGTGCGTTAAGCGATTTCAGGATCAGTGGTTTATTGGGCCCAAAGAATACTTTGGCATAATTGCCAACGGATTCGAATAACCGAATATCAGTCAGTTTCACAAACCAGCAACGCTCCCCGTCTTTCACAAACACCTGGTCAAATTCACCCAAATTCCCGCGGGGCGTGGCAGGAATATCGCTTGATACACTTTCTTTATCCTCAATGTGTTCAAGCTTCTGAATGGCATCGGAAAGGCGCTTGGGTTCAATGGGTTTCAGCAGGTAGTCAAGCGCATTTACTTCAAAGGCACGCAATGCATATTCGTCATATGCTGTGGTAAAGATCACATGCGGGGCACGGTCCAGTTCAGCCAGCATTTCAAAACCGGTTTTGCCAGGCATCTGGATATCCAGGAAAATAAGGTCGGGTTGAAGTTCCTCGATCCGCTGAATGCCTTCAGCTGCATTGGCAGCTTCCGCTACAATTTCAATCTCCGGATATTCAGAAAGAAGCTTTTTCAACTCATTACGCGCCAGGCGTTCATCGTCAATTATAATGGCTTTTTTAACCATAGTTAACCTTATATTTAAATTGCTTAGTATAAATAGTTACATTCTGTAATGATTGCAAATGATGTTGTAGTACACATCGGCTGATCAGTGTACCTGCACAGGTATGGATACCCTTGCCTCTACCATGTTCTCCGGCGTATCGCTTATTTCAAACCGGGCGTTGTCACCAAATAACAGGCCCAGCCTGTTTGCCGTACTGCTAAGCCCAAAGCCTTCTTTATTCATACCGCCGTTCAGTTTACCGGTGTTGCGCACGATCAATTCATGATTATTTCCCTTAAAGTCTGAAATGATCCTGACCACTCCCCCGTCAACATGCTTGCTGATACCATGCTTGATCGCATTTTCCACCAGTGTCTGCAGCATCATCGGCGGAATCGGCTGGTCGAGCGTATCTTCATCAATATCGTATTCAACCTGCAGGCGGTCTTCAAACCGTATGTGTTCCAGCGCCAGGTAATCTTTTACAATATTCAACTCTCTTTCCAGCGTCACCGTTTCCATATTTTCCGACTGCATACTGCTGCGAAGGATATTACTGAGCTCTGTAACTGCATTCCTTGCCCTTGAAGGATTTTCGTCTATGAGTGCCCGTATGCTGTTCAGTGCGTTGAAAATAAAATGCGGATTAATATGTGACTTGATCGTCTTTAGTTCAAGCTCTTTGACCATCGCCTGCAAACGCAGGGTATCCAGTTGTTGTGTCCTTGATTTGGCAATATAATGGTAAATGAAATAGATCATATTCCATATAAAGAGGTACACAAATGCATAAAAAGAATTGCTGATCACAACCTGTGTTTCACCAATATTTTCTTCCTGCTCCATGCGGATATCAAAAATGTAGGTAAACAAGCTATCCAAAATACCTACAACAATGGCAAAAAACAGGGTGATCAGAAAAAGACCAATCACCTGGTGATTTAATGGCCGCTGTAGGATATTGGTACGGTAAATAACATTCCGCATGATATGCGAAAAGAGCAACCCAATACCCACGAAGGTTATTAATCGGCCAATGAAATCTGCATTAAATCTCTCGAATGTAAAGGCGAAGAAGGTATTGATAAGGATGAACATCCCCCAGCCCGTAGCCTGGAAAAGCCAGTATTTTGGTATTTTATTGAGAAATCCGGGCATACATAATAATGAGTTCGGTCAAATCTACAGTTTTAACAGGCTTAAGTTAATGCTTTTGGACTAATGGCGAAATAGGATTTCCATCGGTTGCGGTTATCTTCGCCCCCGCAATTTTTAAAATAATTCACCTGCTACCGGATTTCCAATATGGGCAAAATGCTCTAACTACGGTTTAACCGCGTTACTGAGGTTTTCGAATAGTAAAAAAATATAATTTGTTCTGATATAAAAAGAACAGAAAATCCATACCCTGAATTTGCCATCATTTTATGTTCAAGATGATTATCTGCCGCTGCAAATAGAGGGAATCTTCACCGGATTATCCAGTCAACATAGTCTAAAATTGAACTTTTCAATGTGTAATCCTGCCGCCTGTTAATAGTATCCATCTGATTTTTCTGTCCTGAAGTATTGATTCATACGTTTTTAAGGGTATAATGGCCGGGTAAAACAACAAAAAACATGCATTTTTGTTAATAATCAGGTTATCTTAGAACCTGTACTCAATTCCGTTCCCTAAACTTTGATAATTTTACCCCTTAATCGATGTCCGAAATGGAAATAAAGGCCGGCCCATTATTGCAAGATATCCAGATACCTGAAGATCTGCGTAAAGTAGACAAAGACCAGTTACACCAGGTCTGCGACGAACTTCGGCAGTACATCATTGATGTAGTAAGTGTACATGGAGGACATTTTGGTGCAAGCCTTGGAGTGGTGGAACTAAGTGTTGCATTGCATTATGTTTTCAATACCCCATACGATCAGTTGGTTTGGGATGTTGGCCACCAGGCTTACGGTCATAAAATCCTTACCGGCCGCAGGGAAGCTTTTCATACGAACCGCAAATACAAAGGGCTCAGTGGTTTTCCCAAAAGAAGCGAAAGCGAGTACGATACGTTTGGTGTTGGGCACTCTTCCACTTCCATATCAGCAGCACTGGGAATGGCTATTGCAGCAAAATACAAAGGGGAAAATGACCGTAAGTCCATTGCCGTTATCGGGGATGGCGCCATGACCGCAGGTATGGCTTTTGAGGCAATGAATCATGCCGGGGTTTCCGACTCCGATGTGCTCATTATTCTCAACGATAACTGTATGAGTATCGACCCCAACGTGGGGGCACTTAAAGAATACCTTACTGACATCACAACTTCGCACACGTACAATAAATTAAAAGACGATATCTGGCACGCACTGGGGAAACTCCCGGTAGGAAAAAATTTCACCCGTGAAATGGCCAGCAAACTTGAGCACAGCGTAAAAGGTTTCATCAGCAAGAGCAGTAATCTTTTTGAAGCCATGAAGCTTAGATATTTCGGCCCTATCGACGGGCACAATATCACCAAACTTGTTGATACACTCCAGGACCTGAAAGATATCCCCGGCCCAAAAATACTCCATATCATAACGGTAAAGGGTAAGGGATATTCACTGGCCGAGCAGGACCAGACCAAATGGCATGCGCCCGGGTTGTTTGATAAAGTTACCGGGGAGATCTACAAAAAAAGATTTGAAACACCGCAGCCGCCCAAATACCAGGACGTATTTGGACATACCATCATTGAACTTGCAGAAAAGAACGATAAAATATTCGGCATCACCCCGGCCATGCCTTCCGGTTCTTCATTAAAATTCATGATGGAACAAATGCCAGACAGGGCCATTGATGTGGGCATTTGCGAGCAGCATGCGGTAACGCTTAGTGCGGGTATGGCAACACAGGGGCTCAGGGTTTTCTGTAATATTTATTCATCTTTCATGCAACGCGCCTACGACCAGGTGGTTCATGATGTAGCCATTCAAAAACTGCCGGTAGTACTTTGTCTCGACCGTGCCGGCCTGGTTGGTGAAGACGGCCCTACGCACCATGGCGCATATGATATTCCTTATTTCCGCTGTATACCCAATATGGTCATCAGCGCCCCGATGAATGAAAGCGAACTGCGTAACCTTATGTATACCGCACAACTGGAATCCACTGAGAATCCCATGGTGATCCGGTATCCACGCGGAGAAGGTGTCATGCCTGAATGGAAAACCCCTATGACTGAAATAAGCATTGGCACAGGAAGAAAAATTAAAGACGGACAGGAGTTAGCTATACTCACATTTGGACATCCGGGTAATTTTGCAGCAGCCGCCATTCGTGATCTTAAGTCAGAAGGACTTAATCCGGCACACTACGATATGCGCTTTGTGAAGCCTCTTGATGAAGCAATGCTGCATGAAGTTTTTAGTAAATACCAGAAAATTGTAACCGTTGAAGATGGAACAATTGTAGGCGGTTTTGGAAGTGCCATAACAGAATTCATGAGCGCCCATAATTATCATGCAGAATTAAAAATGCTTGGCATACCAGACAGGCTGGTTGAACATGGAACGCTTAAAGAACTCCACCGTGAATGTGGTTATGATGCACAAGGCATTGCTGAAGCCGTCAGGGAAATGATGCATGATAAAGTTCGGGTGACTTCTTTGATGGGCTAAACTTCTACATCAGGTCAAAACAAAGCCGGAAAAAATCGGATTTTTATCTCACGATAGAATGCTGATCAACTCTACAATGGCAAAAGAGAGAACAGCAGCAATAATTCCGTACATAAAAACGCTGTAAGAGATCCGGAGCAAATGGTATTTCTTACCCAACACTTTTCCCAAAAAATAAATATCCCTGATCATGCTGGAATATAAATATTCCCGGTCCTTCATCATCTCATTCATACCCCAGTGAAAATCTTCCAGACCAACTTTATGAAAATTTCCAAAAAATAAAAGATTGACTTTCTTCTGGTGAATATCTTCACGTGTAAAGTAACCTTTGGTCAGGTTCGGGCGGGTTGCCAATACAGCAAAAATGATTGTAGTAATATTTACAGCCAGTAATATTAGGGTCGGTATCAGGAACTGTGGCATATCCTCCAGTCTTCTTAACAGTAAACTCAGCACAACAGAAATGATGATCGCATTTACAGAGATCATGATATTTGCTTTACTGTCGGCCATACCACTTAACTCCATATGGTTTCGTGAAGTAAGGCGGAACATTGTTTCAATGCCCCTTTTTGGGAGGACATCTTTTTCTTTTTTTATCCTTATGGCAGCTTTTTTATCCTTTACGGTTTGACCGATTTCGGATCCGGAATCATGCGCATTCTCCAGTTTTTTTTCCTGCAGTTTCTCCTCGTATTTTACTTTTAACTCCTCCAGGTTCTTTCGCTTCCCCTCATTTAATCTTTCCTGGGCGAAACCGGTAAAATAATGATGCCTTTCCAGTAAATTAATTGTCGCATACCGCCAGTCGGAACCTTTCATGGGAGAACCTGAAATAAGTTCAATTTCCCTTCGGAGCATTTTACTGTTCTGCTTAAAAGCTGAACTGCCCAGGTGAAAAAGATCCGCATCACAAATGATTTCTTCCATCAGTCCGTTTGGCTTCTGCGGCATACGGGTAGCCATGATACAATACTCAACTTTCCTGATCAGGGTTTCTTCAGTATTATATCCGGAAAGAAATTCCCTTGCCATACGGGCACTCCTTTCTTCATGTCCTTCCGGCGGACCAAAAAGGTAACCAACATCATGCCACCAGGCCGCAATCTGCAAAGCTCTGTCTTCTTCAGGTGGCAGTTTATAAAATGCCCGCATAATTTGGGAAGCTTCAACCACTTCCCGGGTATGCACAAGGTTATGATAAAGCAATTCGGGCCCTGTCCTGGACTCGTATAATTCAATTACCGTTTTTTCCGTATGTTCAAGTATGTTATCCATAACCTTCGCTGATGAGCGATTAAATTACAATAATTAATCAGTATTTTTAAAGTATGCCCGTCTTCAAGCTTAAATATCTGTGCTTTTTTTTGCTCCTTGCCACAGGCTGTAATTCCATTAAGAAAAAAAACACTGCTTTTATCAGCCCGGCTGGTTACAATTTCCAAAGCCCGCAAAAAATAAAATTGGGGGAAGATCTGGATGAGATATCAGGTATCGTATTTGACCGGATCAATGGCTCACTGGTTGCCATAAACGATGAAGAAGGAAAATTGTACAGGGTCTTTACCGATGGTCGCCCGCCCTCAAGGGGAAGCCGCTTTCACAGAGGCGGGGATTATGAAGATCTTTGCTATGATGGAAAAGACTGGTATGCACTAAAAAGCAATGGAAATATTTCGCGGATATTCAATCCCTTCACAGACAGTATGCGATCTGAGGAATACAAATTCCCTTTAAAAAGCAAGTTTGATTTTGAAACCTTATTTCATGAACCTGGCACCAACAGGCTCATCATACTGTGCAAGGAATGTTATACTTCCGGGGATAAAACACCCGGTTATGTATTTAAAACAGATACCAGATTCATTGACAGTATCCCTGCTTTTTTCCTGGACATTTCAAGTCTCCCGGAAAGACCTTTCTCTAAAAAGCAAACACTTAAACCATCCGGAGCAGCTTTTCATCCGGTAACAGGAGATCTGTACATAGTAGCCTCTGCCAATGCTATACTGATCATCGCCAGTCCCGATGGAATGGCAAAGGAAGCTTATAAACTGGACAAAAATATATTCAAGCAACCGGAAGGGATTACTTTTTCACCTGAAGGGGACCTCTTTATTTCCAATGAAGCCCGAAGCGGGATGGCGAATGTCCTTCGTTTCACATACTCACCCACGCAAAATAAATAAAGAATAACTTGTTATGCTATTGAACGATTCAGAAAATTAAGTTTACCATTAACTGTGAACGAATAACTGAAGCAAACCTTTAGACGTTTACGAAAATAGATACTTCACCCTGTCATCCGAATTGAATGAAATTCATCAGCCACCCGGGTTCAGGACAAATATCTACCTGTCATGCCGAGGAACGAGGCATCTTATTGTGATACCTGAAGATCCCTCCTTCGTCGGGATGACAGGTTGGGGGTTGATCATTCATCCAACATAGCAACGATTAGTCGATCTTTCTCTTGTCATCCTGAACCCAGGCTTTTCTAAAAGATTTGCTTACTCATGATACCAGGCTGAAGGATCTCATGTATAATCAGCGAAATAGGGATCTTTCGTTTAATAGCACAACAGGTTAAACTCTAACTAACGTTGATCTTCACCCGAATAGCTTTAAGTCCGCTAATACCCTGTACCTCTTCAAGTTCAAGCATTTCTTTGCTGCCTGCCATCATGTTTTTTTGCTGCAGGAAATGAAGGTACTCTTCATACTCTTCGGCCTCTTTTGCGTTGGTGTATACGATGGCAATAGAACCAGGTTGCGTAAGCCTTTCACCTGTTTCCCTGATCTTCACTTTATCAATTCTTTTCTTCAGTATCTCGAATCGGATACTTTCTGCACCATCCACATCAAAACGCCTTTCATCGCTGCGGAAGCCAATACAAATGGGGCTCCCGTAGACAAGTATTAATTGAGTAGTCTGCAGGGGCATTGGAAGCCTGGGCTGCAGCCCGGCCGTCAGCCTGATGATCTCTGCCATAGTTATCAGTTGCCAAAAGCGAATATTCTTTAAATAGATGTAATCAAAAGAGCGGTTGGGAGTAAGCGATTCACCAATATACATATTGAACTCTACGCCATCAGTACGGAACTTTTCAAAGTAGTGCGGATACACTTTTTCAATTTTGGCCTGTTCCGTTTCCAGGTAAGTGGAAATGACGTTATTGATCATGCCAATACTTTCATCAAAGCGACGGCGATGCCCAAACATATCACCCCTCTTTGGGTCTACTGATTCCAGGAAATGGCTGGCAACTTCAGCTAATTCGTCACCGCTGTGAGACAAGTGCCTGAAAAATGACCTTACTTCCTGTTCAAGGTACTCATTCACTTTTGCCTCATCTTCTGCCAGCAACTGACCTGAAGTCTTTTCCTTGAATGCTTTATTCTTGTCTTTCAGGCTATAGAGATATTCCCTGATGGCTTCATTATTACAATCAGACATCTTGTCTATTGCTTCATCAACCCGGCTAAGGTGTTCATGCAGGTCTGCCTGCATACAGCGGTTTCTTTCCGTTGTTGAATTTCGGATATCTATGGCTCCATAAACAGGATAGACTTTGTCGAAACGGACAAATCCCATTTCAGGATTAGTTTTGTTTTCTTTTTCTTTAAGATATGTCCATGCCTCTTCCAGGAATTTCCATTCCACAATAGGTTGAAGGGAAGTGAATTGTTCTTTGACCAAAGATTCAATTTCATTTCTGAACTGGGTAATATTATTGCGGCAGGCCATCTCAAAAAAAGTATACACAGGCTCCAGTTTTTTCAGGATCTCGGTATCCAGCACCCCAACATTGGGAGATGAAGCCTCCATCATACCAATGAGTTCATGGTTATGAAACAAGGGCGCAACGATATAACATTTTGCACCGGTATGCCCCAGGTAAGGCAATAATGGGAACTGATCCTTTTCATGACCGGGTTCAGACAAATTACTTATATAAAGCGGCTTTTTATGTTGATTGAGTAATATGGCCAGCTGGTTATAGGCTTCTTCTTTTCGGCTCGCCTCATCAAGCCCGCCCAGTAGTACACTTCTGCCGGAATATGGATGATAATATACATACCGTTCATTGAGTTTCAGGAAAGGACTAAGGCTCACATCTACATCCTTGATACCCAGGAGTGTTTCAATGGCCGACCGAACTTTTTCGTATCCCGGCTCAGGATTGTTTGATTGTATCTCTATCAGTGCATTCTTTACTTCTTTGATACTTTCTTCAACAGTAACATCCACAATGCTTCGCCTGATGATAAAACCTTCAAAACGGAATATACTAAGCGGCAGGATCTTTTGCAGTGCATCAATATCCAGGATTTTACCTGTACTGGTTTCTATTAAGTGCCCGGGAAAAGGAGGAAGATCACCATTGATATGTACGTCGATAAAACTTTCATCTATATGTACCCGGCTGTAGCGTCGGATACCGGTGATCTTATCAACCCATCGGTTGGTTTTTCTGTCTGGAACACTTATTTCAACATGGTAAAATTTTCGGAAAACCATACGATATGCCATCAGCATATATTCATACTGCAAATGTTCAAACGGGCGCTCCGGTGGGAAATTTACGTATCCATTATCATCAGGGCTGAAATAATCGCTGTATGATTTTGAGTAAAAAAATATCTGAAACTTATAGGGCGTTCCCAGTGCATAATATTGCAGGTCGGCATCCAGGGAAAGCGGGAATAAAGTTGAAGCCACCAGCTGAAACAGGGCTTCATTTTTTTCAATAAGGTTAAGGTTTTCCAAAGGCTGAAGCATTTCCGGACAAGTTTCGAAACGATCAATGACCTGCCGGTAAAAATCAGCGAACTGCTGAGAGGGATCCTCAATTCTTTTCTTGAGGTAATTCAAATAGGGAATAAATGAAAGTGTTGCATTTATCTCTGCGCCTTCCGGGTATCTTTCCGGATCGGGCAACAGTATCTTCATCCTGGTTGTTGATATTTCCACCCTGTTAAATTACATAAAGGGAAGCAGGAGAAAAAACACTTCTCTTAACTGTTTACAACCAGAAAGAAAAACCGGGATATTATTTTGATTTAGAAAGGCTGCTCTGGTGTAACTTCCTCTTCCCTTTCCTCATTATAGGTGATGATGAAGTTATTGCGGCCTTCTCCCACCAGCACGCTCAGGTATCTTTGCTGTGCCAGTTCAAGGATCGTAAGAAATAGAAAGATCGCATGTATACGGTCTGTACAAATTTCAAATACCTTTTCAAAAGAAAGGGTCTTTTCAGCCATAACCGCTTTCAGCATGTATTCCCGGCTTTCTTCCATGGTGTAATTGTAGCGATACACCACGTGCTGGGGTTTATTATTACGGTCATACATCCGTTGCATCACTTTTTCAAACACTTTCATGAGTTTGAATAAAGTAATGTTTTGAATCTCGGTGCCTTCAGCAGCTTCTTCCCCTACCAGCGACAACTCTTTCTGCAGGTTGCCCCGCTTGACCATATACATCCTGTCTGCTTCCATTTCAGCCAGTTTGGCGGACGCTTCCTTGAACTTTTTATATTCAAGTATCTTATCAACCAGTTCCTGGCGGGGATCGATTTCATTTCCCTGCTCATCCACTTCCTTACGAGGTATAAGCATTTTTGCCTTGATACGCATAAGGGTTGAAATGAATAAAATGAATTCACTGCTGAGTTCAATATTCAACTCTTCTGACGTATGCAGGAAATCGAGGAAGTCCTGTGTGATCCTGGTGATGGGAATATTATAAATATCCAGTTCATCCCTTTCAATAAAGAAAAGCAACAGGTCGAACGGGCCCTCAAACTGCGGCAGCTTAATCTGGTATGATGAATTATTCAAGGCTAAATATTATGTAAATGTAAAATCAGTGTTCGCAAAATTGTGAAACACAAATCTACTCTTTTACCACGGATTAAAGTTTGGTTGTTAAGTTTACCGACAAGAGCGACTTGATCTGCGTTCTGGCTGCATCTTTATTATCTCCAAAAATCCTCACATCATCGTCATAAATCAGGTCAAAATTGTACGTAACGTTAAGGAACTTATTGACTTTCAATGTCAAAATATTTGTCCAGAATACATCCACATTTTGTGGATTTTCCAGGTAATTGGAGTATAAATCCAACCGGCTTTTGAAATTAACATTTTTAGCAATATCTTTTTGGAAATTGGCAGAGACGAAGCCTCCCATTTCTGTTCGGATACTTTTTCCTGCATCAACATTATAAAGAGAAGTAAGATTTTCATCATTTACATAGGTCCACCTGCCTGAAATGGGCGATAAAAAAAGACTGAACCATTCAGATGGTTTCCAGTCAAAACCCGGAGCGAGTGTTAAATAGGCCGGTGCCAAAAATCCGGAGATCTTCTCCCGTGGCGTTACATCATATTTATATCCATTTGTGAACTGGGTCCTGAAATTTGCCACTGCACCAAAACCCCACTTCGGTTTTATCCTATATGTGTACTTGGAAAAATAGTCTATCCGATCGTCATTTTTCCTCAAGCCCTGTGAAGAAGTATTGACAATTGCATAAAAAAGTTCAAGGTTATTGGTCCACTCATTCTTACCCCTTTTTAAATTAGCAAACAGATTGACATAGGTATTCATTGTAAAAGAACTTTCTTCAGCACCAGCCGCCCAGTTACTTGCATTTCCCTGCGCAAGGCCCAGGTTCACTTTTAATCCTTTCTTCCATCCGTCTTTATGTGCGGTATCTTCCGCAACCTTTTTTTCTGCAGTAGTTTTTAATTCCTGGACGGTTTTATCTTGTGCCATTAATGTTCCACCAGTGAATACTAAAGCTAAAAACAACAGTTTTTTCATGATCAAATAGTTTAAAGTAAGCAGCATATTTATGGAAACATGCTGTTTAAAAATTCATTCGGAATAATTATTTTTTCAGGGAATCCCTGATCTCTTCCAGCAGGAGTTCAGTCTTTGTAGGTGCCGGAGGCGGAGCTACATCTTCAGATTTTTTCTTGATTCTGTTCATAAACTTTACCAGCAAGAATAACACAAAAGCAATTATAATAAAATCAAGTGTGGCCTGAATTAATACCCCTATTTTAATGCCTCCTACAGTGAGCTCCTGGAATTTCCCAACATCACCAATGATCATTCCAATGATTGGCATTATAACACTATCTACAAGCCCTGTAACAATCTTATTGAAAGCACCGCCAATGATAACACCTATGGCCAGGTCCATTACATTTCCCTTTACGGCAAATTCTTTAAATTCCTTTACGAAACCCATGATTAATTTATTTAATATTAATTTAATAGGCAAACATACTTTAAGACAAAGAATTAATCAAAAGAATGACTCCCGCCGATGCATTAAATTATAATTAAAGACATAAAGCGGGGTAATAAAAAAAGAATGAGGCGGCCAATCATTAGATTATAAAAAGCGCATCTTTGGAAAAATTAAAAATTTTTGAAAAGCAATCTCTTTAATTGGGTAATATTTATTGTTTTATCATTTATCTGGGGAAGTTCGTTTATCCTGATGAAGGAAGGAATGAAAGACCTTTCTGCCTACCAGGTTGCCTCCATACGCATTCTGAGTGCAGGTATAGTCCTGGTCCCGTTTGGTATTCAATCATTCACGGCAGTACCAGCTAATAAAAGACTTTTGGTTTTCATCTCCGGTTTGCTGGGAACCTTTTTTCCTGCTTATCTTTTTTGTATTGCGGAAACAAAAATCGACAGTTCGCTTGCGGGTATACTGAATGCTCTGACACCGCTTTTCACCTTATTGATCGGGGCGATATTTTTCCAGGCCCGCATTGCATGGAGAAAATGGGCGGGTGTTATCATAGGATTTGCCGGATTGGTTTTACTCATTTTGGCAGGCAATAAAACGATCAGCTTCAGTTATATGGGTTACGCATCTTTCATCCTGCTGGCTACACTTCTTTATGGCATCAATGTGAACCTGGTTAGCCGTTACCTGAAGGAAATCGGATCCAGGCAAATTGCTACCGTGGCCTTTACTTTACTTATTATTCCTTCCTTTGTGATCCTTTGGCTCACGGGTTATTTCAATAAAGAAGAGCTGAGCCGGGCATTTCTCTACTCAACCGGCGCCAGTATGGTGCTGGGTATCATGGGAACCGCCATTGCTTCCATCCTTTTTTATGTGCTGCTTAAAAGAGCCGGGGCCGTATTCTCATCCATGGTTACTTACGGTATCCCTTTTGTTGCTTTATTCTGGGGAATACTGGCAAATGAAGAAATAAATCCATTGCAAATAGGCTGTCTTTGTGTTATACTCGGCGGCGTTTACCTCGCCAATAAATAAAAAATCCTGCAGCGGGAAGCTGCAGGATTGATACTTTAATGCAGATTGATCAGATAGACATGATCTCTTTTTCTTTTTGTGCCAGGTGTTTGTCTACCTGGGTAATGAAAGTGTTTGTCATATCCTGAATTTCTTTTTCGGCATCGCTTGCAAGGTCTTCACTAACACCCTGCTTCTGGAGTTTCTTAACATGTTCAATGGCGTCGCGCCTTATATTACGGATCGCCACTTTGGAATGTTCCCCTTCAGTATGTACTTTCTTAACGATTTCTTTCCTGCGTTCTTCCGTGAGCGGCGGCAGAAAGATGCGGATAATAATACCGTCATTCTGGGGGGTGACACCCATATTGGCGGCTATAATGGCACGCTCAATCGGCTGAAGCATATTTTTTTCCCAGGGCTGGATGGTCAATGTGCGGGCATCCGCAACCGTTATATTACCAACCTGGCTGATAAGCGTTGGCGTACCATAGTAATCAACGGTCAGACCGTCAAACATATTTGGATTGGCCCTGCCGGCGCGTATTTTCACCAGTTCGGCTTCAAGGTGACCAATGGCTTTTTTCATGGAATCACTGGCATGGTCTACCTGTTTCTGCAATTCTTCAGACATAAGATTTGAGTTAGATATCCTGCAAATCTACTGAAAGGATTTAAAAAAAAGCGCTAATAAAATGGAATGAAAAGGAATCAGTTATCCTGCGGTGTTACATAATTCTTTTTACGGAAAGAAAGGATTTTCTGGGAAGTAATGGCAGGTTCGTTGTTACCCAGTTTGCCATCCACAAAAACCCTTGACCTGTTATTGGTATAATACAGGAATGCTGTACCGGTAGCTGCAACTGCTATCATTGTCAGAATAACAAATGTAGATCCCCAGTCACGGGCGTAAAAAGCAAATGCTATGAACAACAAATTCAGGCCTACACAGGTATAGGTTACGGCAGAATGTGATAACCCTTTATCCAGTAACATGTGGTGGATGTGATTACGGTCCGGGCTGAACGGCGAACGCCTGTTCAGAATCCTGACTGAAAAAACGCGAATGGTATCAAATAAAGGAACCATTAATATGGCGAATCCGATTGCAGGAGATGAAGAAAGCTGAAAAACAGAAGTTGGATTATCTGCTGTTGAGATGAAACGAATTACCAGTATGGAATTTATCAGTCCTAATAGTAACGATCCTGTGTCCCCCATAAATATGCGGGCAGGTGAATGGTTGAAAATCAGGAAACCCAATAAACTTCCGGCCAGGATAAAAGCGAGTATGGAATACGGTAATTGACCTACATAATAAAAATAAGATCCGAAAATCAGTGCTGTCATCAAACCAAGGCTACCGGCCAATCCGTCAACACCATCAATCAGATTAAAAGAATTGATAATAACAATAACAGTCAGATACGTTAACGTAAGGCTCATAACTTCCGGAAGTTCATAAACGCCGAGGAAACCATGCATGCTTTTAATCTGTATGCCACCCTTATAGATGATCAGAAAAGCAGCAATGAATTGGCCTATGAGTTTTTTAACAGCAGATATCACCAGGATATCATCTTTTAAACCCAGGAAGAATATAACCAAAGCTGCAGCAAAAAAGTATTGAAATTCAGCAGCCAGTGAAATAGGAAATGTAACCAGGAAGGAAAGGATCAAACCTGCAAATATTCCAAGGCCACCCAGGGAAGGAATTGGAGAGAGATGTACCTTTCGCTCATCAGGAACGTCAAAAAGTTTCTTAGCATCGGCAACCTGGATAATTACCGGTATGGCTGCAAATGTGATGAAAAATGCCAGTGAGGTTCCTAATAAAATCTTATCCATGAGAACACTTTGAGACCCTTAAATAAATTGAAAATAGAGATAAATCAATCTATTTGAGGAATTTACATTCAAGGTTTAAGGTATAGCGACGGGTAAATTCAATGCAAGATTAACGCCTTTTTACGAGAAATTAGTATGTTAATAACAAATTAATCCCAAGAAAACCAATTCTTTGACTAAGATTCATAAAAACCGACTGCACATTCATTTTAATTTTTAGCTTTGCCGCCATTAAAAGAAAATAAATTATGTATTCTCTCTCACAAACTGCTTCACAGGTCAGGCGGGATATTGTACGGATGGTTCACGGTGTTCAGAGTGGCCACCCTGGCGGATCCCTGGGCTGTGCCGACTTCCTTACCGCATTGTATTTCAAGGTAATGAAGCATGATCCGGCCTTTCATATGGACGGAAAGGGAGAGGATGTTTTCATATTATCCAATGGTCATATATCCCCGGTTTTTTACTCCGTTTTAGCCCGTTCAGGCTATTTCAGGGTGGACGAACTGGCCAGTTTCCGTAAAATCAACTCCCGCTTGCAGGGTCATCCCGCTACACACGAACATTTACCCGGTGTCCGGATCGCTTCCGGTTCCCTCGGTCAGGGTATGAGCGTGGCGTTGGGAGTTGCTAAAGCAAAAAAGCTTGATAATGACCCCCAATTGGTATTTTCCCTCCATGGTGACGGCGAATTACAGGAGGGCCAGATATGGGAAGCTGTAATGTTTGCAGCCCATCACAAGGTTGATAACCTGATTTCAACAATTGACTGGAACGGCCAGCAAATCGATGGCCCTACCGATAAAGTCATCAGCCTGGGCAATATCCGGAGCAAATTTGAAGCTTTTGGCTGGGAAACACTGGAAATGCAAGGCAATGATATGGACGATGTTATATCCGTACTGGAAAAAGCTAAGTCGCTCACCGGCAAAGGAAAACCCATTGCCATAATGATGCATACGTTGATGGGAAAAGGTGTTGATTTTATGGAAAACGACCACAACTGGCATGGCATTGCACCAAACGATGAACAGCTTGCCAAAGCACTGGCACAACTTCCAGAGTCTTTGGGTGATTATTAAGGCGATGAACGTATGGTGATATTAATTGGCTAAGTATCATTAAATACAAGCCCACAGTGAGCCCCGGAGGGAATTGAGGGCCAAAGAGGAATACAGTATATTCTCAGTGGCCCTCTATTTTTTCTCTGTGGCTCTCTGTGGGCTTGTATTTTAAATTAAGTTTTAGACATATTAATTCCGGAGCTCAAATGGCTGTTTAGCAGCCCGCATGGCCGGAAACCAGGATGCCAGTAATCCAATGGTGATGACAGTTCCAACGACCAGCAAAAAGTCAGGGAAAACAAGTTTGACCGGATAATGATCAATGAGAAATGATTCCCCCTGCAGTGGCACGAGCTTATAGTTGATCTGTAAATAATACAATAAAAGAGCAACCAGTATACCTCCGCTTGCTCCGATCAGCGCCAATAAAAGGCCTTCGCTGAGAAATATTTTCCGGATCAGCCCTCGGCTGGCCCCCATGGCCTGAAGTACCTGGATATCTTTTTTCTTTTCGAGCACCAGCATACTCAGTGCGCCAATCATATTAAAAGCCGCTACCAGCAGGATGAGTGAAAAGATCGCATAGATCGCCCATTTTTCCAGCTGTATAGTAGAATAAAGGCTTTTATTCTGCTCATATTTATTTTGCACCAGGGCACCTGCTCCAAGCAATTGCTGAAGGCCTAGCTGCACCTTTTTTTCATCTCTCAGATCAGTCAGGGCTATTTCCACCGAACTGTATTCATCTTCCCCGTAGTTAAGATATTGACGCAAAAAATCAATATTGGTGATCACATATTTATTGTCAAACTCAGATTGGATGGAAAAACTTCCGGCTGGCAGAATCTCTCCCTGGCTAAGTGATTCAAGCGGGTTGTTGAGGCTTACAGCTCCCTTACGGGGAAGGTAAACCGAAATTGGAATAAGGCTGCGGTCTGACAGCACCCCGATGGCATTTTCTATACCGGCGCCTAAGATAGCCCGGGGATTATCTTCAGTACCTACCGTAAATGTTCCCCGGATCATTTTATCGGGCACACCGGCAACCGCAGCATAATTTGAATCAACCCCTTTGATAAACACGATTGCCTGGAATTCGCCGTTTTGCAATAAAGCTTTTTCTTCAGCGATCAGTGAAACTGCTTTTACTCCCGGGAACTGTGCCAGTTTCTGCAATTGATCTTTAGTAAGCGTGAGGATCTTGCCTTTTGCGGGTTTTACCCTGAGATCGGTATAAAACGAAGAATAGAGCGATTTTACGAGGCTTTCAAATCCATTGAAAGCACTTAAAATGATGATCAGGGAAGCCGTTCCTATGATAATAGCCGTAACACTCACCCATGAAATGATATTAATGGCATTCGTGGATTTCTTGGCTTTGAAATATCTCCAGGCAAAATTGAGGTACATGCAGCAGGTTATGGCTTTTTCTCTTCGTTGATCTTTTTGAACAGCTCTTCCATTTTAAAAACATGGTCGAGTGTATCATCAAGGAAATACCTCAACTCGGGAATACGCCTTAACTGGTGCTTCACCCTTGCTGCCAGTTCTTTCTTCACCTCATAATTTTTGTTTTCGATTTTCCGTAATGTTTCTTCCCTGTTATTTACCTTGAAGAGGCTCAGGTAAATCCTGGCTTCCAGTAAATCGGGTGTGATCTTAACATCCGAAATGGAAATCATTCCCCCGTCGAGCATATTTAGCCCGAGCCGCTGGAATATATCATTCATTTCCTGCAGGATCACCCCTGCTACCTGTTTCTGTCTTTTCCCTTCCTCCATAGCTTTGTCAATTGAGGGTGTAAAAATAGTTACTTTTGCCCCTATTCCCTGAAATTAGCATAATCTCATACATGAAGAGCCTTAGGATCATCTTTCAATACATAAGTAAATACCCGGCACTGGTTGCCTTCTATTTTTTCCTCAACCTTATGTCGGCCGTTTTTTCACTGATCTCGCTGACCTTATTGGCGCCTTTCCTCTCACTCATTTTTGGCATCCAGGAAAATAACAAATTACTGGGGTCCCGCTTCAGTATCGGAAAAATTACGGATTCCTTTTACGATTACCTTTCGGACCTGCTGGCTACCGATGCCGGTAAGGTCAAGGCATTGTTACTTATTTGCATCATCCTGATGACGGCCATCCTGCTGAAGAACGTTTTCCTGTATTTATCCATGTACGTATTAGCGCCTATCCGTAACCGTATCATCAATGATATGCGTTCTGATATGTTCAAAAAGATCCTGCAATTACCGGTAGGTTTTTTTAACGATCAGCGCAAAGGGGATATCATGAGCAAGCTGACGAATGACCTGCAGGATGTTGAGTTTTCCACGATCAGTTTCCTGGAAACTTTTTTCCGCGAACCGGTGATCATCATACTCTACCTGTTTGCCATGATCAAACTGAGCCCGGAACTTTCGCTGTTCCTGTTGCTCTTTCTGCCCATCGCTGGCCTGGTCATTGGCCGTATAGGCCGATCCCTGAAAAGGGTCTCCACACGGGTGCAGGAAAAGCTGGGTGATATCCTTAGTACGATCGAAGAAACTTTAGGCGGCATGCGGGTGGTGAAAGCCTTTAATGCGGAAGAACAGCAACTGAATAAATTCAACAACGAAAATGAACTGCTGTACAATATAAAAAACAAGGCCAACCGCCGCCGCGACCTGGCATCGCCGGTTTCCGAAACCCTTGGCATACTGGCCGTTTGCTGTGTATTGTTTTATGGCGGGCGACTGGTACTGCTGAAAGATTTTGCGTTGAATGCAACAGATTTCCTCACCTATATTGCCATCTTCACACAGATCATCAACCCGCTGAAATCATTCAGCTCTGCATCATATAATATACAGAAAGGGGCTGCCAGTATAGAGCGTATACAACAATTAATTACCGTTGAAGAAACCATACGGGAGTTACCCAACCCTCGACCAATACATTCTTTCAATCAGTCCATTGAACTTCGCAATGTAGGTTTTGCCTACCAGGATAATGCCGTCCTGAAAAACATCAACCTGGTGATAGAAAAAGGGAAAACAGTAGCGCTGGTTGGATCATCCGGTGCGGGTAAATCAACCCTTGCAGACCTGGTGCCGCGTTTTCATGATGTGAGCAGCGGAGAGCTGCTGATCGATGGCATCAACATTAAAAACTATGGACTCAAGGACCTGCGAAACCTCATGGGCATCGTAACCCAGGAGCCGATCCTTTTCAATGATACAATAGCGGCCAATATCGCACTGGGTAATCCAACGGCCTCTTTGGAAGATATCGAGCAGGCGGCACGCATTGCCAATGCACACAATTTTATTTCACAAAAAGAAGGGGGCTACCTGTCCAATATTGGCGACAGGGGTTCCAAGTTAAGCGGCGGCGAAAGGCAGCGCATGACCATTGCAAGGGCCGTATTAAAAAACCCACCCATCCTCATCCTTGATGAAGCCACTTCCTCTCTGGATACAGAAAGTGAGAGATTGGTACAAGACGCCATTAACAATCTTATGAAAGATCGCACCAGCATAGTCATTGCCCACCGTCTCTCAACCGTTCGCCATGCAGATGAGATCATCGTACTTCAAAAAGGCGAGATCGTTGAACGGGGCAAACATGAGGAATTGATCGCTCAGAATGGAATGTATAAGAAACTGGTGGATATGCAGGAAGTTAAATGAAAGTAGCCAGTCGGCAGTCGGGAGTCGGCAGGCAACAGCCAAAGTCAGGAGTCATTAGTCACATGGTTTGCAAAATAATTATAAAAAAAGCGTTTCAGATTTCCTGAAACGCTTTTGTATTTTTTAGCTATTGACTTTTATTTGCCGACTGCCAATTGGCTACTGGCTACTGGACATTAGGGTTGCGTGCCATTCCCGTCTTAGCTTCCATACTCAATGTAGCATGTGGCACAGCACGCAGGCGGGCTTTATCTATCAGTTTGCCTGTTACACGGCAGATGCCATAGGTTTTATTCTCGATTCGAATCATGGCTTTCTCCAGTTTGTCAATGAAGTCGATCTGGCGACTGGCCATCTGGCTTAGTTGTTCGCGCTCCATGCTCAGGCTTCCGTCTTCCATGGTCATATAACGGTTATCGGTTTCATCACCGCTCATTTCATCTTTACGGGTGATGAGGCCATGCAGGTACGATAATTCTTTCTTTGCAGCCTCGAGTTTACGGGCTATTAATTCCCTGAATTCTACTAATTCAGCATCGCTGTATCTCATGGTGGGTCCGGTTAGTTCCTGGACAGGCTGGTCCAGTACAGATTTGGTAAATTCTGGTTGATAAGGCCTTGAAGTTGTTGCATTGATCTTTGGCATTACAACCGGCTTCTGGCTTTTTTTAGCTTCCTGGGCGCGAGCTGCTTTCCTTAATTCAGCCATTTTAGCTGCTGCTTTATTAACCACAGCCTGGGGTGTTTCCACTTTTACGGGCTCCTCGGGCTTTACTGCAACCGGTTCCTTTTTTACAGGAGCAGGCGCAGGTTTAGCCGGGGTTTTTACTGGTGCTTTGGCTACAGGTTTCGCATGGGCAACCGGCTTGGCCGCAGGTTTTACCGGCGCTTTGGCTGCTGGTTTCGCATGGGCAACCGGCTTGGCCGCAGGTTTTACCGGTGCTTTGGCTGCTGGTTTCACAGGGGCGGCTTTAGCAACAGGCTTGGCGGCTGGCTTTACTGCCTTAGCTGGGGCAGGTTTAACTGCTTTAGGTGCAGGCTTGGCAACAATCGTCTTTTTAGGCGCTGGCTTCTTGGCTACGGGCTTGGCCGCTTTTTTAGCTGGCTT
The DNA here is from genome assembly GCA_041752135.1 of Chitinophagaceae bacterium. GTDB lineage: Bacteria > Bacteroidota > Bacteroidia > Chitinophagales > Chitinophagaceae > Pollutibacter. Next base: position 86,727 of record JBGSHT010000090.1, on the reverse strand, counting down.
TGGAGCGGCAACCGGCGCTTTTTTCTTTGTAGGCATATAGTTTTACCCTTTTTTTGATACGAAAACTTTAAGTTGAATTTCATTGACTTCTATGTCAATTCCGTCTGTAAGTTGGGGTACAAATTCCAGCGTATCCGCTAAAATTTCGGCGCAAATATAGGCATTATATTGGGTTATAGACGGAATCAGCCTGTCATTTTCAGATACTTTAACGACTATCCGGTCCGTCAGCTCGTACGCGTTATCCTTGCGGATCTTTTGGATCCTGTTGACCAATTCACGGGCATTTCCTTCCTGTTCCAGCTCAGGGCTGACCTGTATATCCAACGCAACTGTGAGGGCATTTTTGCTGGCCACCATCCAGCCGGGGACATCTTCGCTCTGAACATCAACCTCCGAAACCAATATGGTAACTGGTTCATTATCAACCATTAATTCCAATTCACCCGCAGTTTCCAAACGCCTGATTTCCGCCTGCCCCAAAGAAGTGATCAGTCCGGAAACCTGCTTCATTTTGGCTCCCAGCTTCTTGCCGAGGAGCACAAAATTGGGTTTTACTTTTTTCCGGATGAAGTCGTTATCGCTAGATATATATTGAATTTCCTTAATATTTACTTCGGCCTTGATCAGGTCCTCCACTTTCTCTAATTGTGCCTGCATTGCAGGGTTCATAACCGGTATGAGGGCCTTTTGCAATGGCTGCCGTACCCTGATATTCACTTTTTTCCGAATCGACAGAATGAGTGAAGAGGCATCCTGTGCCAATTGCATCCGCTCTTCCAGGTCGGTATCAATAAGCTGAATATCGGAAACCGGAAAAAGGGTATGGTGTACAGATTTATCTCTATGCCTTCCGGTTACGTCATTCAGGTTCCGGAAAATGGTATCCGCAAAAAACGGGGAAACCGGCGCTATCAGTTTCACAATTGTCTCCAGGCATTCATATAAGGTCTGGTAAGCACTGATCTTATCCAGTTCGTACTCGCCTTTCCAAAAACGGCGCCGGCATAAACGTACATACCAGTTGCTAAGCTGTGAATCAACAAATTCTTCGATTGCCCTGCCTGCCATGGTTGGTTCATATTCATCCATATAAACCTTTACCTTCTTAGAAAGCGAATGTAAACTGGAAATGATCCATCGGTCGATTTCCGGCCTTTCCGACATAGGAATGGATTTTTCCTTGTAGGCAAATCCATCTACATTGGCATAGAGTGCAAAGAATTGGTAAGTATTATAGAGGGTTCCAAAGAATTTACGTTGTACCTCCCTTATCCCTTCGATATCAAATTTCAGGTTATCCCAGGGTGAGGCATTGGTGATAAGGTACCAACGGGTAGCATCCGCGCCAAACTGTTCGATCGTGGCAAAAGGATCCACCACATTGCCCAGGCGCTTACTCATCTTATTTCCGTTCTTGTCAAGCACAAGCCCGTTGGACACAACTGTTTTATACGCAACACTGTCGAACAACAACACACCTAATGCGTGCAGGGTGTAGAACCAGCCCCTGGTCTGGTCAACGCCTTCAGCAATAAAATCTGCCGGAAAGGCTTCGGCTTCACCATTTTCGCCATTTACCATTTGCCTGTTTTCGAAAGGGAAATGCCATTGTGCATAAGGCATGGCGCCGCTGTCGAACCAAACATCAATCAGATCCGGAAGGCGCTTCATGGCTTTTCCGGAAGGACTGACCAGGATGATGTCATCCACATAAGGTTTATGGAGATCGAGTATGCCCTTGTTCAGGTAATGACTGTTTACCTCAGCACCAAAAGCAGCATTTGCTTTTTGTATCTCGGCGTAGAGTTCCGCTATGGAACCTATGCAGATCTCCTCTTCCCCGTCTTCGGTGCGCCATACAGGCAAAGGAGTACCCCAGAACCGGCTTCTGCTCAGGTTCCAGTCAACCATATTCTCCAGCCAGTTGCCAAACCGGCCTTCACCGGTTGACTTTGGTTTCCAGTTAATGGTTTTATTCAGTTCAACCATCCTATCCTTCAGTGCCGTGGTTTTAATGAACCACGCATCGAGCGGATAATAGAGAATGGGTTTATCTGTTCTCCAGCAATGCGGATAACTGTGTTCGTATTTCTCCACTTTGAAAGCATGACCTTCTTTTTTCAGTTTCACACAGATGTCTACGTTCACATCTTCATATGCAGGATCGCTCTTATAATTTTTAACAAAACGGTTGCTGAACTCACCGAGTCCATCCACGAACTTTCCTTCGCGGTCCACCATCGTGAGTATTCCGATATTATTTTTTTTGCCTACTTTAAAGTCATCTGCTCCAAAGGCCGGGGCCGTATGTACAATACCGGTTCCATCTTCCGTAGTCACAAAATCACCCGTGATAACACGGAACGGATCCGCACCGGGTGTGATGGATTGAATAACTTCCGGACTGTTTGCCTCAAAAGGCAGGAGTTGATGATAGTGTAAACCATCAAGCTCAATACCCTTGCATTCTGCCACAATTGTCCATGGGATCAGTTTATCGCCTTCCTTGTATTCGCTCAATGCGATTGCGGCTGCTTCTTCCTTGAAATGCTTATTGAGCAGGGCTTTGGCAAGTATCACTCGGCAAGGCTGGTGTGTATACGTATTGAATGTATTTACCTGTACATAATCAATATCCGGCCCAACCGTTAAACCGAGGTTTGAAGGAAGTGTCCATGGCGTTGTTGTCCAGGCCAGGAAAAAAACTTCGTCATTTTCTGCATCTTCAAAAAGAAAGGAGGAAGCCTCATTTTTTTCCACTTTGAACATGGCCACACAGGAGGTATCCTTTACATCTTTATATGTGCCGGGCTGATTTAGTTCATGTGAGCTTAACCCGGTTCCTGCTGCCGGTGAGTAAGGCTGTATACTCACGCTTTCGTACAATAAGCCTTTGTCGTAAAGTTGCTTCAGGCACCACCAAAGCGTTTCAATATAATTATTTTCAAAGGTGATATAAGGATGATCCAGGTCAACCCAGTATCCCATTTTTCTCGTGAGATCGTCCCATTTGTCTTTATAGCGAAGAACGGCCTCCCTGCATTTCTGGTTATACTCTTCTATGGAAATTTTCTTTCCGATGTCTTCTTTGGTAATACCCAGTTCTTTTTCTACGCCCAGTTCAACCGGAAGTCCATGTGTATCCCAACCGCCTTTCCTTTTTACCTGGAATCCCTGCATGGTCTTGTACCTGCAAACCAGGTCCTTCAGAGTCCGGGAAATTACGTGGTGAATGCCCGGCAAGCCATTGGCGCTTGGGGGGCCCTCATAAAACACAAAATGCTTTGCGCCTTCGCGCAGGTTTACACTCTGCTCAAATGACTTCTCTGCTTCCCAGGTTTCGAGTGTTTCCTTTTCGAAAGCGGGCAGGTTTAATTGCTGATATTCCCTGTATTTTGCCTGCATATTTATTAAAGTGGGCAAAGGTAAATAATATACGTGTGGGGCGTACATATGAAATGGAATATCATTTAGGGCCGCTAAATTCAACTGGCCCAAACCGCCCAATCCCAACAAATACTGCAGTATTTTAACAGCCAGGGACAATCAAAAAAGGAAAACAACATATAAATAGCTGATTTTCGATATCTAAGAATAAAAAAGGCACAAAACCAGCCCGGCAGGAAACAGGGTTGATTTAACAGTTCTAAAATACTTTCCCGGAACCAAATTCGTTTAGCATTATAGTCGTTTTGATCTTGCAAGGAAGTTGTCCACAAAAAATGTGGTTTGGCATAGTTTCTGAACTTTCAAAGTATATCCGATACTCTAAAAACCTATCTATCCGAAATGAAAAATCTAACAGGTAACTTTCTCGCAAAACTGATCGCTTCCATGCCCATCGAAGCCATCCGTAAAACCACAGAAATTGAAACCAGGCGCCAGGGAAAAAAGTTGTCCCGCCACGAAAGCCAGGAAGCTGCCCTTAACAGGATATTTATGGTCAGGTACCGTATACAGCATCTATAACTGCATCGCACTACATAGGTCATTTACTGTGCGTTTTAAAAACGCAAAATCTTTCAGGGTTTAGGGATCAGGGATAGAGGGGAGCTTTTATGCTCCTCTCTGCATTGGTGTAAACTGCAATTAACTATTCTGAATTATTAACGCGTTGTGCTATTAAAGGAATATTTACAAGAACGCTGATTATACATGAGATCCTTCACCCTGTCATCTTGATTAAGCAATTCTTTTAGAGAATCCCCGGGCTCAGTATGACAAGAGAGAGGTCGACAAATATTTCTTTTGCCAAATGACTGATCTTCCTTAAACCTGTCATCCTATGTTTGTCAATCCCGACGCAGGAGGGATCTTCAGGTATCACCTGGAAGATGCCTCGTTCCTCGGCATGACAGGTAGTTATTTGTCATCCTATGTTTGTCATCCCGACGCAGGAGGGATCTTCAGGTATCACCTGGAAGATGCCTCGTTCCTCGGCATGACAGGTAGATATTTGTCATCCTATGTTTGTCATCCCGATGAAGGAGGGATCTTCAGGTATCACAATAAGATGCCTCGTTCCTCGGCATGACAGGTGGAATTGTTAGCATGACAAAAAAGATTTGTCATCCTGAACCCGATTGGTGGGCGAATTTCATTCACTTAGGATGAAAGGGTGAAGGATCTTTTTCGTAAACTTCTAAACGTTTTCCTCAGATATACTATTAGTCCCATGATAAACTTAATTTACTGATTCATCCATTAACACAATACGTTGAATTAATAATGGTTTGAAATGAGATTCAAAGCAATGAGCTGCACAGCTTCTTAGATTATCGATTCAATTGAAATCAGCCGGGAATATTGTAGTTCAATTTCATCTTGTATGTGCATATGCAATGGAACATATCAATCACATTTGATCACGGGGAATTGAGTAACACAGAGGTTAGGTGCTTGATTCTCGATGATGGCTCGTGTCCTCACGAACCATGGCGCTCTATAAAAACCTCGACTTCAGCCTGTAATATAAGAGGTAAAAAATGAGCGCCGCAGGGAAAATTTTATGAAACACTGATAGTGTTCAAAAAAATTTCCTGCGGCGCTCTGAGGACAAACAGTTATAACTAACTCTTACGCATACCCTGCACTAAAAGGTCCTGGTGCCATCAGGCTGGAATAAAAAGCGAAAAGTATAAAACCTTTGTTTTTTCAGCTTATCGTCATCAGACGCAGAGGCCGCCGGTGTAACACCCCCTTTGTAATAATTGAGTATTTCAACTTTGGCATATTTGCCTGTAGCCGTGCGTATCACCAATACCCTGCCAGGAATAGGCGTTACCAGGTTTACCGGGGCATTGTATACATACCAGCCCCTGTTGCTTCCGGAAGTGATGGCATAAGCTGTTGGTACATTATCAACTTTGAAAACTGAATCAGCGGGTATTGTTTTAAGATCATCAAACAAGCCGGTGAATACAAAACCGCCGCCCAGTGCCGGTCCGCTGTTACCACTGTTGGTGATAATACTTGTTCCCCTGAAACCTATGTCCCACTTGTTTGTTGCCGAATCGGACGAGGCCACAATGGCGTTTTTTTCCAGGCTGAAAAATGTATACTTCCCGGAACCATAGGGCTGTCCGCTTGCAGCAATACCCAGGATGGTATCGGCAACCAGGTCACTAACGGTAGTGGTCACCAGCGGTGCCGGTGCGGTAACTGAAGCATCGTCTTTTGAACACGAAAATATGCCAAGGCTGATAAGAACAAAAAGGGCACTCACAGTTTTCATTAATTTCATGGTTTTCATTGCTTGTCTGTTTTAAATATTAATTTTTACGTGTCAGTTTTTGGATATCAAGTGACAAGGTCACATACCAGTTATATCCAGGCACGCCTGGCATATTTTCCGGATCGGTATAGTTAAAAAGATTATCAACCCCCGCCATCACCCGGATGCCCTTTTTAAAATTCATTCCCCCGCTTACATTCACCTGCAGGAAACCGTTGGCAAATTCATCATCCCGGTTAATGATGCCATTGCCGTCAAGGTCAGTAGTTCCCCAGCGACTCCTGTAAATAAACCGGGTTGTGGCAAACCAGCGATTGCCTGGATTTTCATAAAACACTTTCAGGTTTACCATATGTTTGGATCGTCCCGGCAATCCTGCATATTCACTCCTGGTGAGCAGGGAAGAGATGCCTGTTTGTTCATCCCTTTTAAACATCTTTCCCGCTTCAATATCATCCAGTACATCCTTGTCTGCCGTCATTAAAAACTGGTAGCCACCGGAAAGGTTAACGGTATTGTGTACCTGCCAGCTGGCTTCGAGTTCGGCACCCTGGGTAAATGCTCGACTGATATTCAAATAACTGAAGATCTGCCCTCCATTGGTCTTGTAGGCGATGATATCCGTAAGGATCAGGTTGGTGATATCATTGCGAAAGAAATTGACGCGGGTTTTTATTGTTTCAGATGGATCATACTGCACGCCCAGGTTGAGGCCGGTGGATGTTTCAGGCTTAAGATCGTCCAGCTTTTCAAATACTGGCAATATATAATCGATCTGGCCGGCTTTCTGCAGCCGGGTTACTTCATCCCTTGCCACCAATGATCCAAAAACGGAGTAACTGCCGGCAGCAATATTGGTGAAATTGAGGTATAGCTGCCGAAAATCCGGCGCTTTGAATCCCCTGCCCACAGAAGCGTTCACCCGCAACTTTTCGGTTACCCTGTACTGTAATGCCAGTTTCGGGCTCCATACAGAAGCATACGCCGTATTATCATCGTACCTCAATCCCGCGATCAGGCTGAGTTTTTTTAACGGTATCCACTCCTGCTGCAGGAAAAAGTATGCAACCTGGTTACTGCGGCGGGTAAGTTGCGTATCATAACGGTTAGACCGCACATATTCCTTAATAAAACCACCACCCGCATTGAGGATAAGTTTTTCATTGAACGTTATGTCTGTCTGGTTCTCTAACCGGTAGAATTCCTGTTTGAACTGATCATCATAATCAATGATCTGGTCTTTCACAGCCAGTTTTTGCTGAGATTCAAATGCCGATGCATAACCCCGGAAGGTTGTTTTTAATTTATTATTGAACCGATGGCTTACTGTAGGCGTAATATTAAGGTCTTTATTTATTTCATTTCCTTTTGACAATACCAGGGCACCCAGGTTCTGCACGGTTATGGAGTTCTGGATGTTTTCATAGTTATACCTGGCTGTCATGTTGAAGCGGGTCTTTTCTGAAAAATCATACCCAAGGTTAACCTGGCTGGTCAGGCGCCAGAAAGGTTCCACTGTTTTCTGTACCGCATTGGGAAGGAGGCTGTAGCCCTCAGAACTGTTGCTGTTTACAAAAGCCCCGAGGCTTAACTTACCCACACGGGTAGCTGCATTGAGGGAAGCATCGATGGTATTGAAGCGGCCATACCGGAGATCGGCCTGGAGTTTACGGCCATTTGACCGGTCTGTGATGATATTGATAACCCCGGCCAATGCTTCTGAACCATAAAGACTGGAAGATGGCCCTTTGACAATTTCAATTTTTTTGATGTTTCCCACAGTAAGCCTTGAAAGGTCCAGCACACCGCCCATCCGTCCTATCAGGGGTTCACCGTCAAGTAAGATTAGCGTATAATCGGCAGATAATCCCTGCATTTGCACACCCCGGCCAAAACTTTGTGTAATGAATAAACCGGTCTGTTCGCCAAGGATATCATTCAGGCGAAGAGAACCGCTTTGCCGTATGGTTTTTTGCTGGATCAGGGTTACCGGCACGGCGATGTTACTGAGTTTGCGTTCGCTGCGTGTGGCAGTGACCACAACCTCTTCAAGTTTTTTATTGAAAAGGGAATCAGTTTCAGTAGTCTGGGACCAAAGGTCCAGAGAAAATAAAAAGAGAATTATCAGAAAATAACCCCGCATGAATAGTAAGAATTAAAGTAAAGGCAAGGCAAAATTGATTCAGTGTGCCTTAGCATTTATCATAGAACTGTCAGATTGAATTACAAATTTTTCTTATGACAGTATCATGACAGGTTGAAACCTGTAAATCAAAAGGCCGCAAAGCAACTTGATGCTTTACGGCCTGCATGTTTAACTTTTCACCTTAAAATTTTGCCCCCACCGAAACAAAAAATCCCCTTCCTTCGGCAGGTAAAATTCCCGGACCGGGATAGCCACCCGCCCTCCGGGTGAAATACATTTTATTGGCCAGGTTGTTGATTCCGGCTTTGATATTTAATTTTTCGGAAAAATTATAGGTTGCTGCCAGGTCCACAACGGTGTAGGAAGGAATAAGTCCGTTTTGTCCGTTTGCAGTAGGCTTGACCGTATTGTTGGCATCGGCAAAAGCATCACCGGTATAACTCAGCTGGGCATTGAAAATAAGGCCTTTAAAATAATAATTTACACCCGAACGTAAAATATGCCGGGGTGCATTCTCAACTTTCTTATCCTTGTAGTTAGTTTCCACGAGATCATTGCCCACTTTGCTCACCAGCGTGAGGTTTCCGTACAATGCATCTACAAAACCATATGAAACATAGATGCTGAAATCCCCCCAGGCAGATTTTGGCAACAATGCTTTTACGGGATTAACTTCCACCACTCCTTCAAACCCTTTACTGGTGCTGTTTCCGACATTTGTGGTGAGGTTGTAAAAACTACCATCGGCACGCTGCTGGGATATCGTACCAATGCGATTATTATACTGCAGTAAAAATCCGCTTACATCAAAAAAGAGATAGTTTGAAACCTTTCCGCGGTACCCGATATCCATGTTGTAACCCCTTGCATCTTCCAGGTTGGGATCAATTTCGTTGGTGGTGGGAGGTGCCGTAAGATCCGCAAATTGCATCGGCCGGTACGCCTGGGTTATGTTGGCATAGATTTCCGTTTTGGAGGTGACATGATATTCTGCGCCTAAACCTGCGAGTAAAAAGCCCCTGCCGCGTTCCTGGTTTTGCAATATGATCTCGGTGCCACTGCCTGTAAATCCATTCCTGCCGGATGCTTTTGCCTGTATAAATTCATATCGAATACCCGGGATGACCAGCAATTTATCGCTGACCCGGAAAATATTCTCTGCAAAAAAAGCAAGGTTCGTAGTACGGTAGTCAATATCCTTTGGCCATAGGGGGTTAACCAGCGCTATCGTGTAGTCGCTACCGGTAGTTCCAACCCCATCCCTGTACCGGAAGGTATTGCCCCTGAAATACCGGAAACCTGCTGCGAGTGAGTGGTTCTTCCGGGCCAGTTTGTAATCTCCCATGTAACGCGCTTCAAGGCCTGCATTGCGGTAATTATCGATGTCAACAGTCCGGTTATTAAATTCACCGGTGGCCCTGTTTATGGAATCCTTAATGGTTATCGCCCGCAGGAAGCCTACACTGTTCCTGTCGCCCATCATACCAAAAAGTTTAACATTGATCCTGTGATTATCATCAAGGCGGTAGTTGGCTATTAGCGCCGCGGTGCTCCAGGTAATATCAAACCAGTTGCGGGAACGGAAACTTTTTTGTGCATCAGCCATGAAGTTTGAATCCGTATGGCCGCCAGGTTGCTGGCTGCGCATATTATAGCGCATGAGTTCGGCCGTCAGGGAAAATTTTGGATTGAACTTATAGGTGAAAGTGGCAAATCCGGAGTTGTTGTAATATCGGCTGTTACCGCGCCATCCTTCAGCATTCCGGTGATCAAAGTATGCGTAGTAATGATACTTTTCAGTTTCACCGCCTATAGCATTGTATGAATTGAACAATCCATAGCTGCCCACGGTTTGCTGCGTTTCAAAAGCAATTGGCTTATTGATCTCACTGCCGTTTCGGAGGATATAATTAACCATACCTCCAAACTGGGGGCCATACTGCAGGGAACCATGACCGCGTACAATTTCTATCCGCTGTACTCCCTGTAACTGGGGATTGTAATATGCTTCGGGATATCCATAAGGATCTGCTGCAATATCGTAACCGTTCTGCCGAACATTGAATTCCCAACTGCGGTTAGGGCTCAGTCCCCGCGCTGCAATGCCAATCTGGATACCGCTTCCGTCGCTTTCCCAAATCTGGATACCGGGGACTTTTGCCACCACCTGGCGCATGGTATTGGTAACCACATTGCCCTGCACATTATCCATAACGATCAGTGCATTCTTCTTTCCTGCATAAATGCTGGTTCCAACAATTTCAGGCAGTTGCTGTATGTCGCTTTTGCTGCCCAGACCAACGACGGTTATCTCCGGCAGGTACTTATGTTCAGGCTTTAACGTATCGGTTACTTTAACCTGTGCCGGTAAAACAGAAATAAATAAAACAGCAATAATTAACAGCAGAAAAATCTTTCTCATCAGTTTCAGTTTGACTGCAAAATTGCCGGTATGCAACTGAGATGATTTACTAAATGGGAAAAACCGGTTGTCGAAAAGAGGAAAATTATTTCACGAGCAGTTCACAGGGCTTGAGTCCGGTGTGTTTTTTAAACGCCGTAGAAAAATGTGAGATAGAAGAATATCCCAGTGATGCCGAAACTTCAGACACTGACCTGCCTTTCTCATATAAGAGGAATTTGGCATGCTCCATACGCTGGTCCTGGTAGAAATCAAAAATGGTGGAACCAAATAAAACCTTGAACCCCTTTTTGAGATAGCATTCATTGATGGCTACTTTACGGCTCAATTCTTTAATGGTTATGGGGTCACCGATATGTTGAATGAGAATCTCCCGGGCTTTAATGATCTTATCCCGGTCGTTTTCATTGGCCAGGAACTTACACGCCGGCACTTCCTCCACTTCCTGCTCTTCGCGGGAATTGAACATACATTCGAGTGTGTACAATAAAAGGATTTGCGTTTGCGCGTTGATGAAAATATTTTCCATCGAATCGCTGTAGGTATTATTCAACAGCGCTTCCAGTGTCATCCTGATTTTATTGCAAAGAGGGACCACCCTGGAAAAAGACTCGGCGTGGCGGAAATTGAGTAATTCGTCGGCCCCGGACTTCTTTTTATGCCCCTTTACAAAATGTGCCAGGTGAATGGGCTCAAATCGGAAATGAAGATAGTCGAGGGTGGGAATCTTATGTTCGCAGTTTTTTGAGCCTGCCAGTCGGCAAAGATCACATTCCATATCTTTCTGCAAACAATATGTATTGCCGGCCAGGCAAAATTTCAGTTCGATATGCCGCAAATTGGGATTTTCTTTCTGAAAATGGTATACCAGCATGCCGGTATCTTCCATCACCCAATGCGGATTTTTCCGGTAACGGCGAATGCTATACTGCCAGGTTCCGGGAATCTGCTTATCCCTTTCCTGTAGTATATCCAGTTCTTCAACCATTACGGGTTGCTTATGGGCCAGAGTGAGTATATCGGGCGATTCAAACATTGATCTGCAAAGATAGCGACTTTTGCCGGCAAGGCCGAAATTCACCCTGTTTGGAAGCTGTTCTGAAATGTGGACATTATCTTAAAAAACAGGCCTTTTTTAACCATTTATAATTGCCCAAAAGGCTCAATTTTAGTACATTTGCACACTTCTAAACAATGTAAAACTAATTGATTTCAGACCATTGTATGACTACAGAAACTAAAGAGATATTGGAAGCATCAGCCAGAGGATATGGAGCCGACAGTATCCAGGTGCTGGAAGGACTTGAAGCGGTACGTAAACGGCCCGCGATGTACATTGGTGATATTGGCGTCAAAGGCCTCCACCACCTTGTATACGAAGTAGTAGACAACTCTATCGATGAAGCCCTTGCGGGTTATTGTAAGAATATCGATGTTATCATTCATGAAGACAATTCCATCTCTGTAAAAGATGATGGACGTGGCATCCCCACCGGCATTCACCTGAAAGAAGGCAGGAGTGCACTGGAAGTGGTTATGACCGTACTTCATGCCGGTGGTAAGTTTGACAAGAATACGTATAAAGTTTCCGGTGGTTTGCACGGTGTGGGTGTAAGTTGCGTAAATGCGCTGAGCTCGCTGCTGCAGGTTACGGTGGAACGTGAAGGCAAGATATTTGAACAGGAATACAAGAAAGGCGTCCCTCAATACTCCGTCAGGGAGATCGGCGTAAGTGAGAGAACCGGCACTACCGTCCACTTTTGGCCAGATCTGGAAATTTTCACTTCCGGCATTTACAATAAGGATATCCTGGAAAGCCGCCTGCGCGAACTTGCCTATCTGAACAGAAAGATCAGGATCGTACTCACAGATGAAAGAGAGAAAGACGAAGCGGGCAAGATCTATGAAAAAGTTTTCTACAGCGAAGGCGGTATCATAGAATTTGTGGAAATGCTTGATCAGAACGGCAAAAGAAACTCCCTGATCCCGAAGGTTGTGTATATGGAAGGCCACGATCCGGAGAATAATGTGGTTGTGGAAGTGGCTATCAACTATAATGATTCCTATAACGAGCATATCTTTTCATACGTCAACAATATCAACACCATCGAAGGCGGAACCCATGTGGCCGGCTTCAGAAGGGCCATTACCCGTGTTTTCCAGCAATATGGCAAGAAACAGGGCATGTTCGAAAAATCCAAAGTGGAAGTGGAAGGTGATGATTTCAGGGAAGGCCTGAGCGCCATCATATCCGTGAAAGTGCCTGAGCCGCAGTTTGAAGGACAGACCAAAACAAAGCTGGGTAACTCTGAGGTTATTGGAATTGTTGATACAACTGTTTCCAGGGCGCTGGAAGCTTACCTGGAAGAAAATCCTAAAGAAGCCCGCAACATCATCAATAAAGTGATTCTTGCCGCCCAGGCAAGGGCTGCTGCCCGGAAAGCCCGGGAACTGGTACAACGTAAAACGGTTTTAACCGGCGGCGGAATGCCCGGTAAATTATCCGATTGTTCTGAAAGGGACCCAAACAAATGCGAGTTGTTCCTGGTTGAGGGTGACTCGGCCGGCGGAACTGCCAAACAAGGCAGGGACAGAAACTACCAGGCCATACTGCCACTCAGGGGTAAGATCCTGAACGTAGAGAAAGCCATGGAACACCGGATCTATGACAATGAGGAGATACGTAATATGTTTACCGCCCTGGGCGTAAAAATTGGCACCGCAGAAGATCCTAAAGCGCTGGATATCTCCAAGTTACGCTATCATAAGCTGATTATTATGACCGATGCAGATATTGACGGCAGCCATATTGCCACACTTATCCTTACCTTCCTGTTCCGGTACATGAAGGAAATGGTGGAACAAGGGTATGTGTACATTGCTCAACCACCACTATACCTGGTGAAAAAAGGGAAGGAACAGCAATATGCCTGGAGCGAAGAACAGCGACGGACCTATGTGGAGAAACTGGGTGGGGGAAAAGAAGACAGTGTTAACGTTCAGCGGTACAAAGGTTTGGGTGAAATGAATGCTTCTCAACTATGGGAAACCACAATGAACCCCGCATCCCGTACCCTGAAACAGGTTACCATTGAAAGTGCCGCAGAAGCAGACCGCATATTCAGTATGCTGATGGGCGACGAAGTTGCACCTCGGAGAGAATTTATTGAATCACACGCCAGATACGCAAATCTTGATATTTAAGTAATCATTAAACAGCCTAAAATTCATACCATGGCAAATTCAGACATGCTCACAGCTTACAATGTAAAGACAAAAGAAAAAAATGTTCCCATCCAGGATGCCGTTGTTAGTCGCACCGCTAAAGGTGGCTATATCGCACAGGGAAACGACGGGAAAGGCAATAAACTGACAGCCTTGTTAAGTGAAGCGAAAGCCCTTGCTGCTATCAAAGCAGGCACTGCAAAGCAAAACTGGTAAATGTTTTGTCAAATGAAACCAGGCCTTCTTCCGGATATTAAATCATCTGGCGGAAGGCCTGTTTTATATGCAACGATATTAATTTAATTTCACGCTCAGCAGGCAGATACCAAATTAAACGGGTATCCGTTTATGCATAGATTGTTAGTTTATCCATGATCGATTATCTAAATTTTCATCAACCCATTTTATGAAAAAGATACTGTATACCATTTGCTCTCTCTGCATTTTGGGATTAGCCGGATGTTTCAATATCACAGATGAAATATTCCTGGAAGAGAAAGGCAGTGGCAGATTTCAGACCACCATTGACATGAGTGGAATGAAAGACATGATCAACATGCTGAAGACCATGATGCCAGACAGCCTGAAAGATAAAGGTGACGGAATGGAAGGACTAAACTCATTGGACTCATTGCAGACCATGTGGAAAGAACTGGAAGCCATTCCGGGAATCAGCGAGGTAAAAAGAGAGAAAAAAGATGATATGGTCTTCCACATGTCATTCCGTTTTGCGGATGTCAAAGCCCTCAATGCGGCGATGGCTACCCGAAATAAAAAAGACAGCACCTCAACTGCCCCTCCCGGCGATTTCTTTACGTTTAAAAAAGGCCAATTGATCTGCAATGATACCACAATGGCAGGAATGGGTGATGCCATGAAAGGCCTGGACAACAGCGGTGCCGGCGCAGATTCATCAGGTATGGATCTGAGTATGATGAAAAGCATGATGGGTGATATGAAATACACAACGATCTACCATTTGCCCGGAAAAATTATTGACTTTACCAATAAAAAAGCCAAACTTTCAGAAGACGGCAAAACGATCACCATAGAAATAAACCTTGCAGAAACTGAAGGTGTTCAAACATTGCAAAACGATATCAAGTACAAATAACACAGCTAATTTTTCTGCATGAAGGATTTCAGATACCGGACTTTCGCGGCTCTTTTCCTTCTCTTTGCTATACTTTTTGGGCAGCAGAAAACTTATGCCCAGGTAAGTAATCCCTACTTTTTAAATGGGTCTGCGTCCCAGGATAATTGCAATTGCTATACACTTACGCGGGATGATTTCAGGCTATCCGGATCAGTTTGGAATATTTTTAAAATCAATCTGAACAATTCTTTTGATTTTAAGTTCAGCGTTTTCCTTGGATCAGCTGATGATTTGGGCGCCGATGGAATGGCATTTGTTTTACAACCTATCAGCACCAATATTGGCACCCAGGGCGGGGGATTGGGATTTGAAGGAGTATCACCTTCAATAGGGATTACCATAGATACCTGGCAGAATACAAACAATAATGATCCTGCTTTTGATCATATCAGCATACAACGGAACGGAGATCTCAACCACAACAGCCTTAACAATATTTCAGGCCCGGTAACGGCACTGGCGGGAAACAATAATATTGAAGATGGCAAATGGCATTTGCTTCGGATACAATGGGACCCTGTGACAAAAGTATTGAAAACGTATATGAATGGAATAGAGAGACTAAGTGTTACCATAGACCTGATTGGAAATGTATTCAATAACGACCCGGAGGTATTCTGGGGTTTCACTGCCTCCACAGGCGGCGCCCGAAATCTTCAGCGCTTTTGTACCGCATTGAATCCCGCCATTAAAAGCCTCACAAACCAGGAAACATGTTTTGGAAGGCCCATTACCTTTATTGACAGTTCAAGCTCTTTCAGTAAAATAACAAAATGGTTCTGGGACTTTGGTGACGGAACTACGGATACTGTCCAAAACCCTCCACCTCACTTGTATGCAGCGCCGGGTAATTATATGGTCAAATTAAATATCCTGGGTGATGACGGTTGCTTATCAGACACTTTATATAACCCCATTATTGTAGGTTCAGATCCATTTGCCAAAATTGCCTGGTCACCTTCGCCTGCTTGCGAAAACATACCTATCATATTGACCGATTCTTCTTCGGTAATTTACGGAACAGTAAATCAATGGAACTGGAATATCAACAATACAACTTATACAGCAAAGAACCCGGTATTGACCAATGGCCTGCCGGCTGGCAATAACCTGGTTTCCCTGAGTGTCAGAACAGCAGAAGGATGTATCTCTGCGGTTGAAACAACGCTCCTGCCTGTGCTTCCTGCACCCGTGGTTGATTTTTCTTATGCAGATATTTGCACCGGGGAAATGGTCAATCTGCAGGGCATAAATCTCTCACCTCAATTAACTATTGATCGATGGATTTGGACACTTGGTGACGGGAGAACCGACAGCAGCGGAATCAATATAAACCCTGTATATGCAGACAACGGTACATTCCAGGTAAATCTCCTGGCCAGGGGATCAAATGGTTGCCAGTCAAAAGAAATTGTCCATGAGATACAGGTTTCACAGACAAACGCCTTTGCGGGAAACGATACGATCGTTGCCATAGGGCAGCCTTTTCAGCTCAATGGCTCCGGTGGTGATATTTACCAATGGTCCCCGCCTTTTGGGTTAAGCGATCCGGGCATTTCAAATCCCATCGTTACCCTTGACCAGGATGCAGTGTATTATCTCTCTGTATCCACGGCTGCTGGATGTACTTCAGCAGATACGATCAATATCAAAGTATTTAAGGGGCCTGAGATTTATGTACCAACTGCTTTTACACCCAATGGTGACGGGCTTAATGATGTACTCAAAGCGCTTCCGGTTGGGTTAAATTTCTCCTATTTCAGGATCTATGATCGCTGGGGAAACCTGGTGTTTTCAACAACAGATCACAGGATCGGCTGGAACGGAAACCAGAAAGGTAAAGAATCAAATCCTGGTACTTTTATCTGGGTCACCAGTGGTACCGAACCTGGCGGAAAGGTGCTTACAAAAAAAGGGACCGTTCAACTTATACGCTGATTTATCTCTCTCATGGATTTCTTGAATAGAAAGTGTAATTTGATGTACCCAATCAAACAGCTTAAACATTTTTGCCATGACTGATTCAAGACGCCGCTTCATCCGGAATGCGGCCATGCTTTCTGCCGGATGGAGTATGAGTTCTGCCATACCGGGCCCTTTAAAATCTGGATTATCAAAATCAAACCTGCGTGCCGATAAGATCCGGATCGGTGCTATCGGGATCAACGGCATGGGATGGTCTGATTTGAATGCCATGCTCAAAGCCAATCCTGATACGGTCTGTACGGCCATCTGTGATGTAGACAGCAATGTGTTGTCTAAGAGATCGGCAGACCTCGAAAAGAATTTCAGCATGAAACCTGCTGCTTATGGCGATTACCGGAAACTTCTTGACGATAAAAATATTGACGCCGTTATCATCGGCACCCCTGACCACTGGCATTGCCTGCAAATGGTGGAAGCCTGCCAGGCCGGAAAACATGTGTATGTGGAGAAACCCATCGCTAATTCCATTGAGGAATGCAGGGTGATGGTAGCCGCTCAACAGAAATACAACCGCGCCGTTCAGGTTGGCCAGTGGCAACGAAGCAATGCGCATTTCAAATCAGCACTTGAATTCCTGCAGTCAGGCAAACTGGGTAAGATCCGCATGGTCAAGACCTGGGCCTACCAGGGCTGGATGAAAAATATTCCCATCAAGCCCGATGAAGCAGTACCTGCCGGTGTCGACTACACGAAATGGCTGGGCCCTGCACAAATGCGCAACTTTAATCCCAACCGCTTTCATTTTAATTTCCGCTGGTTCTGGGATTATGCAGGCGGACTGATGACAGACTGGGGCGTACACCTCGTGGATTATGCCTTACTTGGCATGAATGCGAAGGATCCGATATCGGTTATGGCTTCGGGTGGTAAAATGGCCTATCCCGATGATGCTGCCGAAACACCGGATACACTTGCAACCGTTTATGATTTCGGCGAATTCATCATGCTTTGGGAACATGCACAAGCCATAAATAATGGCAACTATGGAAAAGACCATGGCATCGCCTATATTGGAAACAATGGCACACTGGTACTGGACCGGGGCGGATGGAAAGTGATTACCGAAGGCAAGAATATGGAAACCGTGGAAGAAGTGAAAAGATCAGATGACGGCCTGGCCAATCATACCCGGAATTTTATTGATGCTGTAAAATCAGGCAACTACAGCCAGCTTGCAGCACCTATACAGGCCGGTGCAACGGTGGCCAATGTTTGCCAGATGGGAAATATCGCTTACAAAACCGGCAAGAAATTAAACTGGGATAAAAAAACAGGGACCTTTAACGATGCCGCTGCAAACAAATTGATCCAACCTGTTTATCACAACAATTATAAACTACCAAAAATCTAACCCATATGCGCATTATTTTATTTTCTTTATTTACAGCTGTTATTTCTTTATGCCAGGCACAGGAGATCGACCGGTCAAAAGGTGATCCGAAACTGAGTGAATATTTTACACCGGAAGCACCTGTTGTTACGCCGGGGAAAACAGCCCATGATGCGCCAGGCGATGCGATCGTTTTATTTGACGGAAAAGATTTTTCCAACTGGCAGGGTGACAGAAACCAGGCCATTGGCTGGATGCTTGAAAACGGCGCCATGGTGGTGAAAGGCGGTTCCGGCGGCATCAAAACCAAAAGGGGATTTGGCGACTGCCAGATGCATATTGAATTCAGGACTCCCGCAGAAGTTAAGGGCGATGGACAGGGACGCGGCAACAGTGGTATTTTCCTGATGGGTAAGTATGAATTGCAGGTACTGGATAACTACAACAATAAGACCTACGTGAACGGACAGGCGGGCAGTATGTACAAGCAGTTACCTCCACTGGTGAATGCCTGCAGGCCCCCGGGAGAATGGCAGACCTATGATATAATTTTTACCGCACCCCGTTTTTATGACGATGGCAGGCTGAAATCACAGGCACGTATAACCGTAATCCACAATGGCGTGCTTGTTCAAAACAACACCACCATCTGGGGAAGCACTGAATACATAGGTTCACCCGTTTATAAAAAACACAGCGATAAAGAACCGATCTTCCTGCAGGACCATGGGAACCCAACGGCATTCAGAAATATCTGGATAAGGGAACTGTAGGAATTAATGAATTAGCGGATTAGTGAATTAGCGAATTGAACAGCCGTCAACACAAGTGTATTGATTTAATTCGTTAATCCGTTAATTCACTAATTCGCTAATTATTTATAAACGCTGCCGGCTGTTCAATTCGCTAATACACCAATCCGTTAATTCGCTAATTTTTCATAACTGCTGCCGGCTGTTCAATTCACTAATTCTCTAATCCGTTAATTCGCTAATTATTTTATCAACCTGAGCGTCATCGGATATTTATATAATTTAAGGTCACTCGCCTTGATAGCTGCTATAATACAAAATACGAGTTGAATCACATAGGGTACCCAAAGAAAAATGATACCCACTATAGAAATGAACAAAACTATATACAGGATAGTGAGGGTCAGCTGAAAATTCATTGCTTCTTTGGCGTGTTCAGCCACAAAAGGAGATTCATCTTTTTTGACCAGGTAAATTATCAGGCCGGGAATGATCCAGAAAAAGATGGATAAAACGTGAACAAGGATTGCGAGTGTTCGCTCATCTCCATTCGGAGTATAGGATGGATTGGATTCCTGTCCAAGATACTCATTGGTAGAAGTTTCTGCAGCCATAGTGTTTGATTTTACAATTAAGATAATACATATCGGTCGTAAAATCAGAAGATAAAAAAGGGAAAACCGTTGCATCAGGCATAAAAAACCAATTGGCATTCCTTAGATTCAGGAAACCAATTCCGGTTTTTCAAAGAAAGATTTGTGCATGGAATCAAGTAAATCATGTACTTTTTGCATGTTTTCCATGTCCTCAATGACAAGCATGAAATTCTTTCCCACCTGTTTTAATTTCCCCTTATTGGTTCGGGTTTGAATATACTGAAGTATACTCTGGAATACAGCAGATTCGAAATAGGGCGAATCCGGGTTATTTACAAAATAACACCTTAAGGTATCCTGTTTTAAAACGAGCCTTTCAAAGCCAAGTTCAACCGCTATTCGCCGGCAACGAACAGTTGTGAAAAGGTCCTGCACTTTTGGTGGCACAGGCCCAAAACGGTCACCCATTTCCTGGTAAAATGCCTGCAATCCTGCCTCGTCGTCGCAATTATCCAGTCGATAATATAGGGTCAGCCTTTCTGTGATATTCTCCACATAATTATCAGGTATCAATATTTCAAGATCAGTATCTATCGTACAATCCTTAACAAAATCGTCTTCACGACTGATCTCATCTTTAAACACTTCACGGAAATCCGTACGTTTCAATTCACGTATGGCCTCGTCAAGGATCTTCTGGTACATTTCAAATCCGATCTCCACCATGAACCCGCTTTGCTCGCCACCCAGCATATTTCCGGCACCCCGGATATCCAGGTCGCGCATGGCAATCTGGAACCCGCTGCCGAGCTCACTGTGCTGTTCCAGGGTTTGTAATCTTTTCCGGGAATCTGAAGGCAAGGTACTCATCGGTGGAGCCAGCAGGTAACAAAACGCTTTCTTGTTGCTACGGCCAACACGGCCTCGCAACTGGTGCAGGTCGCTAAGTCCAAACTGGTGCGCGTTATTAACGATAATGGTATTCACATTGGGAATATCAACCCCGCTTTCAACAATATTGGTACAAACCAGCACATCATATTTACGATCTATAAAATCAAGGATGCGCTCTTCAAGCTCATGGCCTTCCAGCTGTCCGTGTGCAAAACCTACCGAAATGTCCGGGCAAAGAGACCGTATCAGGGCAGCCATTTCGCCCAATCCCTGGATCCGGTTATGGATGAAAAATACCTGCCCTCCCCTTTCTGTCTCAAAATAAATGGCATCACGGATGAAGTCATCATTGAATACCTGCACTTCTGTCTGAATAGGCTGCCGGTTTGGCGGCGGGGTATTGATGATGCTCAGGTCACGGGCACCCATCAGGCTGAACTGCAGCGTCCTTGGGATAGGCGTAGCCGTTAGCGTAAGGCAATCCACTTCTGTCTTCAGGGTTTTCATCTTTTCTTTATGCCCCACACCAAACTTCTGTTCTTCATCGATCACCAGCAGGCCAAGGTCCCTGAACTTCACTTCCTTCCCCAGCAGGGCATGCGTGCCGATGATGATATCTACCTTCCCTTCTTCAAGACGCTTTAAAGTTTCCTTTTTCTCCTTTGCAGATTTGAACCGGTTGATATAATCCACGGTTACAGGAAAATCCCTTAATCTTTCGCTGAATGTTTTGTAGTGCTGAAATGCAAGGATGGTAGTAGGAACCAGAACAGCAGCCTGTCGTCCATCGATACAGGTTTTAAATGCAGCACGCACTGCCACTTCGGTTTTACCAAAGCCTACATCGCCGCAAACCAAACGGTCCATGGGATGCGGACTTTCCATATCTTTTTTCACATCTGTGATCGCCTTGCTCTGGTCCGGGGTATCTTCATAAATAAAAGAGGCCTCCAGTTCGGTCTGCATGTAATTATCAGGCGTGTGTGCAAAGCCAGGCTGCGCCTTACGTTGCGCATATAATTTGATCAGGTCAAAGGCTATTTGTTTGACCCTGATCTTTGTTTTCTCTTTAAGTTTCTGCCATACATCACTGCCTATCTTATTGATCTTGGGAACATGGCCTTCCTTGCCCGTGTACTTTGATATCTTGTGCAGCGAATTGATATTGACATACAGGATATCATTGTCTTTATAAATGATACGTACCGCTTCCTGCCATTTGCCGCCGATATCCATTTTCTGCAACCCGCTGTATACCCCAACTCCATGGTCCATATGCACCACAAAATCTCCGGGCGTGAGTTCCTTAAGTGCACGTATGGTTAATGCCTTGCTCTTATTGTAGGCCTGCTTGATCTTGTATTTATGATAACGCTGAAAGACCTGGTGGTCTGTATAACATACTAAACCCAGTGATTCATCAATAAACCCTTCATGTATGGCTACGGGTATCGGTACAAAATGAATTTCTGCCTTGAGGTCAGCAAAAATGCTGTGGAGCCTTTCAAGTTGCTTTGGATTCTCTGCAAAAATAAAAGTGCTGAACTTTTTTGCTTCCCAGCCTTTAAGGTCCCGGATAAGCAGGTCGAACTGGCGATTGAAAGCCGGCTGAGCTTTAGTCTGGAAATCAGCCTCCAGTGTAGGTTCCGAAAAAGCCTGTTTGTAGCCAATGGAAATCCGGTGCCTTTGTTCCATCTGCTTTTGCAGTTGTTCCGCCGTGGTAAAGTCGGTTTTCTGAACAGTGATCTTTAGTATATCGTCCTCTTCCGTTTCGGGCTTAACGCCTTCCTGCCGATCCAGGAACATGTCTATATCATCTTCCTGCTCCAGCCATTTCTCCCGGATGAAATCACCATCCCGCAACCACACGATCGTATTCTCCGGCAGGTATTCCAGGAGAGTGATCTTTTTTTCTTCATCAAAACGGGTCTCTATATTAGGGATGATGTTAACCTGTAGCAGTTTCCGCTCACTCAATTGTGTTTCCGGGTCAAAGATCCGGATCGAATCAACTTCATTACCAAACAATTCAATTCGATATGGCTTTTCATTGCCAAAGGAATAAATATCCAGGATGCCGCCGCGCATGGCAAATTGCCCAGGCTCATAAACGAAGTCTGTCCGTTCAAAGCCATAGCCAACAAATTTCTCCAGCATGGTATCTACATCGAGGCTATCGTTTGTTTTGATACTGATGATGTTGGCAGACAAGGTATTGGGTAACACCACTTTTTCCATGAGGGCTTCCGGGAAAGTAACAATGATCTTTTTATTTCCCCCGGTTGACAACCTTGTCAGCGTTTCAGTGCGTAACATAACATGGCTGCTGTTGAGCAGCCTGTAGTTCTTTTTATTTTTAAAGGAAGCCGGGAAATAGAAGAGATCGATGGGCTGGATAAGGTTTTCCAGGGTATTGTGGAAATAAGCCGCTTCTTCCGCATCGTTGAGGATGATAAGATGATTCATGCCTCCGGACGACGGATGTTTATATACGGCCGACAAAACAAACTCTGCCGAACTGCCAAGCAGGTTTTTCAGGTAAATCCGTTGGGGTGAAGACAAAAGGGTAGCATCCGCAATACGGGAAATGCGGGGGTCTTGAAGATATTTATCCAACAATAAGTTCAGGTTCATAACACAAATCCTTGACAACAGCCTTTATAATAATCTTATCCTTAAAGATTTGCAAAGATACGTCAGTTGCAGGCAGCAGCCCTGTGAAATTATAACCGATTTGTAATTTTTGTTTCACCATACCTGGTTTATAATACCTGCTTTAGAACAGGTAAAAACTTATTTCCCTGAAGATTGTAATGCACTTGTTAATTATGGGTGATGTTAAACATTAATGCCCCAAAAGGGTATAAATTTATACCTTTTGGCAAAAACCACTTAATCTGTTCTCAGCATTAAGGCTTTAGGATTGCCGGTAAAAATAATCAGGGACATTTAAGCCTCCCGGATAGAAATAGCTGTGGGAGCCTTTTTTAAATATTACGGAATTCGCAGATTTTTTTTTAAATTGAGATGATAGAAGCCCGGAAAATCAACATGGTTCCGATTATTCATTTCAGTTAATCTTTACTCTTTATTCTAAACGTGCTAACATCAAATTCATGAAGAAGATATTTTCCGGTTTACTCGTTTCCCTGGTTGTACTGACCGGCATTTTTTACATTCAGCACAGTATTAACCAAAATGAAGAAGTTCGTAAACCTTTAATTGGGAAAATAGACCCGGCGCTATTGCTAAAAAAAGCAAGAGGAGAAGAATCTGAAGCATCAAGGGAAAAGTTTTCCGAAGACAGGATCCGGCACGAATATGAAATGCTGCGAAATCCCATTACAGGAAAAATTCCGGATAACTATCATCAGATTGAATTAAAAGCCGTTCAGAATATACCGTCAAAATTTGACCTCTTGATCAATGGCCCGCAAGGACTGAATACGCCGCAAAATTTAAATACCTACCAGTCAGTAGGCCCTAATAACGTTGCAGGCAGATCAAGAACACTTGCTGCTGACAAAAGAAACAGCAATATATTATTAACGGGTGGAACCACAGGTGGTATTTTCAGGAGTACCAATGGAGGCACTTCATGGACCTTTGTTTCTCCCGAAGATGAAATCAGGAGCATTACCTGTATTGTTCAGGATCCACGCACCGGATTTCAGGATACCTGGTACGCAGGGACAGGTGAAGTTTATTATCCAACGAGTGCGCAGGATATTGCCGGGACTTTTGGTTACGGTATGTACAAAAGCACAAACAACGGTGTCACCTGGACCAAACTCATCTCCACGGAAGACGGCGACCCACACAGTTTTGCCGGCAGATTTGACCTGGTGCACAGACTTGCCGTAAATCCATTGAACGGCCATGTATATGCAGCTATCCATAACCGTATAGCAAAATCAACTGACGGAGGCTTAAGCTGGACCACGGTTTTGGGCGGAGTCGTTGCCAATTCAGCATTTAACGGCATGCACGACATATTAATCAAACCCGATGGCTCCAAAATATTTGTTTCGGTTTCCGGCGGCAATGCCGGCAGAGCGGAGGTCGGAATATGGGAATCAACTACAGGTAACGTGGACTCCTGGCAAAGAATTGCCGGCGGTGTTTCGGGCCAGGCAGATTCCATTGCCGGCTGGGCCGCTTATGGAAAATGGGGAAGAGCGGTAATGGCTTTATCACCTGCAAATAAATTATATATCCTGTATAAAAATGCCAATTCAGCTACTGGCAGTTCCGCAAAACCCGAAGCAGACCTTTTCCAGGCTGATATTTCCAGTGGCAATCCCGTTACTTATGTCTGGAAAAACCTGAGCGATTTCGTTCCAAATGATGTTGCCGGAAACATAGAAGGCATAAATCCTTATACCACCCAGTTTTTTGGTTTCAACATGAGCATTGCAGTAAAACCGGATGACGAAAATACATTGTTCATTGGAGGTACCTGCCTGCACAGGGTCAATTTGCTTGGCACCACCAATGCAACAAAGTTCACCAGGGCTGGGGGATATTCAAGAGGCTTTATCCCTTCCACTAATATTTATCCCAACCATCACCCGGATGTTCATGGTATTTATTTCTTACCCGGAAATAACAGTACTTTATTTACAGCCAGTGACGGCGGAATTCATAAAACAATCAATGCTTTGAATTCAGACACGATCAAATGGACCCCGCTTACTTCTGGCTTACAAACAATGCAATACCAGTTTGTAAGTATTATTCCGGACACACTGGCCAGCTGGATCATTGGCGGCTCACAGGACAACGGAACATATGTAAATTTGAATGTTCCCAGTTCACTGTCGCATGAGCAGATCGGCGGAGGTGACGGAGCATCAGCGGCCATGACAGAATTCAAAGGAACAGGCAGCACTTTGACACAACATTTCTTTTCAACCGTTGTAAACGGTTCTTCCCTGAGCAGATTAAATCTGACCTGGGAGCTTTCCAACAATACACTTGACCTTACAGATATTTCATTTGATGATATTTTACCTGAAGGGCTTGAGCCAAACAGTGGTCAATGGCTTACCTTATTTACGGTGGACCCGCGGAATTCTGACCATATGTATTTTAACCACAGAAATGATATTTACAGAACTACCAGGGCCTCAACGGTTGACTCATCTTCCTGGACTGAATTAACGGGGGTGGGTATCACAAATTCAGGAAATCTGAGCAGCATGGCTGTATCAAACCGAAGCGCTTCAGGTATTAAATACCTCTATTTTGGTACAGCCAGCGGAAAAGTTTTCCGGCTCAATAATTCGGACGTGGCAGCACCCATTACCAATCCCAGTGAGATTACACCACCAACCATGACCCCCGGCAGCTATGTTTCAGGGATAAGTGTAAACCCGCGCAACGCGGATACGGTATTGGTTGTGGTGTCAAATTACGATGCACCTGCTAACCCGATACAAAATATTTTCTGGTCAGGCAATGCAACTTCGGCTACGCCTACCTGGCAGGTTATTGACGGAGCCCTTGGGCCTGTGTCTTCACAGAGTTGTGCGATCGTTATAAAATCTGTAGGAGTTGAATATTATGTTGGAACATCTGTGGGACTTTACAGCACTACCAGCATAAATGCCAATAACACAAGCTGGGTCAATGAAGGCACCGGCATGATGAAAAAAGCGATAATCAGGTCACTTTCCTATCGCCAGTCAGATAATACACTTGCCGTTGGCACGCATGGCAATGGTGCCTTTATCGCCTTTATAGGGGACCCTGTAAAACTTACTGACCTGCCGACCTCCATACCTGGAATAATTATCAACGACAAGACCTTTATCAAACAGGCATTCCCCACATTGGCTCAGAATGAGATAAACTATACCAAAGGTTCATTATTGGGTGTAAAAGGAATCAATGTAAGGATAATGAATATGAACGGACAGCTTTTGTATTCTGATAACAGGACATTCAGTGACGGAAGGGTCAATATCAGCAACCTTACAAAAGGCAGCTATGTATTACAGATCACCAGCCAGGACCTGAAACATCAGTTCATTCAGCAGTTTGTTAAGTATTAATTCAACCCGTATCTTATGAACAAAGGAATTTCCATTTCAACATTTTTCTTAGTGGGATTCCTTTGTTCATTACAGTCTTTTGGTCAGCATAAAATTAAAAACATATATGCCTGGTTTGAGCCTGTGACAGGAGGTATTCAGGCTAAAGATGATACGGCTCAAAAAGCATACCGGGGCAACTGGCTTATCTATATAGCATCCGGATCAAAAAAATTAAAAATTGATCAAATCCTTATAAATAAAGAAGTTTATAAAGTTGCACTCAGGAAAGTTGAAAGTCCGGTAGTTCATGGCAATAACGGACAGTCCGGTGTTTTTATGAAAAAAGATACGGTCACCCTGGTGCCAGGTACCAGGTATACTGTTTATCAACTTGAATTACAAACTAAAGATGAAGGGATGGTTAAAATAATGAATGTGCCATCAATGTATTCGGAAATGCTGATCGTTATTTCATACACATATTGCCGGAAAAAGAAGAAAAAATTCACGGGCACCAATGAGGTAAAATACCTGAAAAATCAGCCATTGAGCTGAGATTAAAGTATCGCAAAAGAAACAAGATCCAGGAGCTTAATGAAGTTAGAACGTGCAAAAAAAGCAGGGATCATGTTTACATTTTAGTAAAAAGTTCAAACAGCGGTATGTGGAAGCAGCATTTGCAAGAATAGCAGAACTCACATGACCACAAATTAAAACCTATGATTTCGTCAATCAGTTCCTGTCAAGTGATCATTTTAAATAAACTTCGTACCTCCAAATGAAGAAATTCTTTACAACAGGGCTTGTCTTTTTTTTCATATCAGCTCTTGCAATCTGGTATTTCATGCAAAACATCACAATAGAGCTACCTGAAGTAATGGAAGTCATTCAGGAAGAAGAGATGGAAAAAGAAGGGGGAAGGAAAAGAGCTGAATGGGAATTAAAAATGCTTCGTGACCCAAAGACCGGAAAGATACCTGAAGGCATCAGAAACCGCGAAATGGCCTGGGTAAAAAGAATGCCATTCCGGGAAAGCGGTATGTTCAACAATCCATTGACTGAAAATAAATATGTTGCTGTAGGGCCAAGCCAAAGAGGGGGCCGGACAAGAGCTTTTGCATTTGACCTGCGCTTTAATGGCAGTACAAACAGGGTAATGCTTAGCGGTGGTATTAACGGGGGCATTTTCAGAAGTACTGATGGAGGATCAAACTGGAGCTTTGTACACCCTGTTGACGAAGTTAGAAGTGTTTCCTGCCTGGTACAGGATCCACGCCCCGGATTCCAGGATACATGGTACGCCGGTACGGGAGAAGCCATTGGTGTATCTGCCAGTATTCCGGCAGGATTCGTGCTGGGAAATGGCATTTTAAAATCAACAAATAACGGACTTACCTGGAGCAAACTGTCGGTCACCGCGGATAATGACCCAACGAATTTCAGTGAATTTGATATTGTTAACAGAATGGCAATACATCCTGTTACCGGAGATGTTTATGCGGCTATTCAACGCAGGATTGTCCGTTCAAGTGATGGCGGGAAAAGTTGGTCAAATGTATTGATCGGCACCATACCTGCCAGTTCTGTTGCAGGTGTAGCTGATATAATGATCAATAAGGCTGGAACAAAATTATTCGCTGCGTTCTCAGGCCGTAATCCCGACCGGTCGTTGGCGGGAATCTGGATATCCGACAATGGAAACAACGGCAGCTGGAATCGAATTGCAGGCGGTGTTTCGGGGCAGCCTGACTCCATTCCAGGATGGAAGCCTTATAATAATATTATTACCGCCGGAGAATTTGCAGGTGGTTGGGGAAGGGTAACATTTGCACTGGCACCATCCAATCAAAACCTGCTTTATGTACTGTATGAAAATGCGGAAAATGCATCATCTGCCAAACCGGAAGCTGATCTTTTTCGTTGCGATTTGTCTGCGACCCCGTTTACCTGGACTAATCTTTCCGCAAACCTGACAGCTAAACTCAATGGTACATCAGATAACTATTTTCAGTCACAGGGAGGATATAATCTGACCGTTGCAGTGCATCCCACACAAGCCAATATTGTTTTTGCCGGAGGTGTAAACCTGTACAGGTCAACTGATGGCTTCAGTACTAGTGCAAACGTTGTATTCGCCGGCGGGAATAACTCCAATACGTATGATGACCCGGATGATGCAAGCCATGTGGATTTTCACTTCATAGCATTTGACCCTTCCAATTCAAACAGGATGGTCACAACATCTGATGGCGGACTGGTATCAACTGAAAATGCTGCATCTCCGAGGATCAGTTGGTCCAATATGAATAGCCAATACCAGACCGTACAATATTACCATGTTGGCATTGACCCCACACCCGGATCACGGATTTATTTTGGCGGCTGCCAGGATAATTCTACCACATTCAGGGATGTTGGCGGTTTATTAACTTCCGTATTGCCAGACAGCAATGATCATCTCATCCTCATCGGCGGTGATGGATGCCAGGTAGGGATGACTCAAAAAAATGCATCCGGCCAACAGCATCTTTTTGCAGCCGCACAGGAAGGACAGTTCTACCGGGTGAGGCTGTTCCGTCCATTTAACAGTTCCATATTCACGGGGATCAAACCCTTCAACGCAGGGAAAGGAGAATTCATAACCTATTTTCACCTCGATGAGGACAATACTGACTTCCTGTATTATGTGAGTGAAGACACCCTTTTCAGAACCGGTTCCTCTCTTACAGTTACACCAACTTCAGGATGGACACGAATGGAAGGAATTGATGCAAAAATCAATGGAAATATTTTCTCACTGGCAACAACCAGGGGGCCCTATACAGCCAACAATCACCTGTTCATTGGTACAGATAACGGAAAGGTATACCTGCTGAAAGATCCGCAGGGAGTTTCTCCCGTAAGCGCACCTGTTGAGATCACTCCTCCGGGCATGAGCCCCGGCTCAGTGGTGAGCGATATTGCGGTTAATCCCAGGAACCAGGATACGATAATGGTCACTGCCTCTAATTATAATGTGAACAGCATTTTCTGGACGGGAAACGCAACAGCAGCTTCTCCAACCTGGCAGATAGTGGAAGGAAATATCACCCTGCCTTCTGTACGCAGCTGCGCCATTGTTGCCCTTAATTCCGGTGTGGAATACTATGTTGGTACAACCGCCGGCTTATTTAGTACAACCCTTATCAACAGTGCCGCAACCGTGTGGACAAGGGAAGTTGGCGGCCCCCTTACAACTGCCATTGTGAATTCGCTGGCCGTGCGCTGGCAGGATAACACCATGGTTGTAGGTACGCACGGCAATGGAATGTTTGCAACATATTTGGGTGATAATCTCAATACACCACCTTCAGGCAGTAATAATAATTTCATCAGGTCGATCTTCCCTACCCTCAGTAACCAGATCATTAATTACCAGATCGGGGACCTCACATCTGTTACCACCATGCGAGTGAGGGTGATCAATCTTGCAGGCCAACTGTTGTATGATCGGGAAACCGGTTACCAGAATGGGTCGGTATTTGTTGGCTTGTTGCCAAAAGGGGCCTATGTGCTGGCCATAACCAGTTCTGACGGGAAGTACCGGTATGTAAATAAATTCATTAAAAACTAAACAATCCTTAAGGTTAAAAGACACAAAATCACTTAAGGCGGATTTTGTGTCTTTTTTTATTTGAACTTTAAGCGTTCAAGATTACATTGATTTTAGTGGCATTCAATCATATTTATTAATTCAAACTGCATATGGCTGTTCAACCCTGGCGCACCGGTAAAATAATCCGCATTCAGGAGGAAGCTCCTGAAACGCTTCGCTTCTGGTTCCAGACAGAGGAATTGGAAAGATTTGATTTTATACCCGGCCAGTTCGTAACACTGGATCTTCCGATTCATGAAAAACCCAATAAACGGTGGCGCAGCTATTCCATTGCATCCTGGCCCGATGGCTCCAATATTTTTGAACTCATCATAGTGAGAAATGAAACAGGGCCGGGTACAAATTTTCTTTTTTCAGAAGCTGGCATCGGAACTGAAATCTCTTACCGTGGGCCACAGGGAATTTTTACCTTGCCGGAAAAAATCGACAAG
The DNA here is from genome assembly GCA_041752135.1 of Chitinophagaceae bacterium. Classification (GTDB taxonomy): domain Bacteria; phylum Bacteroidota; class Bacteroidia; order Chitinophagales; family Chitinophagaceae; genus Pollutibacter. The sequence continues at coordinate 56,359 of JBGSHT010000090.1, read as the reverse complement.
GACCTGTTTCTCATTTGTACAGGAACAGGTATAGCTCCTTTCAGAAGTATGTTACAATATATCCTGCTTCACCAGGTACCACACCATGATATATACCTCATTTTTGGAACTCGTACCAGGGATTCATTGCTCTATTATGAAGAGCTGAAGGAACTTGAAAAACAACATCCTGAATTTCATTATATCCCTGTTCTTTCACGCGAAAAATGGGAAGGCGAAATGGGTTATGTTCACGAAGCCTATACAAAACGACTGGCTAATAATCAACCCGCCAATTTCTTTCTTTGCGGCTGGAAGAATATGATCGATGAAGCAAAAAGAAGGATACAGGAATTGGGCTATGACAAAAAATCGATCCACCAGGAGATTTATGGCTGATCATAGGACATCATTATAAGTAAAAAGTACATGTTTCTATTTTCAAAAATTATCGGCATCTTACTCAGCCCCTTGCTTTGGGTGATCATGCTGTTTCTTACCGCCTGGAACATCAAAAACCCGGTGAGAAAGAAAAGGATTTTTGGCCTGGCAATGATCATGATGCTGCTGTTTACCAATAGCTGGATCATTCATACCCTGACGGTACAATATCAGTACAAACCCAAGCCCATGGCTGTGGGTGAACAATACAGCGCAGGAATACTATTAGGTGGCCTGGCCGGTTATGATGATATATATAAACAGGCTTTTTTCAATGTCTCGGCCGACAGGTTTATCCAAACCCTGAAGCTCTATAAACAAGGGCATATCAGAATGATCATCGTATCCGGAGGCAATGCCATCTTTGCAGACGATGATTTCCGCGAAGCAGATTTCCTGGTTGAAAACCTGGTGGCATCAGGTGTACCAAGGGAAGATATTATTTCTGAAAGAGAGGCAAAGAATACCATTGAGAACAGCCGTTTTACACACCGTATAACAGACTCCCTTAATATCAGGGAACCCTATGTTTTAATAACGTCGGCATTTCATATGCCCAGGGCTGTACGCATTTTTAAAAATGAAGGAATGGTTGTACGCCCTTTCCCTTGTGCCTACCTGGTATCCCCGTCCGATAAAAAATTCGGATGGCAGTCATTGGTGCCATCTGCCAATGCTTTTAACCTTTGGCATATGTACTTAAGGGAACTGGTGGGCAACCTGTTCCTTAAGTTCAAAAAAAATAACAGCTAAGAATTATCTGATCTTTTGCCTGACCAATTCCCTGATAGATGAAATAGGAATCCTCTCCTGCTCCATGGAATCACGATATCGGATAGTGACGGTCTGATCTTCTTTTGTCTGGTGATCTACCGTTACACAAAAAGGTGTACCAAGTGCATCCATCCTGCGATAGCGCTTGCCAATGGTATCTTTTTCTTCGTAAAAACAGTAAAAATCATCCCTGCATTCTTTCATGATCTCACGTGCGATCTCAGGTAATCCTTCTTTTTTCAGTAAAGGTAAAATAGCGAGTTTGATCGGGGCGAGCTTAGCCGGGATCTTCAGTACAACACGGCTGTCTTCCTTTCCATCTTCCTTGGTCCATTTTTCCTCTGTATAAGCATGGGAAAGTGTAAGCAGGAACATCCTGTCGAGACCTATGGAAGTTTCAATCACATAAGGAACATAATTCTGATTTATTTCATTGTCGAAATACTGCAACTTTTTTCCACTATACTGCTGATGGCTGGCAAGGTCAAAATCGGTGCGTGAATGGATGCCTTCCACTTCTTTCCATCCTATCGGGAAAGCGTACTCGATATCAACTGCTGCATCAGCATAATGCGCCAGTTTTACATGGTCGTGAAAGCGGTAGTGGTCGGCCGGGAAACCCAGGCTCGTGTGCCATTTCATGCGCTCTTCTTTCCAGTAGGCATACCATTCCATCTGGGTGCCGGGGCGGATAAAGAACTGCATTTCCATTTGTTCAAATTCCCGCATGCGGAAAATGAACTGACGTGCCACAATCTCATTCCTGAAGGCCTTTCCAACCTGTGCAATACCAAATGGTATTTTCATCCGTGCTGATTTCTGTACATTCAGAAAGTTCACGAATATACCCTGCGCAGTTTCCGGACGCAGGTATATCTCATTGGCATCTTCGGCTACGGATCCCAGTTGGGTGGAGAACATCAGGTTGAACTGACGCACATCGGTCCAGTTACAGGTATCACTGACGCTGCATTTTATCTTGTTCGTTTCGATGAGTGTTTTTATACCGGCATAATCATTGGCGGCCAGCAAAGATTCCATATCCGCCACGAGTTTATCCGCCTCCTCACCCAGGCCTTTTTTATTAAGGTCCTCGGCAAAACCTTCAATGAGGTGATCCACGCGGTACCTTTTTTTGCTGTCCCTGTTATCGATCATGGGATCGCTGAAATTATCAACATGCCCGGAGGCCTTCCAGATGGTCGGATGCATAAAAATGGCAGAATCGATACCTACGATATTATCATGCATACGGGTCATAGCATTCCACCACTGCTCGCGGATATTCTTTTTCAGCTCGCTGCCCCAGGGACCGTAATCATACACCGCGCTGAGCCCATCGTAAATTTCACTGGAAGGAAACACAAAGCCATACTCTTTGGCATGTGATATAATGGCCTGGAACTTATTAGGATCTGTTGTAATCATAGCGCGCAAAGATATGAAAAGAGGTTAGAGGATAGAGGATAGAGGACAGAAATCATAAGATAAAATGGTTGTTATTCACTTCTATCCTCTACCCTCTACCCTCTATCCTCTACCCTCTTAACTACTTCAGCTTCTCATTCTCCCTATGCCTGTCCTTATCCCGGGTGGATTTTTTTTCGAAGTTCTTTTCCAGGGCATCCGTCAGGTTTACGCCGGTCTGGTTGGCCAGGCATAGCAGTACCCAAAGCACATCGGCCATTTCATCCGGCAAATCCTTTTTTAGGTCAGATTTTTTAAAAGATTGATCCCCATAGGTCCTGGCCATAATTCGGGCCAGCTCCCCTACCTCCTCCGCCAGGATCGCCATATTGGTCAGCTCACTGAAATACCGGACCCCGGTTGTATTGATCCATTGATCTACTTTTAATTGAGCTTCTTCGATGGTCATAGCGCGATTTTAATTGTTACTGAAATGCCCTATAGATCAGGTTGCTAAACCCGTTACCTACTCTTTTTGTTTTGTATCTATGATGATCGTTACCGGTCCGTCGTTAATCAGTTCAACCTGCATATCAGCGCCAAAAACACCCGTTTGAATTTTCTGTCCCAAGTCACTCTCCAGTTGATCGATCATTTTTTCATAAAGGGGGATGGCAACCGGAGGTTTTGAAGCCCGTATATAAGAGGGGCGATTGCCTTTGCGGGTGGAAGCGTGCAGGGTAAACTGACTTACCAGTAAAATGGCCCCGTTGACCTCTTTCAAAGACAGGTTCATAACGCCCTGGTCATCATTGAAAATGCGAAGGTTAACAATTTTACTGCTGAGCCAGGCAATATCTTCTTCTGTATCAGCATCTTCTATGCCCAGTAAAACCAGCAATCCCCGGTTTATGGATCCGGAAACCTGCTGGTCAATGCGGACGGTTGCACAGTTAACTCTTTGTATGACGGCTCTCATATGTGGGATGGAAATGAAATTGTAATTTTAAGCCAATGAAGATAGATATTACCAGGGAAATAAGTTTTCGTACGGCAAGAAGCGGAGGATCGGGGGGACAGAACGTAAATAAAGTGGAAACAATGGTAGAAGGACTTTGGGAAATTGACAGATCCCAACTGTTTACTGATGAAGAAAAACAACGAATTAAGGATAAATTAAGAAACAGGATTACGCAAAACGGGATTTTAGTTGTAAAATCACAATCAGCCAGGACACAGTTGGGAAATAAAGAGATCGTCCTGAAAAAGATCAATGAACTGGTTTTAGAATCGTTGCGAAAAAAGAAAAGCCGTATCAGCACAAAACCGTCAAGGGCATCAAAAGAAAAGAGGATCAGTTCAAAGAAAAAAACAGCAGAAATAAAATCCGGCAGAAGAAAATTTAATGCTGCGGAATATTAAATAGCTATCGCCATGAAAACTTCATACTTATTGGTTTTGGTCGTATCCATGGGAGTGGCCTTTTTCGGTTGCCAGAAAGAAAAAAGTTTTGAAGGTGATTCGTATACATTGAGGTTAATCTTCCAACCATCCGCCAATGGAGAACCTTTAACATTCAATAAGGATTATATAAACCTCCTGGGTGAAGACTATAAAGTCACCACATTCAAATTTTATATCAGTAATATCAGCCTGCTGCAGGAAACGCCCAATCCTGTTGCCCGCAAAGAAGATGGCTTCTTCCTGGTGGATGCAACCAATTCTGCTTCGCAGGTAATTGAGGTGCAACTGAATGCCGTTCCTTTTAACCGCCTGATGTTTCAAATAGGCATTGACAGTATCTGGAATGTGAGCGGCGCACAAACAGGCGCCCTGGACCCTTTGAATGGCATGTTCTGGACATGGAACAGCGGCTATATCATGGCCAAACTGGAAGGCAGTTCCAGTTTATCAAGAGGCCTGAATAACACTTATACTTATCATATCGGCGGATTTCGGGAAGGTGAAAAAACACAGCGCAACGTAATCCTGCCGCTTCCTAACCAACAGGAATGGATACTCGAAAGAACAAGCGTAACGGAAATGGTGATCGATGTCAATATAGACAAATGGTTTAAATCAACGCATGATCTTCCGATTTCTTCCATCTCGGAAAATATGACCCCGGGGCCGCTCTCCGTGAAATACGCCGATAATTATGCCAATATGTTCACCCTTAATTCCGTTCTTCGCAGGTAATGCGCAGGTTTATCACCATATTTTCCCTTTGCCTGTTAACAGGTGGTGTAATGGTTATTGATGCCTGTAAAAAAAACGACCGCTCTTCCACTACCCTGCCAACTGTGATTGCATTGGAAATTCCGTCAAATTTTCCCCCGCCGGAAGATTTATTCAAAGACAATCCGCTCACCAATGAAGGATTTGCACTTGGCAGAAGACTATTTTACGATGGCCGGCTGGCAAAAGACGGCATTGCGTCCTGTGCTTCATGCCATCAGCAATTTGCCGCTTTCTCCACTTTTGATCATGCCTTAAGTCATGGCATAGATAACCAGTTCACCACGCGCAATGCACCGGGCATTTTCAATATGGCCTGGCACAAGGAATTACATTGGGACGGCGGTATCAATCACCTGGAAGTTCAACCTCTTGCGCCTTTGACCGCGCCAAATGAAATGGGTGAAACAGTAGAAAATGTCATCAGAAAATTAAATTCGGATACCCGTTACCGGGAAATGTTCCGTGCGGCTTTCGGTGATGAAAATGTAACCTCACAGCGCATGTTAAAGGCCCTGTCCCAATTTATGGGTATGATGGTTTCAGGTAATGCAAAATACGATCAGGTGATGCGCGGTAAGGCAACCTTTACTCAGGCGGAGCAAAGCGGTTACACCATTTTTAAGGCCAAGTGCGGAACCTGTCATAAAGAACCACTGTTTACAGACCTCTCCTATCGCAATACAGGCATCCCGGTGAACCCCGGTATAAAAGACCTTGGACGTATGCGGATTACACGGTTAAGCCAGGATTCACTGAAATTCAAAGTTCCCAGCCTGCGGAATGTCCAGGTAACAGCTCCTTACGGGCACGATGGCAGTTTTTTTTCTATTGGGGCAATGATCGATCATTACCGGTTATTTGTCCAGGACGGACCGACAGTGGATCCACTGGTAAAAAAGAAGATAAGTATCAGCCTGAATGAAAAATCAGACCTTATACAATTCCTGAATACCCTTACAGATACTGTCTTTATTAAAGATAAACGATTTTCACAGCCTGATTAAGTCAACACTTTACCTGAGAATTACGAAATTAAAATAGCCATTAGTTTTTCTTCTTTTTCCGTAATTCTTTTACTTCATTTAACTGGGCGAGCAGGGTTTTATTTTTTTCCAGTTCACTTTCTTGTTGTTCCGTTTCTTTTCTAAAATCCTCCAGGGCATTTTCCAGGTCCTTCTCCGGGTAATTGAAATCAAGTATGGTAGCATATTGTTTCGTTTTTTGATATTCAACCGTCCCTTCATACCGGCGTGTAGGCTCAATTGACAGTTGTGCCATCACACCCTGGATGAATATGCAGGTCAGGGAACAAAAAAGAAAAAATATTTTCACCGCATTTGATTATATCTTAAGATTATGAAAATCAATACAAAAACAGAAAAGCAATAAGCGGCATACTTTCAAAGGCTTAAGCTATTTATGGCTAAACTCCTCAGCTTCGCTTACATTTACGCAACAAACGGAAACGCAATTGAGCAATATTAAAAAACTGGCAGGGCAAACATTCTGGTATGGTTTCAGCAATATCTTCGGACGGTTTATAAATTACCTGCTAACCCCTTTGTTGACCGGTATTTATTCTTCTGAACAATATGGCGATATTTCCATCCTCTTTGCTTATGCAGCTTTCCTGAATATTGTTTTTACCTATGGTATGGAAACTGCATATTTCAGGTTCAACAATTCTTACCCGGAGAAAAATGTATACAATACCGGCCAGTTCAGCCTGATCATTACCACATTAATATTGACTGCCCTGCTGATGTTCCCCGTGCCATCCATCGCCCGTTTAATGAAACTGGATAACCATCCTGAATTTGTTAAATGGGTCATATGGATTGTTGCACTGGATACCCTGGCTGTTTTGCCATTTTCAAAACTCCGGTTTGAAGGAAGGCCAAGAAAGTTTGCCGCAATCAAGATACTCAACATCCTGATCAATGTTGGACTGGTTGTTTTTTTCCTGGTTTTGTGTAAAGGTCAACATGAAAAAAATGCAGTTAATTTATGGTCGGTTCTCTATGATCCGCGCATCGATATAGGATATGTTTTCCTGGCAAACCTGGTTGCAAGTGCCTTTACCATACTTTTCCTGGGAAAGGAACTGATGAGTTTCCGGCCGAAAATAGATATGAAACTGCTGCGGGAAATGCTCATCTATACCGCACCGTTAATCATAGTGGGCTTTGGAGGGATGATCAATGAAACGATCGACAGGTTCATGATTATACAGCGTTTTAGTGGCACGGTAGCCGAAGCAAAATCTGCAAACGGGATCTACAGCGCCAATTATAAACTGGCATTGCTGATCGTTTTATTCATCCAGGCATTCAGGATGGGTGCAGAGCCATTCTTTTTTAAAGAAGCCTCCGCAGAAAATGCAACACGTACCTATGCAAGGGTTATGAAGTTTTTTGTGATCGCCTGTTGTTTCTGTTTCCTTGGAGTGGTGTTATTTCTAGACATATGGAAGCATTTCATGGGCATTAGAAATCATCCTGAATACCTCATGGGATTATCAGTTGTACCCATACTTATGCTGGCAAAAGTTTTCCTGGGCGTTTATTATAACCTCTCGATCTGGTATAAGCTTACCAATAATAACCTGATTGGCGCTTATATTACCATTGGCGGTGCTGCTATTACCCTGCTGATAAATTATTTTCTGATACCCTATTGGGGATATATGGCCTCTGCAGTTTCCACTTTGGTTTGCTACGGGTTCATGATGGTGATCAGCTACAGGCTGGGCAAGAAACATTACCCGGTTCCTTATGCCTGGAAAAAACTGTCAGCATATGTAGTGATTTGTATCCTTTTATTCATGATACACCAGCTTTTCAGGAAGTTTTCACCGGGAATATGGTGGACACATGGGTTTGCGTTGCTGGAATTATCGGCATTTACCGTATTCATTCTACGTATTGAAAAAAAGGAATTCAACAAACTGCCATATATAAACAGGTTTCTCCGCTAAAAAATGGTTCCCGTAAGGTGCACACCGGTTACCCTTTTACATAAGGATTATGGGCTTTTTCCCAATCGATTGTTGTTGAAGGCCCATGGCCGGAATAAACAATTGTATCACCGGGCAAGGTAAAAAGTTTGTTCTTTATACTGTCTGACAGGATTTTGAAATCCCCGCCCGGAAGGTCGGTCCGGCCAATGCTTTCTCTAAAAAGTACATCCCCTGAAACCACAAACCCGTTTTCAGCAGAATGGAAGCTGACACTACCCGGAGAATGGCCGGGAGTGAAAAGAACCTGGATCTCTTCATTGCCAAGTTTGATGTTCCTGCCGGGCACAAGGTACTCAAGGTCGCCCTGGTAATTATCAAATGGCATATTCCACATCAGCCCGCTGGCAGGTGCAAATTCCAGCATCTTCTTTTCAAGTGGGTGGATATGCAGGATCAGTCCGTACTTTTCCGATATGAACTTATTGCCAAAAACATGGTCAAGATGACAGTGGGTATTCAGCAATAAAACCGGTTTCAATCCATGCTCCTGAATAAATGCGGCAACTGCATCCTGCTCATTTTCGTAATAACAGCCTGGATCAATAATTACACACTCATTATCATCGTTATATAACAGGTATGTATTCTCCTGTACGGGATTAAATAAGAAAACTTTAACGTGCAGCATGATAGGGAATTTATACCTTAAAATCACTAATTTTATTGATAATAATACGATACCGGTAAAGAAGGGCAAAGCTTACGAACATTTTTGAATAAAAGGAATATGCATAAATTATTTTGGCTCCTGGTTGGATTTTTTTTCATTTCTCTGACCGGTCAGGCGCAGGTGAGTACAGTGGAGTTTGGTAAAAACAGGGTTCAACATAAGAAATTTACCTGGCGATATTATCAGACACGTAATTTCAACAGTTATTTTTCTCAGGGGGGACTGAGCCTGGGCAAAATTGTGGCACAGGTTGCAGAAGAAGAATTGCCTCAGCTGGAAGAATTTGTGGAATACGGTCTGCAGCGACGCTCTAATATTGTTGTCTATAACAGCTTCACAGATTTACAGCAATCCAACATTGGCATCGGTATCGACTGGCAGAACACCGGGGGAGTAACCAAACTGGTTAATAACAAAATGATCGTTTATTACGATGCCAATCACAACAACCTGCGGAAACAGGTAAGACAGGGTATTGCCCGGATTCTTGTGGAGAACCTTTTATTTGGCGACGACCTGGGCGAATTTGCGGGAAACCAGGCGCTCCTGGACCTGCCTAAATGGCTGACCGACGGATATATTTCCTATGCAGCAGAAAACTGGAGCCCGGAGCTTGACGATAAATTAAAATCGGCTATCCTTTCCGGTAAGTACAGGACCTTTTACCAGTTTGCCTTTAAAGAACCAGAACTGGCGGGGCATGCTTTCTGGCATTTTATTGCCCAGAACTACCGTAGGGATAATGTAACCTACCTGCTTTATTTATCCAGGATATACAAGAGCCTGAACTCAGCCAGCATGAAAGTAACCAGGAAGAAATTCAAGGACCTGCTTGCCGAATTCATGGAAAAAGAAGCTGAAAAATACCAGAACGACCTCCGCGGGCGCCGCAACCAACCCAAAGGCACTGCTGTGGCAGTGGAAGAACTGAAAAACGGCAGGGACTACTATCGTTTCCAGGCCAATCCGATTCCCCGTAATAACACGTATGCCATGGTCAAATACCAGAAGGGCATTTATTGTGTTTTGCTGGAAGACCTTTCCGATAAAAGAAAGATCCTTTTAAAAGCAGGTATTCGTAATAACCAGGCAGAACTCAATCCGCATTACCCGCTGATGGCCTGGGACCCCAAGGGATCCAAGCTGCTGGTCATTTATTCTGAAGCAGGTAAAATCCGGATGTTCATGTACGACGTGGTCAAGCGCATCAAAACGAATAAGCAGGAATTGCCCGCAGACTTCCAGATCGTACAGGATGCTAAGTTCATGCTGGATAACAACACACTCGTGATCAGTGCCGTAAAAAACGGTCAGTCGGATATTTTTGTGTACAAGATAAATGAACAAACCACCCAGCAAATAACAAATGATCCATATGACGATCTTGATCCTTCCTTTGTAGCCTTTCCTAATAAAAGCGGTATCATCTTTTCATCCAACAGGCCCTCAGGAGATGCGCCCAAAGGAGATACGGTTATACCTTCACGTTATCATTTCAATATTTTCCTGGTTGATAACTGGAACCGGAGCGAATTCAGGCAGATCTCACAACTGTCCAAACTTAAATACGGGCAGGCCAGGTCACCCCTGCAATATAATGTGAACCACTTCACTTTTATAAGTGATGAAAACGGTATTGGTAACCGTTATGCCGGTTTCTTCTCTACCAAAAGAGCCGGACTGGATACGATATTTAAAGTAGGTGAAGAATATTTACGCAACCCTGAACCGGCAGACCTGGATTCCACACTCAAAGTCTGGGGAAAGACGGAACCGGATTCAGTTGGATACATTTCCATCACATCAGACAGCGCCTATGTTTTCCCGATCACCAATTACCAGAGCGGGCTCCTTGAAAGCCGGGGAGCCGGGGATAATAACCTGGTGAGCGAAGTTAGACAGGAAGGCGACCTGAAATTCCTCTACAAACTCCGTATCAACGAGGATGCCCTGAAACGCAGAAATGTAAACGCACGCCCAACAGATTATGTGAAGGAACTGATGGCAGCAGACCGCAGGGCAAAAGCAGATCCCATTTTTTATGATAAAGATGCAAAAGAGAAAACAGACACCAGTGAAGGGAAGGATCTTTTCCAGACGGAATTCGATACAGATCCTTCTAAAGTGATCGGTGAAATCATTGCGGATGCCAAAGAAAATGAAGCCAAAGACCCCTTGCTCAAATCGGCTAAACTTTTCGATTACCGATTAAGGTTTTCATCTGATTATGTGGTTTCCGGCTTTAATAATTCCGTGCTGGTAAATCGTTTCCAGCCATACGCAGGCGGAGCAGGCCCCATCTACTTATCCAATACGGATATAGTAAATGGTATAATCCGGATGGGTATTTCGGACTTATTTGAAGACATAAAGTTCCTCGGTGGATTCAGGATTTCCACCAACCTCAGAGATAACGATTACTTTGCCTCATTCCAGAATTTGCGCAAAAGAATCGACTGGGGACTAACTTACTTTCGTTCGATTCAAAATGATTTTCCAATCTACAATCCGAATCTTGAGCCGATCAAAGCTTTTCTTTCCAATAAATTATTCTCTAATATTTACCAGGCAAACTTCTCATTTCCATTTGACGAGGTAAGAAGCATTCGCTCTATTGTAGGATATCGGAGCGACCGTGTAGTTTTGAAGACAGATGCCAATTTTCCACCTTCACTGGGTTACCAGGATACATTGCTCCGTTACGGTATGGCGCGCCTTGAATATGTACATGATAATTCCACAAATCCTGCATTGAATATTTGGCATGGCCTGCGGTATAAGATTTATATGGATGTAGCTTCAAGGCTGGTTGCCGGAAACGAAGAAGGAAGAAACACATTCAACTTTGGTACAGATATACGTTATTACCTCCCCATTTACCGGAACTTTATCTGGGCTGGTCGTGGTGCTGCGGATGTTTCCTGGGGCAACCAGAAGCTCATATACTATCTTGGGGGCGTTGACGGATGGATCAGCCCTAAGTTCAATAATGCCAACAGGCCGGCACCGGACAATACTTATGCTTTTCAATCGCTTGCACTCAACCTGCGGGGTCATAAACAAAATGCGGCCAATGGCAATAATGCCGTTGTGATTAACAGTGAATTCAGGTTACCTGTTTTTACCACATTCTTTAACAGGCCGGTGAATAATGCCTTCCTGCGCAACTTCCAGTTAATACAATTTACAGATTTAGGTACGGCCTGGAATGGCCAGTTTAAGACCATTGGTCGCCCCGATGTGATATACGGAAACCCACCGGTACAGGTAAGGATCAAAACGGGTGGCGTAGGTCCTTTTATCGGTGGTTATGGATTTGGCGCGAGAAGTACCTTACTGGGCTATTTTCTAAGGCTGGATGCCGGTTGGCCTATGGATGGTTTCTTTAAGGGCAATCCTCAATGGTATTTCGCTATGGGCCTTGATTTCTAAATCCGCTGAACAGAAGATAAAAAAACTTTTACATATATAAAAGAGGCTGGTATTTCTACCGGCCTCTTTTTATAGCCATTGATTAAAAACCCTGATCAGTAATAGTTACAAATAAAATCCAGCCCTGAGTGCGAGCCGGTTATAATCACGGTTTTCAAAAATATTATCCCTTACCAGGGAAGCCTGCTGAAAACGATATCCAAAACTTACCAGGAATCCTTTATTATGGATCAGGTTGATTTTAAATCCAATACCCCCGGCAGCAGCAATTCCGCCTCTATAATCAATGTCCTCATTCCTCGTTGCATTGAAACCGTAGCCAAAATCAATGAAATAATACGGTATAAATTCACCTTTTTTAAGGATATCGCCCCGGAAACTGGCAAATAAAGGAATGATCGTTTCGGTTGCAAACAGATCAGCACCGATACCCATACCTGCAAAAAGACGGCGCGAAAAACGATATCCATTCACCATCTGAAATGAAAATGCCGCTGTAGTAACATTGTCGGGGGTTGTGCGCGTTGTGGCCAGTGCGCCAATTTCCGTATAATGCCCGAACTTACGTAAAAGGGTATCCGAAAAAGTATACGACTGTGCTATACTGTTTCCCAGCCCTAAAACCAATACTATAAAAAATGTGAAAATAATTTTCATACCCTTATCATTTTAATAAGTCAGCATAAATAATGACCAACCATTATTAAAAAGCTGTAAAAAACATATTCAGCCTTCCGCCCAGGACTTGAAGGCCGTAACCCTTTCCCTGCTTACAATAGCTTCATCCGTTTGGCTGCCGTTAGCAATTGAAATTTTCAGCCTGCTGTTGAAATAGGACCTGATCTCCTTAATTGCATGGATACTGCAAATCACGCTGCGGTTTAACCGGAAAAAAATTCCCGGATCAAGTTCCTCCTGCAGTTTTTCCAGCGTAAAATCGATGATATGCCGGTTTCCTTCCCTGGTTATTAGATATACGGTTTTCCCCTCAGACAGAAAGTAAGCAACCGAACCGGCTTCAATGAAAAACATCCGGCTGCCTGATTTAATAAGAAATTTTTGCCGGAATGATCTTCCTGGCTGTTGGATTGACCGGATTACCGATGATATTTGCTCAGTAATAAGTGTGAATCCGGCCAGTTTCCGGTATTTATGTAATGCCCTCGAAAGTGCTTCCTGTGTAACCGGCTTAAGCAAATAATCAATACTGAACAAGCGGAACGCATCGACGGCGTATTTATCATAGGCCGTCACAAAGATCACAGGGCAATCAACTTTTACGCGGGAGAAAATACTGAAACTGATGCCATCAGCCAGTTCGATGTCAAGCATTACAAGATCAGGATGTACATGTTGCTGAAAATAGTGAACGGCGTCTTCCACGCTCTCCAGCACTGCCACGATTTCTATTGCAGGGTCATATTCAGAAAATATCATTTTAAGCCTGCTTACAGCCAGTGGTTCGTCTTCAATGATAACAACACGCATAAAAAAAAGAATGTTGAATCAATAACACCACAAAAGAAAAAGTGTTTAAACAGGATGGTTTTTTATAAGTGGGATACCCACCGAAAAAGAATCTGTATCCCTATGGATATCCAATGCCAGGCCGGCAATGATATCCAGCCGCTGGTTGATATTATTCAATCCCACCTGCGTGGAGGGCCCCTTTTCAAGTCTTGGCTGAAATGAATTATAGACAACCAGGCGAGCGGCCTGATCAACATAAATTCTTACCAGGAGCGGTTTGCGGGAAGATACAATATTATGCTTAATGGCATTTTCAATAAGCATCTGAAGGGCAACCGGTACGATCAGGTCCTGGTAATGATCCTGCGGGATATCCATTTGTACTTTTAAACCCTCGCCAAATCTCTTCTCAAGTAGGTACAAATAGGGCTGTATAAATTCAAGCTCTTCGGCAACAGAGACCAATGATTTTTCCTGGCTCTTGAGAATATATCGGTAGACCGTTGAGAATTTTTCGATAAAGGTATTGGCTTCATCGTTTTTCTGCATCACCAGGGCAGATAAAACATTGAGGTTATTGAAAAGAAAATGCGGGTTTACCTGGTTTTTAATAGCCTGCAGACTGGCCTGGGTACTTATGGCCCTTAGTTCTTCTGCTTCATGTTCTTTTTGGCGATATCTTTTGAGTAAGAAAATGATCGCGTGTATACAATTCAGGAATAAATTGATCCTGAAGGCAAAAAGGATAACCAGTTTTCCCGCTAATTCGGTTTCCCGCTGATCGGCACCTAATCTTAAAGAAACGATCAGGCCATAAATGATTCCTCCGGCTAGTAGCGCAACCAAATGACTGGCACCAAAGAAAAGTAAAAGTGGACGAATCTGATAATCCGCCTGCCGCAACCTGCCAGCCAATAGCTTTTCCAATACCCTGTTGCCTTCCCAGATCAACAGACAGGTGCCGACAAATACCGCTAATATAATAACGGGCTTCTGATGAATGCCATAGTACCGGTATGTTTCCGAGAAGATGGTATTCAGGTAAGAATATCCTCCAAGAACCAGGATGAACAGGTATCGTAGCTTATGAGAAAACATAAAAATGGGCCGGCTTTCAAATGCCGGCCCGGTAAATTATTTATCTAAAATAATAAATCTCTCTAAATTCCCATTGGATTAAGGTAACAATACCCTGTCAATTACATGTATAACACCATTTGTTGCAGTGATGTTTGGAGCAACGATATTAGAAGCAACCTGGGTACTGCCATCAATTTTTACCGCAGGTGGCAGGGTGATGCGCAGGTTTCCACCTTGCAGGGTTTGAGCAGTTGTATTATTTATCAGGTCAGAAGCAAATACATTTGTTGTAAGTACATGGTACCTTACAACGGTATTCAATGTAGCCTGATCCACTGCATTTATATCTGTGATGCCTGCAGCACGGAAAGCAGCATTCGTTGGTGCAAATACAGTGAATTTACCCGGACCAGAGATGGCTGATAACAAGCCTGTTTTGACAACGGCAGCAACCAGGAAACTAAAGCTGGTATCTGCTGCAGCAATCTCAGCAATTGTTTGAGTTGGTTCAGTTAATACTTTTTCAATGACATGGATTACACCATTGCTGGCAGAGACGTCAGCCTGCTTTACTTTAATACCATTCATGAATACACCATTTGCATTACGTGATGCAAAAAGGCTGGTGCCGCCCAATGTTGTGATTGCATCAGAAACCGGAACCGCTGTAGAGGTTACAAGTCCACTGTGCACATGATATTTTAAAATGTCGCCAACTGTAGCAGCCGGTAATGATGCAATAGTAGCTTCGGTAATACCTGAAGCGGCAAATGCTGCATTATCAGGAGCAAAAACGGTAATTGGGTTTGTGGTTGCTAATGCATCTGCTAAACCAGCTTTTAAAACTGCAGCTTCAAGTGTTGAGAAATTGGGGTCAGATACAACTATATCCGTGACAGTTTGTGATGGTGTAGAATTATCGTCATCACTGCAGGACACTGCAAATACAGATAAGGTTGTGAAAGCGATTATCGATAAACGAATTAAAGAAAACTTTTTCATACTATTAGGTTTTAGCCTATAGTAACATTAACTGGCATCTTCTGTTCATGGTTCATAAATTTTTTTTACTGAACTGTTGAATAATAGTATTGAATTGTCATTTTCTTAACATCAATTACATCATTTCATCTGCATAACCGGCCTTGCAGTATCTGAAACAGAGGGCGATTTTTTGCCATATGTCTTCTCTTTCAATTTTAATTTATATCCGCCAGTCCATTCTTTAGACATGAGGACTACAATAAATAAATTGTCATAATCATTTTCAGGTATCTCCTTTATCGATGGTTTCAGATCGAGTTCTGTAAGCATTCGAATGACCGTATTGCTGTGCCCTACAATCAGGGCGTTTTGTTCTGCATCCAGTATATTATATAAGAATTTTTGTAATGTATCATTTTTATATGACTGAATTGAAAGGCCCTCCTGCAACGAAAACGGCTCGGCAGTTTGCCTTGTCCTGCGGGTATCTGTAGAATAAACGGCTTTTATTTTTTTATTTTTTAAAAGCATAGCGAGGTTTTCAGCACGTTCCCGGCCTTCAGCTGTAAGGTCTGGATCATTGGGTGGATTTGTACTTTTTTCAGCATGCCTGACTATATAAACTTTGGCAGGCTTACATTGTACCATTGTACAAATGACAATGATAAAAAGACCTAATAATTTCATCTTATTTCAATTTAAGGTTACAAAATACCAGATCCAATCGATCAGGCCACTAACTCTTTAATTTACATAGGTAAGAAAAATCGATGTTTTTCTGTTCTATCCGGTGTTTTTTCTGATCATTGGCGGTTTTAATACAAGGCCCGGAATCCGTTAATCAAAGACGGCCGAAATAGATTTGACCATGGAACAACCGGTCAATCACTATTGGAAAGAAATGCCTTTTGCCAGGCTGCTGATTCCATTTATGCCTGGATTGCTTTACGCTATATACTTTGCAAAGTTCCTGCAATTTTTACTGCCGCTTCCCCTGTTAGCCCTTATACTTTTATGGCTGATCCACCGGTTACCGGCCTGGAAAGCATGGAAATGGGGCTTTCTCAGGGGTATACTCATTAACGTGCTGATCTTTTCAGCCGGTGCATTTATTGTCATTTGCCATAATAAGCTTCAATTCCATGACACCATTAAAGAAAATATTTATGCAGGAAAAAATCATTGGCTTGTGGTGCTGGCGGAACCTGCAATGAAAAAAAACGGTCGCTTCAGGGCAACGGTTTCATTGTTTGAAATCTTACCCGATGCATATATGAGAAACAGGGGAAAAGCCATCTTATATTTCCCAAAGGAAAATCAGGATGTAAAATTGCACTATGGTTCTGTACTCGCGGTAAATGCAAAACTCAACCCATTAGTTAAAAAACCAAACCCAGGTCAATTTGATTATACCTCGTATTTTTTGCGCCAGGGAATTTATTACCAGGTGTTTTTACGGGAAGGTGAATACATACCTGTTCCTATTGAGTCGGCAGGCAGTTTTAATCAATATCTTTTCTTGTTGAGGAATAAAATCCTGCAAATTTTACAAACGCATATACGTCATAAAGAGGCAGCCGGACTTGCGGAAGCCCTGCTGATTGGATATCGAAACGATTTGGACCAGACCCTGCTCACTGCCTATGCCAATACTGGTGTTGTACATGTCATTGCCATATCCGGCTTACACCTTGGTTTACTCTTTGCGGTAATGATGATGCTGACTGGATTATGGAACAGAAATGGGAAAAAGAAATGGGTTCAGTTCTTTTTGGTTATTCCTGTTTTATGGATTTTCAGCCTGATGGCCGGAGGTTCTGCATCTGTGATCCGCAGCGCATGTATGTTCACTTTTTTGGGTATAGGACAACTCTTCGAAAAAAAAAGCAACCCGCTAAATACCCTCGGAGCTGCGGCATTTGTATTACTGGCATACCAGCCAAACTGGATTTTAGATACCGGCTTCCAGCTTAGTTTTGCCGCTGTGGCCAGCATCATGGTTTATTATGAAAGGATCAGGAAGTTGTTTTATTTCCGCAATCCGCTTGCCATTAAATGCTGGGAAATGATCTCGGTTACAATCTCAGCGCAGATACTGACCACTCCGCTTATACTGTTTTATTTTAAACAGTTCCCGATCTTATTTTTATTTACAAACCTTGTTGCCGTGCCCCTGTCGGGCTGGATTTTACTGGGCGAACTTTTACTGTGCATATGCCATCCCTTTAATTTTATTTCCTGTAAACTGGGCCTGCTTTTGGAAAATGCGATTCTGATGCTCAATACTTATGTGCTGAAAATGGAATCAATCCCATATTCGGTTATACGTGATGTTTATATTTCATCCGGGCAGGTTTTGACACTTTATATCTGTATCGGCAGCCTGACGGCCTGGATAATTTCAAAACAAAAAAAAGCATGGCTGGTTTTGCTTTCGGGAATATTCATCTACAGCAGTTTGCAACTATATGAACACATTTCACGAAACACTCAACAAAAACTGGTTGTGATGGATATCACCGGACGGCAATCCATCTTACTGATCAAAGGAAAATCCGGATGCTTTTTATCTAATAATCCAACCCTGGGCCAAATGGATGTACAGGCTAAAGAGAGTACATTGGTAAAACAGTTTTTCAGGATAAGCCAGGTAGAATTAAAGACCTTACCCAATAGCGGTATTATAAGTATAAAGCGGGCGGGTAAAACAATTTTACTGTTTTCCGGTAAAACAGCGATAGCCCCTAATAAAGAATTGCCAAGGGCAGATATGGGAATTTTATCCTTTAATGCCGGCATAAACCTGGAAAAACTGATGCAACAAACCGGCTGCAGGAATTGGGTTGCAGATGGTACCAATTCTGTGTGGAAAATTCAGGAATGGAAAAAACAGGCTGAACAGTTACATTTGCGCTTCCATTCTGTAAACCTGTCTGGGGCATTCACAGCAGATTTTTGATAGAATGGCCCTGCCATACAGCCAGTTAACCCAGTCATTACGCCAGAACAACCTTAGATTTTTATGCAAAAAAAAATTCAGTCTGCACTAATCTCCGTTTTTTATAAAGACGGCCTCGAACCACTTGTCAGATTATTACATGAACTGGACATTACCATTTATTCAACCGGCGGCACCCAGTCGTTCATCGAAAAACTTGACATCCCCTGTGTGCCGGTAGAAGCGGTCACTTCCTACCCTTCCATACTTGGCGGCAGGGTAAAAACATTACATCCTAAAATTTTTGGCGGGATCCTTGGGCGAAGGGCGGTGGACCAGGATATCCAGGAAATGAAGCAATTTGAAATCCCGGAGATCGACCTGGTGATCGTTGACCTCTATCCTTTTGAAGAAACAGTGGCATCAACAAATGAGGAAAAAGCGATCATTGAAAAAATCGATATAGGCGGCCCTTCCATGATCAGGGGTGCGGCCAAAAACTTCAGCGACCTGCTGGTAGTGGCATCCCGGATGGATTATCCCGCCGTTACCGCACTACTTAAAGAGCAGGCAGGCACAACTACATTTGAACAGCGAAAAGCATATGCAGCTAAAGCCTTTTCGGTAGTGGCACATTACGATGTTGCCATCGCGCAATATTTTAATCCCGGCGGGGAAGATCATTTTATAGAGTCTTTTACCCGTCCAACCATCATGCGTTATGGCGAAAATCCGCATCAGTCGGGCATTTTCTTCGGGAATCCCGAAGAACTTTTCACCCAGCTCAATGGAAAGGAACTTTCCTACAATAACCTTGTTGATGTAGATGCTGCCGTTCAGCTCATGCTGGAATTCAATGCTGCTGATGCACCGGAAAAAGATAGTTCTGTCTTTGCCATCATCAAGCACACAAATGTTTGTGGTATTGCTTCCCGGCCAACCGTAAAGGAAGCCTGGGATGCAGCGCTTGCCGGCGACCCGGAAAGTGCTTTTGGCGGCGTACTGGCCTCAAACCGTGAAATAGATGCAGCTACTGCCGAGGCCATTCAGGAAATCTTTTTTGAAGTGCTGATAGCCCCTTCTTTTACGAAGGAAGCGATCACCATACTTTCTGCCAAAAAAACGCGCATACTGCTGCAACAGAAAAAACAACCTTCTGCCAAAAAACAATTTAAGTCATTACTCAATGGCGTTTTACAGCAAGGGATAGACGAAGGCAATGTGGAAAAATGGGAAGAAGCCGGTGGAAGGGAAACAAGCCGGGAAGAAAAAGCGGACCTGCTTTTTGCCAACCTCGTCTGTAAACACTTAAAGTCAAATGCCATAGCATTGGTAAAGGACAGGCGGCTCATTGGTAAGGGATGTGGGCAAACCTCAAGGATTGATTCGCTCAGGCAGGCGTTGGAAAAAGCAAAACAATTTGGCGCCGAAACCGCAGGAGCGGTAATGGCCAGTGATGCATTCTTCCCGTTTGATGACTGTGTCAAAATGGGCCACGCGGCAGGGATATTGGCTTATATACAACCCGGCGGAAGCATCCGCGATAAGGATTCCATTGCCTATTGCAAAGAGCAGGGACTGGCATTGGTCATGACCGGCATGCGGCATTTCCGTCATTAGGATAGAAAAACAAGGCTGATATGAGAAGGATTCAGGTGAGAAGTTTTATTGAGGACCTGCTGGATACAGCCAAATCTTCTTTTCAGCCACTCAATCCCCGGCGACATTCAGAAAAGACCAGGGCATTATTTGCGGTGGCGCTGGTAAGTTTTTTTTGGGGCACCACCTGGCTTGCCTCAAAAAAAGGTGTTGAGCATATGCCTGCACTCCAGCTGGCAGGCATCCGTCAACTGCTGGGTGGAGGAATTTATATACTTTTCTTTATCATCAAAGGTTACAAATGGCCAAGCCTGAGCCAACTCATCCGGTTTACCTGGATGAGTGTGATCATGTTTGTGATCAGCAATGGTTTCAGCACATGGTCTGTGCAATATATCCCCAGTGGTCTTGGGGCCGTCATAGGAGCCATTGCGCCTATCTGGATCGCGCTTTTCAGCCTGGCGCTGTTTAAAGACACAAGGTTAAACCTGACTACGGTAATGGGACTGATACTGGGCTTTGGCGGCATACTGATCATCTTTTATGATTATCTGGATGCGCTTTTCAATTCAAATTTTTCGTTGGGCATCATTCTTGGGGTAATTGCCACCATGACCTGGGCACTTGGAACCTTACTCACTGTTAAACACGCAAAGGACCTGAACCCCTATTACAGCATAGGCTGGCAAATGTTCCTGAGCGGGGTGATCCTCACTGCCGTTTCTTACATAACGGGCAAACAGATACCCCTTTCAGAAATTCCTATGCCTGCATGGTATTCTATAGCCTACCTGGTGGTCATCGGATCTATAATAACTTTTGCAGCATTTATCTATGCACTGAAAAGATTACCTCCGGCACAGGCTTCCATATATGCATACATTAACCCCATTGTGGCAGTGATCATTGGCGCCATACTTAATCACGAAAAACTCAACCTGCTGATAGCAGGCGGTACAATGGTCACACTGATCGGGGTATACCTGGTAAATACAGGATTTAAAAAATCGAGTGTATAATTCCTGGCGTACTTTCTTCTTTGCAGTATATGTATTCTGACTTTCACTTCCCACTTTCGATTTTCCACTTTCCACTTTCTATAGGTCCCAATAAACAACTTCGTTCAAAAAAATCTCATAAACGTCTTTCCATCCCGTATAAACAGGATCATCACTGAAGAAGGAATTATGCCAGATGGTAACCAGGGTCCCATCCACTTTTTTTACCACATCATGATAATACCGGATCTCTTCAAATGCCTGCGCAGGCGTAAGGTCCTGCTCAAACCTAGCGTTTGCATCCATGAAGCAAAATGGAAAAATGCGCAAGCTGGAAATAGAATCCTTTTCAAGGTCGTACCAGCTGTAGGGTGAAGAAACTGATGCCCGGAATCCATTGATGCTGCCATAGCCCATGGAAAAATCCGAGTCAATTCCATTTTCGATCAGCAAGCGGTAAGTACCGGGAAGGGATAACCGAATATAATGCTGCCGGCTTCCGGTGATCTTTTTACCGGCCAGTACTTCAAGCCTTGCTTTTTCACTGGCGATCAATTGTGGCGCATCACCGCTTTGCCATGAAGGGTGCATTCCAACCGGATAACCCATTCCGTGATATTGAACCAGGTTCATGAAAGACACCATGCGTGGATCCACATTTCTGTCGTAGCCTTTTTGCTGTTCAGCCAGCAGGAAAAAGTAATAAGGTTTTAAACGATACTTAAGGTGCAAGGCATCCAGCCACTCATAAACATCATAAGGATCTTTTTTCTTTCCTGCCATCACCCGTATCCGGTCAAAAAACTGATCGGGCTTTGCTTTCAAAAGAGAACGTGCCGCTCCCAATGCAGACCTGCGCAGCCCCCGGCAGAGATAGGCATAAGCGATATCAATATCATAAGTTGGCATAAACCTGAAAGCAGGTACAGGCATTACCAGGGAAGGAAATCTTTTGGAGAGGATATTCCGGAAATGCTTCAGCCAGATATTAACCAGCGGTTTGTCAAGGAAATGTTCCCGGAAAGCAAGGCTTTGATTGTGGGCATAGCGGCCATAACTGTCTTTCAGGTGTGGCAGATATTCTTCATACCGGGTTAACAGGTAAAACGAAGCGGCAAAAATATCAAATGGAAAATCACATTCCGTAGTCAGAAAAAAACAGGGAAGGCCTTCAATTACTGAGACTTTGATATCCTGCTCCCGGATATTATCCTCAAACAAAAGGCCTGTGGGCCTTACAAATATTTCATCTTCGTGTACGCGTATATGGGAGTAATTGATACGTGCCGGACCAGCCAGGAGATACTGGCCTTTATCTGTAGTATGCGTAACCGGGATACCCAGTATTTCCTGGAATAAGACAGTGGTAATATATTTCCATCGGGGCGAATCCCTGTCGGAATAGATTGTCAGCATACAATAAACAGGGTGCTATTTTTTACCGAAAAATATTGCCGGATAATTTTTACAGGGGATTTATTCCTGCCTGATCTGAAAATGAAACAAAGCATAAAATGATCCGCCATTTTTTTCATGAGCGATCAGCCTGTTTGTCCTTCCACATCTGGTTGAAGGTCCTGGCCGGGAATATAAGTTGTGAGCGGTGTTTCTGCCAGCCGGTAAACAAGTTATTGACGATCCAGGTTTTCATCTTCCCGTTGCCGGAATTCATCAGCGACCTGCTGAGTGAAGCCTGTTTCCATATTTTCCAGGCCATTCTTTCAGCAAATCCTGATGCCCCGGATGCAACTGCTTCGTGGCGGTTATCAAGCAGGAGTTCATGCAGGTTGATTTTAACGGCACATACTTCCGTACAGTTTCCGCAAAGGGAAGAAGCGTAACTAAGGTGTTTCCACTCATCCATTTCTTTGAGGTGAGGCGTGATCACACTTCCAATAGGTCCGCTGTATGTTGTTCCGTAACTGTGCCCGCCAATGTTCTTATATACCGGGCAGGCATTCAGACAAGCGCCACAGCGAATACAATACAGGCTTTCCCGGGATTTAGGATGCTGCAGGATATTGGTGCGTCCGTTATCCAGCAGGATCACGTACATCTCTTCAGGCCCATCGGTTTCCCGGCTTTGCCTGGGTCCGCTGATGATCGTATTATAAACAGTAATTTGCTGGCCTGTACCAAATGTAGCCAGCAGTGGCCAGAATAATGCTAGGTCCTGAATCGAAGGGATCACTTTTTCAATGCCTACAAGTACAATATGAGTTTTAGGCCAGGCACAACTGAGCCTGGCATTTCCTTCATTTTCGGTAAGAGCGATGCTGCCCGTATCCGAAATGATGAAGTTGGCTCCTGTAATACCCACCTCGGCAGCTGTATATTTTCCCCGCAATTTTTCACGTGCTACAAGGGTAAGTTCTTCCGGAGACAGGCCAGGTGCCGTATGTAATTTTTCTTCGAAAAGCCGTGCCACATCTTCCTTGCTTTTATGCATTGCAGGCGTTACAATATGATAAGGAGGCTCTCCATCCAGTTGCTGGATATATTCTCCAAGGTCAGTTTCCACACTTTCAATTCCTTCCGAAGTAAGGAAATCATTCAGGTGTATTTCTTCCGTTGCCATGCTTTTGCTTTTGACAACGGTCCGGCAATTTTTCTTCCTGCAAATTTCTCCTATGGCCTGACGCGCATCTTCAACCGTCTCTGCCCAGATCACTTTACCACCACGTTGACTGAAATTCTTTTCGAAATCCTCCAGCTGCCTGTCAAGGGTTTCTATGGCGCGCCATTTAATATTCTTGGCTTTCATACGCACGGCTTCAACATCCATGAACTGTTTCTTTCCTTGCGGAACGACAGCATTGTACTTACTTATGTTAAAATTAATTTTCCTGCGATGGTCAAGGTCGGCAGCTTTCACCAGGCTCTTAGCCATGAATGTATTTGCGGATTCACTCATGATATATTATTCAATTTAACTGAAAAGGAAATATTAATTTTCGCTTTAAAAGTGACGGGAACAAGTGCTAATTATGAATTGCCGGAATATTTTCCGGAAAAGCGTTATTTCATCTCCTTAAAATATTCCGAAGCCATTTTTTCAAGTGCGATGTAAAAATCCTTGCCGTATTTCCGGGTAATTGATTCTTTCAGAAATTTATACACAGGTACTTTTAACTGAACACCCAATGCACAGGCAGGGCTGCACAAAGATTCACGTGGTTCATAATTCATCATCTCATGCTCATTATAACGGCTTTGCTTGATCCTTATTGGATAGAGATGACAAGATATGGGCTTCTTCCATGTTGTCAGTCCCTGGTTATAAGCATCTTCAAAGGCACATTTTATGATGCCCAGTTTATCGCGATACCCATAGGCACAGATTTCTCCGTTCACAGTTGGCGTTACCCAGCCAAACTCGCGATCGTACCTGTACAGGCCGGTTCTTTCCAGCTCTCTTGCTCCTTCCGGAGTCAAAAATGGTTTGATCTCTTCATATGCGCTTTTGACCTCCTCTAATTCTTCATTGGTAAGTGGCGCACCTGCATCTCCGTCTTCACAACAGCCTCCTTTACATTTATTAAGGTCGCATACAAATTGTTCTTCTATGATCTCGTCACTGATCAGTACTTTGTCTATAACTATCAAAGCCGGATTTTGATTAAAATTAGTTCATAATCTTTGAAATGCAGCGATTAATGAAGTGGGGAATCGGAGTAGCCAGTCGGCAGTCAACAGTCGGCAGTCAACAGCCAAAGGCAAAAACCTGCTTATTTGGCAAACAGATTTATTAAGCCGGCATTAATTTGTTATAGAACAAGACCAGTCAAAAATTAATAAAATTCAAGCGATTTAATATCAAGTTGCCCATATGATGATGGAATGTTAAGCTTGATATCATTCCCTAATATTAGACTTTTCAGCACTGTATTGGGCTGTTTTTGCCGACTGGCGACTGGTGACTGGCGACTGACTAATCATTTTTTCCACACAAGCGTCTCAATCAAATGTCTCATGTCTGTTTCCAGGAAATCGTTTACTACAGAAAGAGAATCGGCATTTGGGGCGCTGTCAAAATAAAGGGCGCCACGGAGAAAATGTCGCAGGCTGTCTGTAACGTAAAATTGCCTTGAGGTTGCCGCATTGCCTTCCACTTTAAAATACATACCTGCAATACCATTATCGGTGATGAATGGAGAATCATTGATCCCGCTGGCTTTCACCGTATGTTTCATGGTCATCCGGTAGGCTTCTTCCCGCAGGCCGTCAAACGTATTGCGCACAACGGAATCGCGATAGCCTGATGCAGTTTTTACTTTATACAGGGATGTTCCGCCTATTGATTTATATGACAAGTAAACCCGGCCATTGAATTGCGGAAAATCAAGGTTGATCCAGAACGGGTTGTCTGGGTTATCTTCAAAGAAAGAACTGTCGCGGGTAATTTTACCATAGACAGGGTATTCAAACGTATATGGATAACCGGGATCATTAAACAACTGGTAGGACCTTTCCGGAAAATCGATCCGGTAATAACCACGTTCACGGGGTGTGTAGGCGCTGTTGCAGGATATGGCAAAAACCAGGAGCAAGGAGAAAAAGGCAAACAGTTTTGTCTTCATATCATTATTCTTGCGCCGTCGGCTTAATGATTACTTTCACTTTACGGATCCGGTTCTTTTCCAGTTCAAGCACTTCAAAATGGAAATCACCACTTATGATCTCCTGGTTAACCTTTGGGATTTCGCCGGCAAGCTCCAGTAACAGCCCGGCCATTGTTTCACTGTCGCCCCGAACTTCATCAAAAGTATCCACCTCAATTCCCATCTTCCGGCAGGCATCATTGACCATCGTTTTTCCTTCAAAAACAAAAGTATTGTCATCGATCCTGGCATCTGCTATTTCATCCTCATCAAATTCATCGCGGATATCACCAATGATTTCCTCCAGGATATCTTCCAGTGTAACAATGCCCTCCGTTCCGCCAAATTCATCAACTACTACGGCAAAGTGTATACGTTTGGCCTGAAACTCTTTAAGCAGATCTTCAATCAGCCTGTTTTCATGTACAAAAAAAGGTGGCCTGATCAGGGCCTGCCAGTCAAAATCCGCGGGCTCATGTAAATGCGGAATAAGGTCCTTGGTATGGATGATACCATTAACATGATCAAGGCTGCCCTGGTAAACCGGAAGCCTTGAATAGTGCAGCTCTTCCACCTTGCTTACAAGATCCGTAAAAGATGTTCCGGTTTCAACACCGTGAACATCAAGCCTGCTTTTCATTACCTGCCGCACGGTTATGTTCCCAAACTTTATGATGCCTTTCAGGATATTTTTTTCTTCTTCTGTTGCATCCTGCGGTGTGGTCATGTCAATTGCCTGGTCCAGCTGTTCCAGGCTATAAGTACTGTTTTTACTACCCCCAAGCGCTTTTTCTATGCGGTCCGTAAAACCTACCATCCAACTGCTGATGCCTTTAAACAAGGTATGTATGCCCGTTACCATGGAAGAGGAATAATAGGCAAACCGAAGATTATTTTGAGCGGCCCAAACCTTAGGCAATGCCTCTGCAAATAATACCAACAGGGATGTGACAAATAGTATTTTAATGATCAATGAAAAGAAAAAATTCGATCTTGTATCCATCCATTCATTGACAAGGAAATTACAAATGATAATGATCGCAAGGTTAACAACCAAATTGGCCAGCAGAAGGGAAGCCATTAATGCGCGCGGCTCTTCCAGTAATTTCAGGATGCGCCTGGCGGCGGGCATCTGTTTTGTTTTCAGGAGGTTGATATCTTTAAATGAAAGAGAAAATAAGGCTACTTCGGCTCCGGAAACCATGAAGGTGATTAACAGCAAAAACAGTAGAACGAAAACCAGTATGGTCATTGCAGCCTGGGGCAATGCAGCCAGAAAAATGGGATGTATCCACGATTGTAATAGGATGGTCAGCAGGTCCTGGTTCAAAAGATGACTTTTAGTGAAAAAAATGATCTGACATCAACACCTTTTCAAGGTCGAATTGCCATGATCCTGATGCAAACATAATAAAATCATTTTTTGCATCAGAAAGGAAGGTCAGGAGAATGTTCACCAAGTGAAGGTAAATCGTCCGGACCGGGGCTGTCAAAACCTGCCGGACCACCGGTTCCCGGTAAACCGCTACCGTCTGCGCGCTTATCAAGCATTATGAGATTATCCCCCACAACTTCAGTGGCAAACTTACGGTGGCCCTCTTTATCGTCCCAGTTTCGGGTGCGAAGGCGGCCCTCCACGTAAATCAGGCTTCCTTTATGCAGGTATTTTTGTGCCAGTTCCGCCAGGCCCCTCCATAATACCACCGTGTGCCATTCGGTCTGGCTTATGAGTTTACCGGTTCTGTCTTTATAGGTTTCCGTAGTAGCCAGCGGGAATTTGGCTACGGCAATATTTCCTTCTAAAATTTGTACATCCGGGTCTTTACCGAGGTTCCCAATCAGCATTACCCTGTTTACGCCGCGCATATAATTACGTTTATTCTGAAAGTCAGTTCCTGTCCTGGTTGCTTAATAAATTTACCCATTTTCTGTCAAATAAGAAAGGATATATTTTGGAAAGGGAATTTTTTTAAGTTCTTCTTTGCTTATCCATTGAAACCCTTCTGGTAAGTCCATTTTTCCCGGAGCTTTTACCCTGATGAACCTGCCGTGGATTTCCTGGTGTGTCAGCAGTTGCCTGTATTCTTCCGATATTTCAGTGACGATGGGTGATTCTCCATGAAATAATGACAAAAACTCAGGTGATTGAATCAATTTATTTGTCATTTGCCTACGGGAGGTTTCAACCAGGAAAAACTCATTAAGGTGCCGCCAGATATCTTTTTCCATACGCTGACGGACCAATAACTTACCGCTTTTTTCTACCAGGAAATAATAGAACCACCTCTTTTTTCTGCTGATTTTCAACGCTTTGACTGGCAATTTATCAACAATACCCTTTTTGCGGGCCACGCAAATATCACGGGCGGGACAAGTGCTGCATAAAGGAGATGCCGGCTTGCAAACCACCGCCCCGAAATCCATAATGGCCTGGTTATAAAGACCGGGGTTTTTCCGGTCGAGCAAACTATCGGCAAGCGCAGTTAGTTTCTCTTTACCGGTTTTACTATCTATTGGGTCTTCAATACCAAACACCCTTGACAGTACCCTTAATACATTACCGTCCACAACAGCATATGGCAGGCCAAAGGCAAATGAAGTGATTGCAGCAGCCGTGTAGGGTCCAATTCCTTTGAGGTTAACCACTTCCTGATACGTTACGGGGAACTCCCCATTATAATCTCTTGTTATGACCCTGGCGGTATGCAGGAGGTTCCTGCAACGGGCATAGTAACCCAGCCCTTCCCAAAGTTTGAATACCTCCTGGTCAGGGGCTTCTGCCAGATGGCGGATAGTGGGAAATTTTGCCACAAACCGATTATAGTAATCCCAACCCTGCTCAACCCTTGTTTGCTGTAAAATGATTTCACTCAGCCAGATCTTAAAAGGGTCTTTTTCCCCTTTCCAGGGCATCAGTCGGGTGTTTTTTGACTTATGCCAATGCATAAGGATTGATGTAAAGGAAGAATTCATTTGTTTTCAGATGATTATATAGCCGTTTTTCACATAATTATCCTAAATAATACAATTTTTGTAAAAATTGTCCGTTCATTATACGCAACAAGCATAGATAATTAATTGATTTTATTAATTTTATAACCTGATCCGGGCCAATTACCCGGGCAACCTCCAAAAGAGGAATTTTAAAACTGTAATATCCCATTTTTCGTACAAAATCGCCCAAAATGAGAAAAGCCGACTTAATCAACAACATTGCCGAAAAAACCGGTATCCCTAAAGTAGACGTACTGGTAGCTCTTGAAACCATGTTCAAAGAAGTAAAAGAATCCCTTTCCCAGGGTGAAAACATTTACATCAGGGGTTTCGGAAGCTTCATAACCAAAAAAAGAGCTGCTAAAATAGGTCGTAACATTAAGAAAAATACGGCTGTTCACATCCCCGCTCATTTTATTCCTGCCTTTAAACCGGCTAAGGAGTTTGTACAAGAAGTTAAAAAACTGCAGATCGATGCGGCAATCCGGGAAGATGGTGCCGAAGAAATGGCAGAAGCTCGTTAACTTTGCTGGCTAAACTCATTTAACTTGAACAAGCAACAGTGGATTGTTGCAGGAAGTGGTGTAATTATACTATTTAGCCTGTTTTTCTTTGGCAGAACAAAACCACATAGTAAGGGTATAGTTCCTCAGGAAACACATAAAAGTGATGAACACAACTCCCTGAAAATAGAAGACATCCTCGCAAATTCCAAAAAACAGCTTACTCCGCAACAAGCAGCCCGAATTACCTCACTGGAAAATACCATTTCACGTGGCGACCTGGTGACCCAGAAAATCGGGGTCTACGGCCAGCTTGCGCTCTATTGGAAAGACAGTGCAGGTCAGTACCTCCCATACCTCTGGTATACGGGAGAAAAGGCTAAATTGGAAAAGTCTGAAAAAAACCTCAACTTTGCCGCCCACTCGTATCTTGATGAATTAAGAGGTGTGGGCGACCCTTCCCTGAAAAGCTGGATGGCGTTACAGGCTAAAGACCTGTTTAGCCGTTCCCTGGAGATGAACCCTTTGAATGACTCCGCGAAAGTTGGTCTGGGCAGTACATTTTTCTTTGGGGCCGGTGAAGACGCTTCCCCGATGGAAGGTATAATGAGTATCCGGGAAGTTGCCACGCGTGATACAAGCAATATGTACGCGCAATTCATGCTTGGATATGGAGGAATGATCTCCGGACAACTGGATAAAGCTGCAGAAAGGTTTTTAAAGGTTGTTCAGAATGAACCCGGAAATAACGAAGCTGTCTTTCTGCTGGCTGAAACCTATGAAAGGCTTGGCGATAAAAAACAGTCGATCTATTGGTTTACCGAAGGAAAGAAAAGGGTTAGTAACCCGGAAGTGATCAAGGCCATAGACGATAAGATCAAATCATTGCAATAATTTTTTATACTTTATAAATTACTGAGTTATGCCTTGTGGTAAAAAGAGAAAACGTCATAAAATAGCAACACATAAGCGTAAAAAAAGGCTGAGGAAAAATCGCCATAAGAAAGGGAAAAAATAATTTCCCTGTTTTCCGGCGCGAAACTTATCGCGCCGGAATATCTGTTATTTCTAATCAATGGATTGCCTGCCTTTCATAGCGTACCTGGTATGAGGGGTTCCCGTCCATACGGAATCTGAGTTGTGGTTGAATTAAAGGGTCTTTACGCTTGAACAAAGAACTAATTATAAATGCTGCTCCCCAGGGCGTTGAAATCGCCTTGCTGGAAGATAAAAAACTGGTTGAACTGCATAATGAAAAAACAGATGCCAGTTTTGCCGTGGGAGACCTGTACCTTGGAAAAGTTAAAAAACTTATCCCCGGTCTCAACGCTGCATTTGTAGATGTTGGCTTCGAAAAAGATGCCTTTCTGCATTATACCGATCTTAGCCCTTATGCTAAGTCGCTCCTCAAATTTACCCAGGTGGCCATGCAGGATAAAACACCTGAAGGCTTTGATTTCTCCAAATTTGAAATTGAACCGGAAATTATTAAAACCGGAAAGATCAATGAAGTGCTTGGCCAACGGCCTAATATACTCGTTCAGATCTTAAAGGAACCGATTGCCGCCAAGGGACCGCGGCTCAGCTGTGAAATATCATTACCCGGTCGTTTTGTTGTTTTAACGCCTTTTAACGATGTTATAGCGGTATCCCGGAAAATACATTCATCTGATGAAAGACGCCGTCTGCAAAAGATCGTTGAATCCATCAAGCCCAAAAACTTTGGTGTCATCGTGCGTACAGCGGCAGAAGGTAAAAACACGGCCGAACTGCATGAAGACCTCATTAACCTTTTCCAAAGCTGGAAGAGCCTTCAGCATAACCTGAAAGGTGCAACTGCACCTGCAAAGATCCTGAGCGAACAAACTAAGACAACAAGCATATTGCGCGATCTCCTCAGTGAGGATTTCAATAAGATCGTTATCAATGACAAGAGCATTTTTAACGATACCAAACTGTACATCCAGAAGATAGCCCCTGATAAAGCGGATATCGTTTCTTATTATCATAACGGGTCTCCCATATTTGACCAATACGGTATCACCAAGCAGGTGAAAGCCGCCTTTGGAAAAACCGTAAACCTCCCCAGTGGTGCGTACCTGATCGTTGAGCATACAGAAGCGTTGCACGTTATTGATGTAAACAGCGGTTATAAAAGTGTAGGTAATAACCAGGAAGAAAACGCTTTGCAAACCAACCTGGAGGCGGCGGAAGAAATCGCGCGTCAATTGAGGTTAAGGGATATTGGCGGTATCATCGTTGTTGATTTCATTGACATGAAACTGCCTGATAATAAAAAGCGGCTGCATGAGGCAATGGAAACCTTTATGCGCCTGGACCGCGCCAAACATGCCGTACTGGCAATTTCCAAGTTCGGGCTGATGCAGATCACCCGCCAGCGGATGAAGCCTGAAATGACCATCAATACACAGGAAGTATGTCCTTCCTGCCAGGGCACCGGAAAAATTTCTTCAGCACTGATCCTGGAGGATGAGATCGAAAAAAACCTTAGTTACCTGGCCATGCAAAAGCATAAGGGACTGAAAGTGGCCGTCCATCCAATACTTCACGCATATCTCACAAAGGGCCTTATTTCCAAGCGCCGTAAATGGAGCTGGAAATTCAAACAGCCAATCCTTTTACTCTCCAATAATAACTATCACCTCACCGAGTTCCATTTCTTTGATAAGAACGACGAGGAGATAAGGTTATAATTCTTTTCCAGACTGAGTTTTATAATTTTTTAACGGATAAACACTTTTCTGCAGGTTTGAATTTCTTTCCTTTTTTCACGCAAAGACGCAAAGGGAACAGCCAAGGGGAATAAGAAGAGATGCAAAGCAGGATTAAAGAAAATTAAACGGAATTAAACCTCAACCCTTAACTGTAAGAATTCTCCATTTCACTTCTTTTTATTTACTTTTTTTATGTGATGTGTTATTAGAGAAATTTGTTAATGCTTTTTCAAAAAGGTTCCTAATAAGATCCTTCACCCTGTGTTACTGAATATAAATGAGTTTTAACTAAAACCGGGTTCAGGATGAACAATACTCATTTGATTTTATTATTCCGACGAAAGATGCATTTTTCCTGGATGCCCTGAAAATATCCTTTGATCCTGGCAATGACACAACGCGTATCTAATTAAATATCAAATAGATAAAATTGATTTAAATGTGCTACAAGAATGTCGCTCCGCCGCGGCGGACTCTAATACAAAAATACGATCTAATCTACAAGAATATCGCCCCGCTGGGGCTCAAATACAATCGGGTTTACAATAATTTCGCTCCGCCGCGGTGGACTCGAATACAAAATACATTCGCGTCTGTAAGAATTTCGTCCCGCTGGGGCATTCATATAAAAAGGATGTTAAGTTGTTTTGCCTTTCAGCTCCAGCGGAGCGGTATTCTTGTAGAAAACAATTGATTGTCAATAGAGCCCCAGCGGGGCGACATTATTTTAAATAGCAAGGTCCTTATAAATGTATCATCTTTAAAGGTCCTTATAAATGTATCATCTTTAAAGAACTTATACCTAAAACGCAAAATATTTACTGGGGGCGGCAAAGGTAAAAGTAAGACCAAAAGGAACTTGTCCGAATGCTGAAACTCCTCTATTTTCTTTATTGATACAAACATAGGATGACAGGTTGGGGGAGTATCATTCGTTCGGAATATTTACTATTTCTTTATCACTTGATTATTGGTAAGCCTATCCAATGAGCATAATACAGCAATTAGTGTAAAAGTTATGTTCTCTCAATTTTGGGAGGTAAGACTACCTTCAACTTCCTTATTCCTTATTCTTTATTTCTTATTCCTTATTTTCTACCGTTTCTGTATTTCACTTTCGACTTTCCACTTTCGATTTTCCACTTCTAAAAGAAAAGGCTACCCGTTGCCGGATAGCCTTTCTAAAATATAGCGTGAAGATTACTTCTTCATTCTAAGTGCATAGGTACCATAGTTGGTTCCGCCGCCAGATACATGGTTCAAAGAAAGATCAATGAAACCGGTACAGGAGAAGAAGAATCCAGTGCCTGCGGCAGTGAAATTCTCGAATCCGGCACCATAACTTCCATAGGTCTGCTTTGCAACTGTAACACTACCGGTAGTTGGAACAATAGTGAGCACTAATGGATTAACACCTGGAGGTGCTGCATAAGGGAAAGCATAGGTCAGCGTTGCTGTAGTAGCTGTAGCAGTTACTTCAGATGTTTCGCCAACAGCGCCATCCCATGGGTCAGTAGTAATGGTGTATGTGCCTGCTGCATCTGCAGGAATAAACGGACATACTACAGTAGCCTGCCAGGTGAGTGCCATGTTGTAGATCGGGTTATTTGCATACTCTGCAAATGTGTTACCGAAATCAAATACACGGCCATCGGTTGTGATACAAGAGTTGTACATGGTATAGATATCACCGGGTGCCAGGGTTCCACCCACAGCAGCAGCGATCTCAGCACCAGTAACTTCGATTGTATATTCACCATTATTAATTGGAAATTCCTTTACTTTTTTCCATTTAGTCCTGTCCTGGGTAGCGGTACCCTTGGCAGTATACAGAATTACTTTTTCCTGTGCTGCACCGTATTCCTTAGCAACGAGGCCAACTTTACTGCCTGCCGGATTGGTAGCATCAACGATCAGGTTGTTTTTCTGGACAATAGTTACATAAGAACCCTGCCCCAGAGAATTTACATCCTGAACAACTTCTCCCTTTTGACAGGAGTTCATAGTTGCAGCAACTACTGCAAGTACACAAACTGATGAAATTATTCTTCGCATAATTTGAATTTTTATTTTATGAAACCGGGAGGATTATTATCCCAGAAAACCCTAACGTCAACACCTGATTTTTGTTCAGCATTCTGATTCAGGTTTACCAGGTTAGACGGGTACAGCATAGACCGGGTAAAAGAACCTGGCGCAGAAGTACGGGTCAATTGCATATTGTTTGGCATACCGGTACGGCGGTAGTTGTTATTGGCATCAACTCCGTTACCCCATAAAGCAATATAGTATTCCCTCATGATTACATTCAGGCGTTCATCATCGCTTGTTGCAGCATCATATTCGGCGAGTGTTTTGGCAACATATGCATCCAGGCGTGCCTGATCTGGCACTAAGGAAGCAGTAGGAGTAAATCCAACTGTTGCCGGGAAACCAATCACTTTTGCCATAGATTTCCTGATACCACTTTCTAGCAAAACTTTTGGATCACCGGGCGTACCCAGTTTCAAAGCAAGTTCAGACTTAAGAAAATCTGTGAAAGCAGTTTGCCAGATCGGCTGGATACCTGCTCCGTTACCACCACGGTTCAGCGAGACGCTGGTTCCCTGGTTAGCATCGAATTCACCACCGGCAGGATAAATACCCCAGGTAGTCCTAAGGTTACCATCTGGCGGGATACCGCTGTTGTCACCATGGTCACGGCCCCAATATCCTTGCAGCAACAGGCAATAAGGCATGCCGGCAGGAAAGTGTGGCGGCGGAGGCGCTACAGAACAGGAAGAGGTTTGAACGGTAACGGCAGCATAGTTTGTACGCTGGCGATAGAAATAATAACGGGTCCTTGGATCGTTGTTATTTCCAGTTCCTCTTTCCTGAACTAAAACCCACATTAAATATGTACCCATATAGTCACCGGCACTACCTGTTGGAACGTAGTTACCATTATAACGTGGGTGACGGCTGTTAGGGTTGGTTTGCTTGGAAGAATATTTGAATTCAAAATCATTGGCTGCTGTTGCAGCAGTGATATCACTGTCTGTCAGTAAGGCCTCGATTTTGGCTTTGGCACTTGCATCCACTAACCTGGTATTAGCTAAAGCACGCAGTTTCATCAACTTAGCGGCAGTCCTCCACCTTCTTGCACCGGTTGCATTTGAAGCATTATAGAACAGATCCTGTGTGCCCGGATAAGCGCCGATGTTTGGGATATTAGCTTCTGACAATGCGGCAATGGATTCATCAAGTAAGGTGATTGCTTTTGCATACACATCAGCTCCCTTGTCAATTACCGGGTTCGTATTGTCTGCTCCAAGGTTGGCTTCTGTAAAAGGAATGTCTCCAAACAGATCAACCAGGGTGATCATGGTATATGCCTTCAGGGTTTTTGCCATGGCCACATTCACAAATTTCTTTTGTGATTCTGCGATGGGGATCAAAGCATTTGCGTGCTTAATTACACCTGTATAGGCGGTGGACCAAAGACCATCGAAAGATTGTGGAGAATAGGCGTTGTTATAGGTAGGCCCGTACATAACGATCATACGGGTTACTTCCATACCAAATCCTGAAGCACCATCAAAAAATCCTGCAAAATTGAGTTGCATTTGTGTCAGGTAAAGATCGGCGTTTGCTTTATCCGGGGAGGGTGAGTTGGGGTTAACCAGTAACTCATCCAGTTTCTTATTACAAGCCCCGAGCATGACCACCGACAGCGCAATGATATATAATTTTTTCAGTCTCATGTTATACTCGATTTTAAAATTAGAAAGATACCCTTACACTCACACCATAACGCTTTGAAGTAGGACCGGAAAGATATTCCAGGCCACGTACATTACTAACACCCAGAGAGGATGTCTCCGGATCAAAGTTAACGTATTTAGGGAAGTTAGGTGCGTTGTACCACAGGTTCTGACCAGAGAATGTAATGCTTATTGCTCCGAATGGAGATTTGCTCAACACGTTGGCCGGAACAGAATAAGAGAGAGAAAGCTCCCTTAACCTGATCATGGTGGCATCGTAAGTGATCAGATCCTGCATACCAAAGAAACCACTCAGGTTATTGAAGTATGCGCTTGAAGGACTGATCTGGATATCATTAGGTGAACCATCACGCTTCACACCTGGAAGGATCAACGGTTGCAGACGATCGAAATCGGTGTCTTTTGACAAACCACGACCAACAACTGTACCGGGAGTATAAGCCAGCATGTCTCCACCCTGTGTATAATCCCACTGCATACGGAAGGTGATTCCTTTGAAGCTCAATGTACTGATGGCAGTCATTTTGAAATCAGGGTTTGGATCACCAATGATTGCGATTTCGTTTGAGGTGATATAGTTACCATTATCATCAACAACCCTCAGGCCGGTTGGCTTGGCAGAAACTGCAGTTGTACCGGAATCTTTTACGGTATAAGCTGCTTTGATCACACCCAGCGGTTGTCCATCGATCGCAAACAAACCTTCGTTTGTGAAACCATCGATAACGATCTGCTCAATATCTGATGGCAATGTCACTTTGTTCCTGTTCTGGAAATAGTTTACATCTAACTGCCAGTTCCAGTTACGGTTGCGGATCACTGTATAACCAAGTGCTACTTCAATACCCTTGTTACGTACAGAACCTGCGTTAATTGAAGTCCTGGTAAATCCGGTTGAAGGATCCAGGTCACGGGAAAGAATCTGGTCTTGTGAATTCCTGTCGTAATAAGTGAAATCAAAACTAAAACGGTTATCAAACAATTTACCTTCCAAACCAGCTTCCCACTCTTTTAACAATTCAGGCTGAAGATTGGGATTAGCTAAACGGTTGTCGATACTGTTTGAATTAATAACAGTTCCTGCACGATCAACAAATACGTTGGTATTGATATTGAGTACAGGGCGGGTTGTATAAGGAACACCAAAGTTAGCACTGGTAGAATATCCCGCGCGTAACTTAAGGTAATTAATCATCCTGTTATTCTTCAACCCTTCAAAAGCAGAAGTTGGAATAAATGAAGCAGTCAGTGATGGATAGAATATGGAACGATTATCTGCCTCAAGGGTAGAAGCCCAACTGTTACGTCCACCTACTGAAAGGTATAAATACTCACGGAATGCTAAGTTTGCCTGGGCAAATACACCAAGGGATAAAAACTGTGATTTGTAATCCAAACGTGATCCGTCTTCAGAAAAGTTATCATGAACGATGAAGTTATCATGATCAAACAACCCGTAAACCAGTTGCTGAGTGCTGCGTTGGCCATTCTGGGTATAGATCCTTTCCTGAGAGTTTGCACCCGCAGTCAGATTCAACCTCCAGTTACGTGACAAATCTGTATTGTAATCGGTAATGATTGAGTGATCCCAGATTGTGTTGTAACCATTTACAGTTCTGTACAGACCAAGAGTGAAATCGTTTCCACCAACTTTACCACCCCTGTTCTGTGAAAAGAAGTTTAAGTCAGAATACTGATCGTAACCCACGCGGTACAAGATGTTCCAGTTCTTCATGATGTCGTATTTCAACGACATATTACCGAAGATCCTGTTCACTTTTTGCCCGGTGAATGAATTGTTTACTGTCCAAAGCGGGTGCTGGATATCATTGCTCGGGCGATAGTACACGGATGATTTATCCAGTGGGTTTTCATATTCCAGGTCAAAGATGTCAACCGCACGCGGTGTGTACAGCAGGTTACCAAATACAGAAGATGTAGTAGGGTTAGAACCAAAGCTGGTAGAAGTGGGCGGCGACTTAAAGTCTGTTATAGCATAGTTGAAAGTACCGGAGAATGTAAAATTGTTAGACAATTTAGCATTACCTCCAAGACCAAAAGTATTTTTGATCAGGCGGTTGCCGGGCGTAAACCCTTCATCATCCATATAAGTGTAGTTAGCATTGAAGTTTGCATTTGCACCCAGAGAAGTAGCCACACCTACTGTAGTGGTACGGATCAAACCTGTCCGGAAAAAGTTCTCAACACTGTTGTTTGGCTTATATGCATATTTCGCGCCCTTGTACTGAGGGAATGCCGCATTAAGGGCAGCCCTGTCGTAAGGGTGAGCAACTGAATCGTAAGGAGCGCTGTCTTTGAATTTAGCACCCCAGTTACTGAAGAATGCAAAACCCAGGCTCTGGTCGAATCCACCACCATATGAATCCTGGAATTCAGGCAGGTTTGCAACTTTGTTAACGAAAAGAGACTGGGTAACAGTTACTTCCATTTTCTTGTTGATCTTACGAGTACCACTGTTTTTAGTGGTAACCATAACCACACCATTACGACCTAATTCACCATACAGTGTTGTTGCACTCAGACCTTTCAGTACGTTAATGCTTTCAATGCTGTTTGGATCCAGGTCAAGGAAACGGCTGGATGTAGTGTTACCATACTGGAAATTAGCCTGGGAATTGGTAGAAGCGTCAAAAGGCACACCATCAACAATGAACAAAGGAGTGGAATTACCACTGATGGTATTAACACCACGAATAATGATGTTGGTACCGCTACCAGACATTCCGCTTGATTGAAGGATATCCACACCAGGTGCTTTACCTTGTAACAAACGAACAACGTCACCCTCAGGGCGAAGTTCCAATGCTTTTTTGTCAACCGATGCTACCGCATATCCAAGGGCTTTTTTATCCCTGCGGATACCCTGGGCAGTAACAACAACTTCCTGCAGACCGCCGGGGGTTTGCCTGAGGCTGAGGTTTGCCAGGTTTGCACCGGCTTTGATGTTTAAACGGTCATATCCAATATAGGATATTTCCAACATCGTGTTTAAATCCTTAACAGGAAGCGAAAAAGTACCATCGTTTGCAGTCATGGTACCTTCCTGAGTGCCCGCTATTTTAACGGAGACACCAGACAAGGGGCTGCCATCGGCATCTGTGATTCTCCCCTTTACAACTGTTTGCGCAAATACCGTTGGTATTGCAAAAAGCAAACAGCACACAATCAGTGTAAGTTTTCTCATGCAGTTGAATTTTGATTTAAAAGACGTTTACTATCCAAAAAACGAATTTAACAAAGAATTTAAATTAGACAAGCAGTTTTTAATAAATGCTGCATTATTTACCGTTTATACATGAAAATAGCCACTCTTTTTAGAGAGAGTGGCTATAATTTTAACGTTTATGGGTAGAAAAAGAACCTTTTCAGGTTTAAAACTCAATTATTCCCGGCTTCGTCCTCCCAGGTATAACATTATATATTGTGCCAAAGTAACAATTGAAGCCAGGGCGGCAACCACATAAGTTAGGGCAGCCCAGTTCAAAGCATCTTTAGCCTGGGGTTGTTCACGGTCATTGGCAACCTGTGTTTGTCCCAACCAGGCCAGCGCCCTCTTGCTTGCATCAAACTCCACCGGCAAAGTAACCACGGAGAATACCGTTGTCAGGGCAAACAGAACGATTCCAGCCAGCAATAACTGGGGAAATACATTGATCAGCAGGATCCCGGCCAGCAAAACCCATTGAATCAGCATGGAACTTACCTGCACCGCCGGTACCATCTTACTCCTGAAGGTCAGCCATGGGTAGGCTGTGGCATGCTGGACGGCATGGCCACACTCATGGGCTGCAACCGCTGCCGCTGCGATGGTACTATTATTATATACATCAGGACTCAGATTGACCGTTTTTGTTACAGGATTATAGTGGTCAGACAAAAAACCGTCCACTGAAACCACTTTTACGTCATAAATCGCATTTTCGCGTAACATGCGCTCGGCTACCTCCCTTCCGCTTAAGCCGGAAGACAGGAATACCTTATTATATTGGGCAAACTTAGCGCGCAAACGATAAGAAACCAGCATACTGATACCCACAAAGAGTATGGAAACCATCCAGATTGATGTCATAATAGTGTCCTTTTTTAATGATCGGGACCACCGGTGATATATCAAATTAGCTACCAATTTTGTACTGACTGACAAGCTGTGCAAAAGCTCCGGAAAGGCGACTTTTTGACAGGAACCTTTAGGGGGCGCCAGGCCGTACTGGGCCATATTGACACATACATATTATAATTATTTTAATTTATTTATACTTGAATTATATATACTTATGTGGTTTTACAGAATCATAGCGCTGGTACGTTGAGAGGCAGCCCCAAAGGGACAAAAGTTATTCACACCTCAAAAAAATTATTTTGTAATGTGGTTTCAATTTGTAATTTAGTGCAAGAATTTAATGGGTTAGTAAGTATCAAAGGGCCAGCGCAAGTTGGCCCTTTTACTTTTTATACCTGACCGTAATTTTTCTTTCCCTGCATTGAAAAAATGAAAGGAGAAAAATGATCAGGAGCAGGAAAAAAATTTAAGAATGAAATTCATTTTTATTTTCTGAATAAAATAATCCTGTAAAAAAAAATGGCCACAGTTGACCGCAGAGAAATAATTGAGGGCCGCTGAGAAAAATACGTCTCTTTGTGGTTCTCTTTTTATCTCTGCGGTCCTCTGTGGTCAAAAATTTTAAAACATACAATCTCAAGATTATCGGAATTAAACTTCCTGTATTTGATTGACACAGGATAACTTTAATTTCACTGCATCAATTCCGGTGTTTTTTTCTGCCAGCTGAAAAATTTTTCACCATACAAGCCTGAGAATTCAGGTCTACCTTTACAGCATGAATAAAATCAAAAAGGCATTTTTCTGTAAGAACTGTGGTTATGAGTCAGCAAAGTGGACAGGAAAATGTCCTTCCTGTAATGAATGGAATAGTTTTACGGAAGAGATCATAGATAAAGGTGATGCAAAGAGCAGGATCAGATGGAAGGAAGATACTGTTAACGACAAACTGATGAAGAGCATTTCATTAGACGATGTACAAATACAGGATGAAGAAAGGATCGTTACCCCGGATTCAGAACTCAACCGCGTACTGGGGGGCGGCATTGTTCCAGGCAGTCTCGTACTTGCTGCCGGAGAACCCGGCATTGGTAAGTCTACACTTTTTCTGCAGGATGCACTGATGATGAAAGATACAACCACCTTATACATCAGTGGTGAAGAAAGTGAACACCAGATAAAAATGCGCGCCAACAGGCTCAATATACAGCATGCTAATTTTTTCCTGCTCACAGAAACATCCACACAAACCATTTTTCAGGAAATAAAAAAAATTAAACCTCAACTGGTCATTGTTGATTCTATACAAACATTACAATCACCCTATCTTGATTCCTCTCCCGGCAGTATTTCCCAGATCAGGGAATGTACCGCAGAGTTCCAGCGCTTTGCCAAGGAAACACATACTCCTGTTTTCCTGATCGGGCATATCACCAAAGACGGCAGCATCGCAGGACCCAAACTGCTGGAACATATGGTTGATACCGTCTTGCAATTTGAAGGCGACCAGCACTATGCCTATCGCATATTGCGTACAACGAAGAACCGCTTTGGATCTACATCTGAGCTGGGTATCTATGAAATGACCGGTGAAGGAATGAAGCCGGTTGAAAACCCATCGGATATACTTATAAACCAAAAAGAAGAACCGCTGAGCGGTATAGCCATCGGTGCAGGAATGGAAGGGCTCCGTCCACTCTTAATTGAAGTGCAGGCACTCGTAACACCTTCAGTATACGGCACGCCCCAGCGCACAGCCAGCGGCTTCGACCTTCGCCGAATTCAACTGTTACTGGCCGTACTGGAAAAAAGAGGCGGTTTCCCTTTTGGAACCAAAGATGTCTTTGTAAACATAGCAGGCGGATTGAAAATTGAAGATCCTTCCATAGATCTTGCCATGGTCTGCGCCCTGTTAAGTTCTATTGAGGACCTCCCTGTTTCGCAAAAAATCTGCTTCGCCGGCGAAGTTGGATTAAGCGGAGAGATCAGGCCGGTAAACCGGATCGATCAGCGAATTTCCGAAGCCGAGAAACTGGGCTTCGAAAAAATAATCATCAGCAAATACAACCGGAAAAGTTCCGAAAAATATACAGGGAATATTGAAGTGGTTACCGCAGGCCAGGTGGAAGAAATTTACAGAATGTTGTTTTCTTAATGTTTCCTTAAATTACAAGTACACGTTTACGTTAGTTCATTTTTCCCCCTTGCACCATTGCTTCTTTGTGGTAAAACCAACACCTGTTTGCCGTTTAAAAACATTCGGGCAGGTTGTTTTACACATTGTTTAAACAGCTTCTGCGCGTAACTTGTTTCCATAGAAAATAACTGTTACGCATGACCGCTTTCTTACAAGCTACAGAATGGCTCCACGCATTCGGTGCACTATTTTTTCCGCACCTCTGTGCCGGATGCGGCAGCAATAATATCGGCCGCGATGAGGCCATTTGCTATCGCTGCATTTCCCGTTTTCCAAAAACAAATTTTGCCAGTCAGGCAGGCAACCCGATTGAAAAATTATTCTGGGGACGCATCCCCGTATCTGCTGCCTGCAGCCAGTATTATTTTACGCGTTCATCAACAACGCAATCAGCTTTGCACGCATTGAAATATAAAGGCAATAAAGAAGCAGGTATCGTTATGGGCAGGTTGCTTGGTTACAGCCTGCAACAGAGTGATCGTTTCAGCAATATTGACGGCATCGTTCCGTTACCCCTTTACCCCGAAAAAGAAAAAACCCGGGGTTACAACCAGGCAGCAGTTATCGCAAAAGGCGTTCAGGAGATCCTAAACATTCCGCTTATAACCGATGCCATTGCCAGGAACAGATATACCGAGTCGCAAACAAATAAGAACCGTATGGACAGATGGCAAAATGTAGGTGGTGTTTTCAGCCTGCATAAACCGGAAGTCCTGCGGGCAAAAAAGATCCTGCTGATAGATGATGTGGTCACCACCGGGGCCAGCCTGGAAGCCTGCGGGGAAGTTATTTGCCAGGCCGGGATAAAGGCATTATTTATTGCCACACTTGCATTCGCCGACCAATAGCGGGGAAAACGTATTTTTGACATACCACATGAAGAAATGGATCGCTTTAACCGGACTGCTGATATGTTTATTGACCTGGCTGAATTCCTGCCGGAAAGAAACATTTACAGAAAGTCCTGAAGCACGGATAAGATTATCAATAGATACCCTGCGTTTTGATACGATATTTACCACCACCGGTTCAGTAACCGGAACGGTCAAAATTTATAATGAAAATGACCAGAAAATTAAACTGAGCCATATCCGGATGGCCGGCGGTCAATCATCCTATTTCAGAATGAATGCAGATGGTTTTGAATCCCAGGATATCCGCGACCTGGAAATCAGGGCCAATGACAGCCTCTATCTCTTTGTAGCTGTGTCCATCTCTCCCAATGCCAATAACCTGCCATTCCTGGTTCAGGACAGTATTTTAGTTGGATATAATGGCAATGAACAAAAAATCCAACTGGAAGCATACGGACAAAATGCTAATTTCATTCGCAATGGAATTATCAGAGTTGATACCCGCTTCGGTAATGAACTCCCTTATGTCATACTCGGCGGCCTGATTGTTGACACCAATGTCACACTCACCATCGATAAAGGAGCAAGGATCTATTTACATGCTGATGCCCCGTTGATCGTTGATGGTACGCTCAGCGTGACAGGTACAAAAACCGACAGTGTTATTTTCACCGGAGACAGGCTGGACCCGGA
Organism: Chitinophagaceae bacterium; assembly: GCA_041752135.1. Lineage (GTDB taxonomy): Bacteria > Bacteroidota > Bacteroidia > Chitinophagales > Chitinophagaceae > Pollutibacter. The sequence continues at coordinate 12,905 of JBGSHT010000090.1, read as the reverse complement.
TTACCGCGATCTTCCGGCAAGCTGGCCAGGTATTTATTTCCGTACTTCCAGCAAAAATAACACCCTCCAATATGCCATTGTTAAAAATGCTTACCAGGGGCTTGTTGCAGAACAGCCATCAGGAAATGCAAACCCTAAACTAACCCTGCGGGAATGCGTGATCAATAATGTATATGAAGGCGGCATTACCGGTATACAAACATCCATCGAAGCCACGAACTGCCTGGTGAGCAACTGCGGCATTAACCTGCTGCTTATCGATGGTGGCAATTACACGTTCACACATAATACAATTGCGAGTTATTCAAATGCTTTTGTTCTGCATAAAAACCCTGTGCTCTTACTCAACAACTGGGACAGCAGCCAGTCGGGCCTCAGGACATTTCCACTCAATGCCAGTTTTGTCAATAATATATTCTGGGGCGATAACGGTTCCGTGGAAGATGAAGTCGTGGTAAGTAAAAGAGGAAATAATCCTTTCAATGTTGTTTTCAGCCATAATATCTATAAAGTACAGCAGGATCCGGCGTTTTCTACCCTGACCAACAACCTTAAAAACCAGAACCCACTTTTTGACAGCATTAATACCGGGAGTCGCTATTTTGACTTCCGCCTTCAAACCAGGCCTTCCCCCGCAATCAATAAGGGTATCCCAACTGGAATTTTAACAGATCTTGACGGGAAACCCCGGGATTCAGAACCAGACATGGGTTGTTTTGAGAAAAATTGAACAGTAATTCCTTCATACCATTTAAGTGGTATTTCTTTATAACTGAACAATCGTAATTTTGACACGTTATATTATTACACCCCAAAATAAAAAACTACCAACATGTTAAAAATACTGATGCTTTCTGCAGGCTTGCTATTCATTACAACTATATATGATTTCAAAGTGCCTTCGCTGGAAGGCTCTACGATTGACTTCTCAAAATTTAAAGGCAAAAAAGTACTCATAGTAAATACAGCATCTGAATGCGGATACACTCCACAATATGCGGATCTGCAGAAATTATATGAAGCTTATAAGTCAAAACTGGTAATCGTTGGTTTTCCTGCCAATAATTTCGGCGGACAGGAACCAGGCTCCAACACCGAGATCAAAGAATTCTGCAAGAAGAACTACGGAGTTACTTTTATGATGGCAGAAAAGGTTTCTGTTAAAGGCGCAGATATTCACCCTTTATTCAAATGGCTTACCAATAAATCGGAAAATGGCGTAATGGATGCCGAAATCAAATGGAACTTCACCAAATTCCTCCTCGACGAAAAAGGTAAACTGATCGGTGTATTTCCAAGCAAAGTGAATCCCAACAGCGAAGAGATCACCAAACACCTGAATTAAGTAAACACTTCTTCATACGAAAGCTGCCCCACCAGGCAGCTTTTTTTCTTTTCGTTCCTCATTCCATCGCGGTTAATGTATTTATCTTCGTGTATGCAGTTTTCTTCAATCATTGGCCAAAAGGAACCCATCTCCCAACTAAGATCGATGGTGGAGCAAAGCAGGCTTAGCCACGCTCTCTTGATACTTGGCAAGGAAGGAACAGGTGCTTTACCACTTGCACTGGCTTTTGCTCAATATCTTGTTTGCGAAAAAGTCCAGGGCCCCGGCAACGAAAAAGAAAAAGCCCCGGTGGCTTCCTTGTTTGGGGAAGAACCTGTGCAGGCAGAAACCACAGACAAGCCATTTCCTACAGATAGTTGTGGTGTTTGTCCATCCTGTGTCAAAGCATCACAGCTGATTCATCCGGATATTCATTTTTCTTATCCCGTTATACCCCGTAAACCCGGTGATAAACCCATTTCAACAGATTATCTCAATGAGTGGCGCGAATTCATGGTGCAGTTTCCCTATGGCAATGTCTTCGACTGGCTGCAATTCATAGGTGCAGAAAACAAACAGGGAAATATTACAGCCAGCGAGTGTGCCGATATCCTTCGGAAACTCAGCCTGAAAAGTTTCGAAAGCGGCTATAAGATATTGGTGATGTGGATGCCCGAGTACCTGGGCAATGAGGGCAATAAATTGCTGAAACTCATTGAAGAACCGCCACCCAAAACCTTATTTCTCCTGGTTGCTGAAGAGGAATCCAAAATGCTCCCTACCATTTTGTCCAGGACCCAGCTTGTCAAAATCCCACCAATTGAGGCAAAAGATATCGAATCTGCCCTCCAGGAAAGGTCGGGCGTTTTGGCTGAAAAAGCAAGGCCACTGGCTGCAGTGGCTGAAGGTAACTACCGGGAAGCGCTCTTCCTTTTACAGCATGATGAAGAAGACTGGCAGGCGATGGTCAGGGATTGGCTGAATGCGATCCTGAAAAACGGCCCGGTGGCCCAGGTAAAATGGGTAGAGGACACCAGTAAACTCGGCCGTGAAAAGCAAAAACAGTTCCTGAGATACTTTAACCACCTGCTGGAAGAATGCATCCGGTTAAGGGTTATGGAAGCTGCCGCACCGGAGATCCCGGAAAAAGAGTACGACTTTGCCACGCGTTTCAATAAACTCACCACGCTTTCCCAGCAACAAGCCATAATTGAAGAGATTGACCGCGCAGCTTACTATATTGAAAGGAATGCAAACGGCAAAATGCTCTTTCAGGCCCTCAGTATTAAATTATACCATATCATTAAAGACAATTCTTTAATTTTGGTAAAATGAGAAATGTGCGTACCGGAGCAGGAGTTTGAGGTTTGGCAATGTGATCAGGTTAACTATATAACCATCATACTCTAAATATTACACTATAGTACACGTGGTACATGATAGTTTTCCAGGCCAAATGGCCGTCTTTCCATACTTATGCAAATTTGGAAATGACAAGGGAAACCAAATGGTGTTATACTTCCCCCGGTAAATACGTCCTCTCGTTTTCCCCGGCAACGGTAAAAGTCCGTCCGGTCACTCACCTTTTAATTGACAATATATTATGGGATGTACGTCCTGTGGCACAGATACCGGTAAACCCGGAGGATGCAAAAGCAACGGTGGTTGCAGTTCCGGTGGCTGTAACCGGCTTAATGTTCATGACTGGCTGGCAAACCTGCCTTTCAGCGATCCCGAAGGTTCCTGCAGGATCATTGAAGTAAGTTTCAACCAGGGCAGCAGAAAAGAATTTTTCCGTAACAACTCCCTTCAGCTGTTTATGAAAGGCGACCTGGTTACCGTGGAAGGGGTAAGCGGATTTGATGTTGGAACTGTAAACCTTACCGGTGAACTGGTGAGGCTCCAAATGAAGAAAAAAAGGGTTTCGGAAGATTCTGCGGAGATAAAAAAAGTATTGCGAAGGTCCAATGATATGGATATCCAGAAATGGAAAGAGACCAAAGCCAGGGAAAAAGATGCACTGATCAGGTCCAGGGCAATTACCCGGCAGCTCAACCTCAATATGAAACTTTGTGAAGTGGAGATACAGGCCGATGGCCGGAAAGCAACATTCTTTTATATTGCCGACGACCGTGTGGACTTCCGTGAACTGATAAAAATCTATGCTTCGGAATTCAGGGTCAAAGTTGAAATGAAACAGATTGGTGCCCGCCAGGAATCTGCCAAGGTAGGCGGCATCGGCAGTTGCGGCAGGGAACTTTGCTGCAGCAGCTGGTTATCTGATTTCAAAAGTGTTACCACCACCATTGCCCGTTACCAGAACCTGAGCATCAATCAAACCAAGCTTAGTGGTCAGTGTGGCCGTTTGAAATGCTGCCTGAACTATGAGCTGGACACTTATTTAGATGCTCTGCAAAATTTTCCGGCTCAATCAGACGTATTGGATACGGTTAAGGGTAATGCCATACTGGTAAAGAAAGATATTTTTAAAAACCTGATGTGGTATGTGCTGCCCGACAGCAATCGACAATATCCGCTTACGATTGAAACGGTCAATAAAATAAAGGCGCTCAACGCCAAAGGTGTCAAGGCCACCGAACTCGAAACGGCAGATGTAACCAATGCACAGAAATCCAAAGAAGCAGAACTGCAGTTTGTGGATGTGGTTGGACAAATATCACTGCGAAGCCTGGAACGGAATACTCAGAAAAGAAAACATCGAGAGCGTTCATCAGGGCCACAGCGTGACGCAAATCGCGAGCCAAACCGGGAACCAAACCGTGGTGAACAGAACCGTAGTGATCAAAACCGTGGAGAAAGGGACCCTAACAGGAACCCAAACAGGGGGCCAGGCCGCGGACCAGGCGGTGGGCCGGGTAAACCACAACAACCCAGGGATCAAAACAGAAACCGAGGAGACAGAGGACCGAAACCACAGTAGGATGCAGATCCCATTGCGGCCTGTATTCCCTTGCGGTTAAACCATGAAAATTTTATGATGATCCGCTCCATCATTTTCTTTCTGGTATTATTATTCACCTGGATCATCCTTGCTCCCGGTTGTATGACATTCAGAAAGAGTGATGAAAAAGCAAGGGCTGATTTCCTTAAAAAGGGACTGGAACTTAAAACTGAATTTATCACGGTCAACGACCGGCAAATTCATTATACCATGGTGGGTAATGACAGCCTGCCCACCCTGATCTTTATGCACGGCTCGCCAAGTGCCTGGAATTCATTTGAACATTTCATGAAAGATCCGTCCTTGCTATTCCATTACAGGATGGTGAGTGTTGACCGGCCCGGATTCGGATACAGTGATTTTGGCGATGCGGTTTCGCTTGCAGAACAATCCTTGCTCTTATCACCCATTTTAGATGTTGTAAAAAACGGCAAACCTGTTTTCCTTGCCGGTCATTCGCTCGGCGGTCCGCTGGTTATTAAAATGGCTGCAGATTATCCGGAAGCCGTGAAAGGCATTATGCTGATGGCGGGGTCTGTTGATCCCGAGCTGGAACCTGCGGAAAACTGGAGGATGCTGGCTGCCAAATTTCCGTTCTACTATCTCTTGCCCGGTGCATTCAGACCCAGCAACACAGAACTGGTATATTTCAAAAAAGATATCATTTCGCTTGCGGATGATTTTCAAAAAGTCACCTGTGAAGTTTACCTGTTACATGGTGATAAAGACACCTGGGTACCAGTTGCGAATGTTGATTATGCCCGCAAAAAATTGGTCAATGCGGCCAAAGTAGAAACATTGATCTTCAAAGGTGGCAATCATTTTATCCCATGGACTTTTAAAAAGAAAGTTGCCGAAGCGCTTATCAGCATGCGTGATTCCAAACCGTTGGTTTCTAAAACAGATTAACCGCAAAGACACAATGAATAAAGTCTATTTCAGCGATCTATAAATCTGCTCGTGAATATTACTGCGCACGTTCATCCTCAATAATTTATTACTCCCGTCCGGATGTACCCGGTTAGATAAGAAAATAAAAACCAGGTTCTCTTTTGGATCGGCCCATGCGCAGGTTCCCGTAAATCCGGTATGGCCGAATGTCAAGGGAGATGCACTTAGTGTAGGATATGGTTCTTTCCGGGTGAGGTTATCTTTTTCCGGCTTATCAAAACCAAGCCCGCGGCGGCTTATTTCGCTGTGATAAGCAGTGAATTTTTCAATGGTCGTGTCTGATATATAGCGCCTTCCATTCATTACCCCTTTATTCAAGAACAATTGCATGAGCACAGCCATATCATAGGCATTGCTGAAAAGTCCGGCATGCCCGGCCACACCTCCAAACATAGCCGCACCGGGATCGTGTACATAACCATGTATCAGTTGCCTGCGGAATATTTTTTCCGATTCCGTTGGAGAAACCTGGTTTTTGGAAAAGCGATCAAGAGGCCTGAAACCTGCTGTTACAAGGCCAAGCGGGCGATAAAATTCCTTATATACGTACTCTTCCAGTGGCATACCGCTGATGGCTTCCACGATCTTTCCCAGGAAAATAAAATCATTGTCGCTGTAAATATATTTACCTGGCGCTTCCAGCGGGCTTTGAAGGATCCGTTTATATAATGTATCACGCCAGGCAGTGCGCATAAAGAAACTATCCGCAACCCGTACCCGATAATCATCAGCAGGTACGGCCTGGTAAAACCCTGCCATAGGTATGCCCGTTAATGTATCGATCGTTTCCCGGGAAAAGGGTATCCATGCTTTGAGCCTGGCCTGGTGCAGCAGGATGTCATTGATACGTAATGATTCCTTGTCTGAACCCCTCACCCAGGGGAGGTAATATCCCAGTGTTTTATGCAGGTCCAGTTTCCCCTGGTCATATAATTTCATGATGGATATGGTTGTGGCGCATATCTTGGTCACGGATGCCATATCGTAAATTGTTTCCAGTGTTACCGGCCGGGTGCTGTCGTAAGTCTGGTGTCCAAAAGCCTTATGATAAACGATCCGGCCGTTACGGGCCACCAACACAACACATCCGGGTGTTGCCTGCTGCCGGATGGCATCATTTGCCAGGGAATCCACAGATTGTAAAATGGCTGCGGAAACACCCACGCTGCCGGGATCAGTATAGGGCATGAGTGATGTTTGTATGCCTGTACCCACCGGCATGCTTTCACAGATCGTAACAGGTAATTTTCCTTTTGGCAGGATCTGCCCGTTTAGCATATTGGCAGCAACATCATGGATAATGGCTTCATCTTCGTAACAAACCACCAGGTTTTTGACGGAACAGAATGGCATGGCCGCATACGGGTTCCCAAAAAGAAAAACCGTTGCAGGTTTTACCGAATCAACTTTTTTGATCAGGTCAATGGCAACATCGCTCATGCCAAAATTCTTTCCCGGAAACCTTGTGAGCCCATGTACTCCTATGATCACGGCATCATAGCGCTGCCTGAGGAGTTCGAGCAATGAAAGCAGTCGGAGGTCAGGCTGTTTATAATCAAAATAAAAAACATCAGCATTATAATCCAGCCGCATTCTTTTGGCGAAAGCATTATCGTCTGTGGCGCCAATGGAAATAAGCGCTATCCGGTTATTCTGGGAAACGGGCAAAGGGAAACCTGCCGGTTCTTTATAACTGGCCAGTGTGATGGCCTGCTCTGCGATGGTCCTACGGAGGCCTGCTGATTTTCGGTTAAGGTCTTCCGTTAGATTCAGTAGTGATGCCTGAACCGGCTTATTCAATCCATATTTATATTTTGCATGGAGCACTTTTTTAACCCTTGCATCAAGGCTTTCCCAGTTGAGCCTTTTTTTGCGGATGGCCTCTTTCACTTTTTCAACGGCAACCGGAATATCCCCGGGCAGGCAAAGCATATCGTTACCCGCCACGAGTGATTCAACAGCGGCATCACCATCGGGAAAATATTTTGCCACCCCCTTCATTTCAAGTGCATCGGTAAATGTCAGGCCCTGAAAAGCAAGTTCATTGCGGAGCAAACCGGTGACGTTATTATAAGATATGGAAGTAGCGCGGTTAGTGGTATTGTCAATAGCCGGGATATATAAATGGGCAACCATGGCGCCATCCACTCCCGCTTTAAAAAGTTCCCGGAAGGGAAAGAGCTCAAGCGAATCCATCTGGGCCCTGCTTTTGCTGATCACTGGCAGATCATGGTGAGAATCCACTTCCACATCGCCATGCCCCGGAAAATGCTTGGCCACGGCCATTGTACCCCCATCCTGCAGGCCTTTCATGTACATTATACCGAGTTGGGCAACCCGGTATTTGTCCTCACCAAAAGAACGGTCGTTGATCACAGGGTTTTTAGGATTATTATTTACATCCACAACAGGAGCATAATTTACCTGGATTCCCATACGCATGCATTGCTCCCCTACCCAGCGGCCATACTGGTAAATCAGATCAGGGTCCTGCACTGCACCAAGCATCATTTGCCGTGGCAGGGCAGCTACACTGTCAACACGCATGCCTACACCGGTTTCGCCATCGATGGAGATCATGATGGGGGTTTTGGCAATTGACTGGTAATAATTGACAAGGCTGGTCTGCCTGATCGGTCCGCCCTGGAAAAGGCAGATTCCACCTATATTGTATTGTCTTACAGCAGATTCTACCTGCTGTTCATAAAAGGTAACCTCCCTTGTTGTGGAATTGATCGACGAAAGCCGCACAATCATCAGTTGGGCGATCTTTTCATTTTCCGACAGGGTGTTGAAAACACTATCCACCCAGGCAATTGCACCAGGATCGCTTTTGGGCTGTGTGTATCCGGAAAATGAACAAAGTATGCACAGAAAAAAAGGGAGGATCTTACTCTTCATAAACAGGCTTTCGAATATTCAACGTATTTTTACAGGCTCAATAAAAATAAGAAGATTTGTCTGACCTGATTCATTTATTACCCGACAATATAGCCAACCAGATAGCGGCCGGCGAGGTTATACAACGACCCGCCAGTGCTGTCAAAGAACTTATGGAGAACGCAGTGGATGCGGGTGCCGATGAGATCAGGCTGATTGTAAATGATGCAGGGAAGTCATTGCTGCAGGTGATAGATAATGGCAAAGGCATGAGCGAAACAGACGCCCGCATGTGTTTTGAAAGGCATGCCACGTCAAAGATCAGCAAGATAGACGACCTGTTCAGCATTCGCACCATGGGATTCCGTGGAGAAGCCCTGGCTTCCATTGCGGCGGTAGCGCAAGTGGAACTGAAAACCCGCCGGGCAGATGATGTGCTGGGAACATATATCGAAATAGACAACAGCCAGGTCAAAAAGCAGGAACCTTGCGCTGCTCCGGCCGGGACGAGTTTTTCCATGAAGAACCTTTTTTTCAATGTCCCCGCCCGGAGAAATTTCCTGAAAAGCAATGCTTCGGAAATGAGGCATATCGTAGATGAATTCATTCACATTGCCCTGGCCTTCCCCGAGATATTATTTACATTAAGCAGCAACGGACAGGAAGTTTTTCATTTGGCCAAAGGCACCCTCAAACAACGGATCGTGCAGATCATGGGCAGCGCCTATGCATCAAAGTTAGTAGGCGTAAATGAAAATACCGATTACCTGAATATTTATGGCTTTGTGGGCAAACCCGATGCGGCCAAAAAAACACGCGGCGATCAGTACCTTTTTGTGAACAACCGATTCATCAAAAGCGCATACCTGAATCACGCCGTGATGAGCGCTTACCAGGATATGATCGCGGACCAGTCATTTCCAATGTATGTTCTCTTTATTGACCTTGACCCTGCGCAGGTGGATATCAATGTTCACCCAACCAAACAGGAAATAAAGTTTGAGGATGAAAAAATCGTCTATGCATTTGTACAGGCTGCGGTAAAACATGCATTGGCTCAATACAGTGTATCGCCCACCCTTGACTTTGACCTCGACCCGGCCATACAGCAACTGGAAGCCGTAAGCAAACCATTTTCGGTAGCCAACAAGGAAGCAGCATCAGCCAGTCATTTGTTCCAGACATTTACCCAAAAGCACCAGGCGCACCGTGTGGAATCCAGAAACGAATTGCAGGGATGGAGCGAATTCTATGCCCCGGGTAAAACCGAAGCAGAGGCAACAGTCAAAGCTGGCGGACAGGAAGAATTCCGCAGGGAACCAGACTTTCTGGAAGCTTTTTCCGCAACCGTTAAAGCATCACCACTGGGCCTTCCCGCAGAAACAAAACCGGTTCAACTGCACCTGTCTTATATACTTTTCCCCACAGATAAGGGAATGACCCTGGTACACCAGCAACTGGCACACGAGCGGATCGTATATGAGCGATTATCCGATGCCGTTAGTGGAAAACCGGTTGCCACCCAGCGCAGTCTCTTTCCGGCAACCTGCATGTTATCCCCATCTGATACGGTACTCATGGAAGAACTCATCCCGGACCTGACACTTCTTGGATACCAGGTTGAACCCTTTGGCAAAAATAGTTTTGTTATCCAGGGTACACCTGCAGGTATAGCGCAGGGAACAGAAGGACAGGATATTGAAAAACTGCTGGAAGCATACAAGCATTTTAACCCGGGCATAGCCTGTGCGGGAAGGGAAAAACTGGTGCGTGCGATGGCCAGCCGGCAAAGCATCAAAACCGGCACGCACTTATCCGAACAGGAAATGCGCAACTTAATTAATGATCTCTCACTTTGCCGCCAGCCCAATCTTACGGCAGGCGGAAATCCAACGTATATTGAATTTGGTAAAGATTACCTGGAAAAATTATTCAGCAGGCCTTAACCGAAAAGATTCTTGGTGCCGTGGTTCGTATCCTAACGAATAAATATTTCCCGTTTCGGGTACAAGTTCTTAGAAGATGACACATTTATGAGTGACGTAAAGATTTAAAATAATGTCGCTCCGCCGCGGCGGACTCTATTGAACAATCAAATATCTTCTACAAGAATGACGCTCCTCTGGAGCTGAAAGGCAGAACTCCAAAACAGATTTTTGTATTCAAGCCCCAGCGGGGCGATATTTTTGTAGCCCCACGTGCTTTTTGTATTAAAGCCCCGGCGGGGCGACATTCTTGTAGCCCCGCATGTATTTTGTATTCAAGCCCCAGCGGGGCGACATTCTTGTAGCCCCGTATGTATTTTGTATTAGAGCCCCAGCGGGGCGATATTCTTGTAGAACATTTCAATCAGTTTTATTTAATTGATATATAATTAGATACGTGGTGTGTCATTGGCAACCGGAAAACGAAATTTTTTCAATGATGGTTCATGAATACACGAACCATGGCACTATATAAAAACTTTAGCTTTAATATGTGGAGAAAAGAAGAGGCAAAGATCTGTTCGTTCAAAAATCGGTTATTCTATGTAGTTATATAACTTCCAGTTGACTGGCTGCTTTTTGGAAACTCTTTTTTTCCTTAAAGGAATACCATGGGCCGGGTAACGACTTTTTCAGCAAAGTGTCCAGATGCCTCATCAGGACAATATTTGATAAGCCTTTAAGTTTGCCGCCCAGCGAGGCATTCATGGCCCTGAGGCTGATAGCAAATCCGCTTTCCAGGTATTCCATATGGTGCCAGTAACCGGCCGGCATAAACAAAGTATCACCGTGTTCCAGTATCACTTCATAACCTTTGGCCTTGCGCAATGCGGGGAATTTATCATAATCTATCTTACTGTCTTCTTTATAATAATGTGTGAAGTCTGCAAGGCTTAATACTTCAAAGGGTTTCCGGTAAAGTTTGAATTGTTCTTCGAATGGAAACAGGAGCACTCTTTTTCTGCCAACAAACTGAGTGTGCAGGATATTGCTCATGTCTATATCAAAATGCATATGGGTTATGCTTCCTTCTCCACCGGTAAAAAGCATTGGGTATCTTTTTACGAAACCTTTCATCAGCTCATCCGGCCAGGTAAAATCGTTTTTCAATTCTGGTGCGTGTTCAAAAATATTGAATAAAAATATCCGCCATTCTGCCGGCCCTTTTTCGATCATATCAATGTATTCGCCAAAGGTTTTATAATCATCGGCTTTATTGATCGGCGTATAGGCATCACTTTTCACATTGTTATACAGGCCTACTTTTTGTTTTCCCACAACCTGCCGTAAATAATCCCAGTTCCACTTATGGTATGCAGGCCATGACTTTGCCAGGTCGCGGATGATCAGGGGCTTTTGTGGCAGATAATAGTCGTTCCTGAAAGCATCAGGGGATATTGCAGGTAATGAGATAACGGGTTCAAGGACCATACATTAACTTTATTGCGGATATGAAGTTTGGCGGCAAAGTTCTTAAAAGTATCTTATAGAAATAATAAAAATTTAACCCGTAAAAAAAATCTGGTAAATTAAATGAACGCCGGCTGTTATTTCCCGGTAAATAAAAATTCCAATCCATTCAGAAGGTACACGAGGGGGGCGTTCCAGTTAATGGCAATTTCGTTGGATGCAAAGGAGCAGTCGTCGTCAACAAAGGTTGTTTCCGGTTCTGAAAAAGCATAATTGCATTTGTCCTGTTTGCCCGGGTTTGGTCCGCCCGACAGCAGTCCGGGCACTGGTTCAGCAATGCCATCGGCAACGGATTGACGGTGGTGCGGATGCATGGGATATTTGGTTCCGGCTCCGGTAACAAAACAATAGCCTGTTGCGTTCCTGCCTAAAATATAATCAGCATTGCTAAGGGCCCCTTCCAGGTATTTATCATTTTTTGTAAGCAAGTACGCATTGATCAGGACAATGCCCTGGTTGGCTGCCACTGCACTGCTTCCCCATTCAAAATCTTTTACAGATCCGCCCATAACTGTATGGAAAGCATTGGTAGATGCATTCACTAACAGCGAATCTGCAAAGCCGGTGATGCGGCTTTTGAGTATTGATGTTGTTGACGAGAAAGTTGCCGGTAATTTCCTTTCATTTCTCACCAGACTATAATATCCTGCCATAGCAACATTGCTCCAGGAAGCAAGATGGATGGGATCATTCAGGCCCTGTGTGATTTTTTGACTGTATTTTTCTGAACCTGTATTTACATACATTTCGGAAGCCGCCCAAAACCATTCGTCCGAAAGGTTTTTGTCGCCGTAGGCACCGGTTGTAATTTCCGGTTTGAATTTTTTATTCATTTCGTCCTGGTTGTACAGTACAGCCGGATTTTTTATTGCCCAGTTCCAGGCAAGTTCAGCCGCTTTCCGGCAACTGTCTGCCAGTCCGGGCAGATCTTTTTTGAACGCTTTTAGTATGCGCGATGCCTGCGCCATGACTGCGGTGAAATCAAGTGTTGCAGCCGTCGACTTTTGCACCACATAGCGGGGCAATGTAGTTACGCCGGGCATCACCATACCGTCGAAATTTGCATTGGTACATTTATGGTACACGCCGCCGTCGGCTGGGTCCTGCATCGTAAGCATCCAGCGTAGATTGTATAGTGTTTCGTCCAGGATATCCGGCAGTACATTTCCTGATTCCGGAATATGAACATTCAGGGTGTCAAAGTATCCGGGAAAATCTTCATAGGCAGACAGCATAGTCCCCATTGTGATGCCTGAATTCACAATGTACTTATTGTAATCGCCTGCATCATACCAGCCACCGGGTGATTGGATAATGGTGCCTGCAGGCC
>JBGSHT010000089.1:0-18563 GCA_041752135.1 Chitinophagaceae bacterium | reverse complement strand
ACCGACTAATTTTAGTTCTGTATTTTTGCTCATGTTATAGGTTGTTTGTCGTAAAACAAATCTACAACATAAGTGGGCCCCCATACCGGGGCCTATTTTTTACCTTTTTTGATTAGTTTACTCGGTCACTAGTGATTTTTTATTATTTTGACTGAAATAAAATTAAGTGTTTTTATGATTACTTCTTCTGCAGCAATGTTTTCAATCCATTGTCAGCAGCATACAACTGAATATAACGGATGGTATCCTTGTAAAGCAGTTGATAGGAATCTCTGTAATATCTAAGCTTTACTAACTCTGTTTTATTTTCAAATAAAACGGGCATGGTTTCTCCTTCCAATACCGCAACAGCATCCATTATAATCGGCTTATCCGTAGCATCAAAAAATGCTTCCGCTTTGAGTTGGTCATTGGAGAGTACTACAAAAGCAGTTTTAGTTGAATCTTCAACACCAGTGACCTGGTCATAGGAAATAAATCGGGTACCGGATTCAAATAACCTGATACAGCTGTCTTTTACTACCGACCATGTATACCCGGCCGAACCTATACAGCCATGCGGATCTTTATCTTCACCTACAATGGGCGTAGCGGATGGTTCTTGCTTATCATTTTGGGTTGAACTATTTTGGCAGGAGGCCATGAGGAATAATATGACTATTGAAATAAATTTCATACAGGATTTTTAAATTTTGGTAAAGGGAGTAAAACTGCAACGAATGTAAAATATTTATGGATGAATTATAACTATAAAAAGAATGTGGTTCCTGCCCTGAAAACATGAACATGCGTTGTAAAATTGGGTCCCCAAAATATGTTTAATTTGAATTTATTTGGAATGATAATTTTGTTCAGATTCAATTCGCCAGACCAAATGCTTCTCCATTTGCCATTGGAATTGAGGAAGGAAGGTGTAGGATTGAAAAACAAAAAAGTACTTTTATTAAATGAATAACTTGCATTAAACTGCAACCCGATTCCATTGGATGCAAATTTAATGTCATCTGGAATTTTATCTGTTAATGGCTTGCCGATATGAACATAACTTATGCCAGGAAATAGCGATAACTTTTTTGTAGCAATAAAACCAAACACCGCACCGCCGGCAACCGACCAAACACTACTGCCAATTCCATCTTCATATGAACCAATGGGCACTGTAACATCAGTAAAAGCTGCAATAGCAATAAATGAAGGAGAGATGTTCCGTTTAATTGCATTATAATAACGGAACCGCATATCGCCTACGCCAAACTTTGATGTTCTGTCATTATATAGAAAGGGCAATTCGATCAGCAACAGGTTATCGGGGTTAAATGCATACTGTAAATTGATCCTTACACCGAACAAATTTTGATTTTTTCCCGCCTGGTATTCAAGGTTGGCATTTACCTGTGTGTACAGGTTGGTAGGCTTGGATGGGTCAATATCCCGAGCAGCAGCCTTGCTTGTATCCTGTGCTTGCAGACAGTTCAATAATACAATCAATAGAATAATCCACACTGAAATAATTTTAGTGAGGAAACTGCAAGTTATTTTTTCTAAACCGATCAATAATTCTATCGCTTGTTTCATAATTATTTTAAAAGATCAATATTAGCTATAATGTTTTACCGAGGTTTCCTGACCTTTAGGGTCTAAAAAATTTCTTATGGGCTTTTTTTATAAACGGAATTCCCTTCTTTGATCGTTTCAAGTACAACGATATCTTTGATTTTCATTGGATCAATTTTTAAAGGGTTTTCAGACAGCACAACCATGTCTCCTAACTTTCCAACCGCTAAGCTGCCTTTATTATATTCTTCAAAATGCTGTCGGGCACCCCAAATGGTAAATGTTTTCAATGCTTCATAAGGAGTCAGTCTCTCATCAGCTCCAATGATGGCGCCCGCTCTTGAAACCCTGTTTACCGTTGCCCACATCACTACCATCAGGTTTGGTAATGCAACCGGTGCATCTGTATGACTGGTAGGCGTCATACCCATTTTCAATGCTGTTTTGATAGGGCTTATTAAATTTCCCAATGAATCCCCAATGATCTTTTTATGCCAGTCGCCCCAATAGAATGCATGCATGGGAAAAAGAGATGGAATGATCTTCAAATCTTTGAGACTGTCCAGTTGATCAAACCTAACATACTGCCCATGGATCAACACACTTCTCCTATCATTGTTTCCGTATCTGTTTACCGCCTTTCTTGAACATCTTATGAATTGATCGATGGCTGCATCGCCATTGGCATGCACCAATAATTGCCAGTTGTTTGCATACGCACTATCGAAAACTGGCTGCAACTTTTTTTCATCGGGGAAGGCAGGGTATCCTTTGTAACCTTTTTTCTCTCCATCTGGTGGTATCACATAAGGGATCGTTCTCCAGGCGGTTCTCCCCTGCGGAGATCCGTCAAGCACCAATTTTACACCTCCAATCCGAAAATGATTATTGTAGTCTTTTTTGTTCCACTTGCTGCGCATATATTTATCATAGGTGTAATCCATGTAGGTCACCACATCTATTTTAAGCTTACCCTGCTCTGCGTAGCTGACCATCGGAAAATAATTGCCCATTGCCCTTCCTTCATGTGCAGTAGTGTAACCAAATTGCATAGCCATTTCCTGTGCCTTATCAAGATAATAATCAGACATTTTGGGATCCGATGGTGTAAGTACTGGATAAAATACTGCAAAGGCCGCATTCTCATCCAGCACACCATTGGGTATTTGTGAACCCGGCATTCTTCTGATGACACCTCCTGCAGGATTTTTACTGGCTGCAGTAATTTTGCTCATCTCCAGCGCTTTACTATTCAACACAGCAAAGTGCCCGGATATATGAACAATACAGATTGGAATAGTGGTGGAAACTTTATCGAGGTCTTCTTTGGTAGGAAATCTTTGTTCCTTAAGCACGGCATCATCAAAGCCCATTCCGAAAATCCAACCCGCCGTTTTCGTGGTATCATTTTTGGCATACCAGGTTTTTAATTCTTTGATCAAGTCGTCCATCGTATTACAATTTCCATCCGGTGCTGCCAGCAGGTTGGCACCAACGGCTTGAGATCCAAAACCAAAAAAATGCGCATGACCATCGATAAATCCGGGTAGTAATGTTTTCCCTTTGAGATCATTCATCACCGTACTATCCCCAAGCATTTTATCTGCATCAGCTTTGTTGCCTACAAAAACTATCTTACCGGCTTTCACCGCAATAGCTTCAGGATAAGTAGCGCTATCCCCTTCCATGGTAATAATATCGCCGCCGTAGTAAATAACATCCGCAGCAACTGCTTTTGATATGTCCGTGTTTTCACTATTACAGGCAGTGGCGGTTACCATAAGTACTGCAAAAAGAAATTGGTTCTTTACTTTCATGTACATTTTTTGACTCTTTTTTAAATTATGATTGTATGCCCCTGACAAAAAAAATAGGCAATCGCAAGCAAAGTTGCCACAATAATTTTTGTAAGCTAATCTTACTTTATAAACGAATACTGGAACGCAAACCAAGGAAAACTGCATTTGAACTACTCTTTACAATTGGCTTTGTCCACTGTATGTCACCTCCTAAAGAAATATAATTTGACAACCATAGATCATAATATATTTCCAATGCCTTTTCGTTGCGCAAAGGAATTCCTGCTGCTGACGAAAATTCGTCTACGGCATTACTTAACGAATATTCATAAAAAGCCACGCCCCACTTATCCTGCCTCCTTTGCTTTATAAAGCCGTTACCTCCTATTCCACCCAGCATACTGAAGTTTACGGGAGTTGGATTCCCATCAGAGAAACCCACCTGCCCAAAAAATCCCCAACCCCCGGATTTATCCTTATAAGACACTATGGGTTGATTGATGGAATAACTAACATAATACCTTGAATTCTTTGTACCGGGAAATCCCCCATCAGGTGGTGGAACAGGGAAAAAGATATCACCGAGATCATACAAATCAGTGCCATCCTGCGTACTGTAAGCAACCCGCACAACATGGGACCCTGATTTCCCTGCAATTTTAAATTCTTTTTCAAAGGATGCCGATAATACTACCCCTTTATTGAAAGGTGATTCAAGTCCACTTTTATTCACCGCACTTTCGGGGTCGTACACCATAAATGTGTACTTCAGTGCCTTTGTTTTAATAACGCTTACGGCACCAAAAATATAGGGTGGTGTGATTCCTGAAATAGGTGCGGCAAAACCAACGTTCCAAAATGCTTCTATTCCAGCTCCACCGGTATACCGGGTGGAAGCAGCGAGGTCGATCATATTGATCTTACCTACCATCAGCACATTTGCTTCCCCAAACTGGTTAATGATATAAAAACTTGTGACATCAGAAGCGTCCGTACCATTAAAGCCAGGAAAGGTCATAGCAGTATTTTTAGGCAACATCACATTCCCGGTACCAGCAAGTACATCTCCAAAGTTCTGTTCAAATTTTACAGCCAATGTCCAACGTGGCAGACCAATCTTTCTCCCATCCAATTTAACATCAAGGTCGGCCTTACCTGCAAACACTGATTTATTGTCCCCTTCACCAGCCACAAAATTCTGATTGAAAAAGGTGACCCGGGGCTTTATCACAATGCCGTTTTTTTGAAGACTATCGCGTACTCCGCCCCACTGACCCGTAAGGTTATTTCGTTTCGCCTGGCTATAACTACTTGCTATAAAAGCACAAATAAGTACTATAGTCAAAGCGACTCTCAGTTTAGAGTATTTTATGATGGAAGCATCTAACATGTTAATTATTTAATGGAAATGATTTGCCTTCAAAAACAGTTCCCAGTACTTTAATATCCTTCAATTTGATAGGCTCCACCTTCATTGGGTTTTCTGATAATAAAACAAAGTCTGCCTTTTTACCGGCTTTAATAGTTCCAGTTATGGTTTCTAACCGCAGCACATAGGCTCCGTTGATAGTGATCGCTTTTAAGGCTTCGTAAACAGGTATTTTTTCCTGCGTACCCATCAGGTTTCCATTGGCAGTAATACGGTTGGCAGCTATCCAGGCCAACAGTAAGGGTTCCATAGGCGCCATCGTAAAATCGGTGTGTAAGGCAAATGGTATTTTGTTTTTCAACAATGTACCCAGGCGTATAATTTCAGATGCTTCCTTCCTGCCTAGTGGTTCTACATAGTTATCTGCCATTGTGTATAAATAATATGGGTTGGCAGAAACACTTACATGACCTAGTTTTACCATACGTTCTACTTGTGTGGCAGATGACACACCAAAATGTTCAAAAATAATCCTGCTATCTGTTTCTCCATATTTGGCTTTGGCGTTTTCGAGCGCATTTAAAATTAATGTTACTGCCCCGCTGCCATTACAATGAATGTGTACATCATAGCCTTGGCCATACCAAAGCATAATTAATTCTTTTAATCTTTGAGGTGGCATCATCCATTCGCCCTTATGCCTATCCTTGTATCCGGGTGCTTCCAATTGCATGGCTTGTGCAAAAAAGGCGCCATCGGCGTACAATTTTACCTGCCTGCCAAATTCAATATGTTTGGAATTTGCTTTCGGCAAATCTTTAACCGCTGCAATCACCTTATTGTCATCTTTCATCTGCATATCCAGTGTTTTTACATCCGGGGTTAACTGCATGCGGAAGCCTGTAGAATCATTTTCTAAAACAGATTGAATTAAAGTATAATCTCTTTTAAGGCTGCCGGCCGATCCGGTGCCCATGTCGCCAATGGTGGTGATGCCACCAAGGTGCACCAATTGACGATTGCGCAGTAAGCCTGCGGTTACTTTTTCCGCAGACATTAATTCATTTATAATTTTTGGAAGTCCAACGTTTATTAAAGCTACTTCCCGGTAGATACCGTTCGTATAGTCTGCCTGGCTGTTGCCTTTTACCTCAGCGGCAGTAAATCCATATTTGTTTAACGCGGCAGTATTGAAATACCCCTCATGGGCCGAGTAAGACCACACAAATATGGGGCGGGTGGCGGATATACTGTCCAATATAGTTTTGTTCAGTTTGCCATGATAGGGTTCAAGGTAACCCCAAACGATCAGGAACTCATTTGGGTCTTTTAGTTCCTTTTCGTACTCATACAATTTATCTAAAAATGCCCGCTGGCCCCTTACGGCTTTGGCATCTCCCCATGGGAATTTCCAATCGAAGGGCGTTGCAAATTTGGGCATGATCATAGAGGCTGCCTGGATAGGATGGTTGTGCGGATCAATGAATCCGGGCATCATTGTTTTACCCTTCAGATCATTCATAGTCGTGCTATCACCTTTCAGTTTTTCAGCATCAGCCTTAGCGCCAACAAATACAATTTTGCCATCTTTTATGGCAACAGCTTCGGCATAATTTGCACTATCACCTTCCATTGTTAAAATGTCGCCCCCATAGTAAATGGCATCGGCTTCTTGCGTCGAAGCGCTATTTTGTGTAGTGGAATTACAGCCTGCCAATACAAGCATGCCTATTACTAATTTTATCATCTGTTTCATAGCTATTTTTTATTGATGGAATGATGGATTTTACTTTACCGGGAACAACTTTCCCTGAAAAACTGTGGCATTTACTTTTATATCCTTAATGGCATCTACCTCAACTTTATACGGGTTCTGTTCAAGGATTGTAAAGGTTGCATTCTTCCCTTCCTTTATGCTGCCGATTTTATCTTCCATGCGCCAGCTTTGGGCTGCATCAATGGTTATAGCCCTAAGTGCAGCATGACGACTTATTGCCAGGTCTGGCCGGAAGGTTTTACCATCGGCACTTTTCCTTGTTATGGCACACCATGCCAGAAAAAGTGGATTAGAAGGGGCCATCGGCAAATCGGAATGTAATGAAATGGGCACGCCCAGTTTTTCTACAGAACCAATACGCACCATGGCTTCGGCACGCTCCTGTCCTAATCCATATTGAGAAAATTTATCAGAGAAACCTGTTACGTAATAAGGGTTGGCACTTACAATGCAACCTAATGCCGCCAGCTTTTTTACTTGTTCTTCAGTTGAATTGGCAAAGTGTACGATTACGGTGCGATGATCTTTCCTTGGATTTTCCTTCATTCTGCGTTCAATACAATCGAGTAAAACCTCCAGCCCCTCGTCACCATTCACATGAATGTGGATCTGGTAACCTGCATCCCAGAATAATTTGGTTGCTTTTTCCATCAACTCAGGTTTCAACATCCATTCGCCCTTGTGTCCATCTTTATAACCGGCTTTCATTTGCATCAGCTGCGAAATGATAGACCCATCGAGGAGCAATTTGATTTGCTTTGGAAAGAAGAACACTTTACCTCCTTCCGGAAATGTTTTTAAAGAGGCCTCAGCCATTTGTAGTGCGGAATCCCCTTTAGCCATAAAGGTGGTATTTCCTTCTGCGATAAATGTGGAGAGCATCGGCACATCCTCTTTGTTCAACTCTTCCTCATAGAGTTTTGCCGTACCAGGATCAATCAGGGCACCTGGTTCATTATACGCTGTTACGCCGTTGTGATGCAGGTATTGCACCATCAAATGCAGGCCTCTTTTCAGCTTATCTGGTGAAGCAAAGTCAGCGAAAATGGTTGGCAACAGGTAAACCATGGCGCCGTTCTCATAGAAATGCCCTTTTTTAAGATCTATTTGGTTGCGGGTATCGGCAGTCGTTTTGGCAATTGCCGCTGGATCAATTTTATATTTTTTAAGAAATGCGGTATTTACAAAAAACTCGTGACAGCTTCGATGCCATACACCAATAGGCACCCTTGTGCTTATTTTGTCTAACATATCCCGCGTTAACGGGCCGTGCCACAACTGGTGATAACCCCAGATAAAAAATACGTTGCCGGTGTCTTTTCTATTCGCAAATTCTGCCTTTAGGCTTTTCATGTAGTCGGCCGGACTAGTAACGGCTGGATAGGTTTTTTCCGGAGTTACCCATTCTTCCGGGGCAATGGTGGGCATAGTTAAAAATAATGCCCCGAGCAATGGATGTAAGTGTTGCTCAATCAAACCGGGCATCATAGTCTTGCCTTGTAAATCAACCATCTCATGGCCATTCCCGGCCATTTTCATTGCTTCTTCTTTTGGACCCACAAAGGCAATCTTACCATCGGTAACAACAACCGCCTCTGCATACTGTGCACTGTCGCCTTCCATGGTTATGATATCACCCCCATAGTACATAGTGGAAATGGCATTTCCCGCGGTAGCCTTTTCATCGGTCTTTTCCTTTTTATCGGAATTATTAATGGTGCATCCCAGCATCAGGACAAGCAATAGGAATAACCATAGAAACTGTTTCATTTTCTTCGATGATTTTAAATATATGGATAACCAAATCTAAATGATTGGCCTTATTGCCTCTGAAAACAGGCCTCTAAACATGTAGCACTTGTTTAAATGCTACAAAATGGGCTGGTCGTCTACCTTTTGCAACGAGTTTGCCAGGTATTCTGAAGGCGTTTTTCCGGTTTCTTTTTTGAAAGCCCGAATGAAAGTAGACCTGCCCTGAAAGCCGCATTCCCCTGCAAGGGCCTCGAGGGTCTTTTGTTCCTGTTCATTTGAAGCAATCTTATCCAGGAATGCATTTATCCTAAGTTGGTTGATATAATTGAAAAAATTCATTTGATGCCTCTGGTTGATATAGGCGGATATCTTGTGCACACTGATTCCCGTTTCCCTGGCCAGGTCCTGGATACCATAGCGGGCTTTTAAGAATGGTTTTTGGGATTGAAGATGCCGTTCTACTGACTTTCCAACCTCATCCAGTAATTCCGATGAGTATTGATTTGCGGGAGCGGGAGGATTTGGTTTTTTTGTAATGGTTGAACGTGGGGCATCGATTACCAGTTCAGCATCATTTTCGATTAACCCATAGAGTATAGAAGGGTGAGAAACCAGGAAATAACACTGTACAATGGCCACTAAAATAGCCGAAAGGTTTAAAAAAACAACGATTAGATTATTATTGCCCACAAAAGAACTAATCAAGGGTCCTATAAAAATAATGAACTGGGTGCCGGTCAGTAGTTTTAACCACTTCCATAAGGGTGGGTTCTCTTTAATAATAAGATTTGAGTTTGCCGATGTTGATCTTCGGATCAATATTACCTGGGCAGTGAAATACAAGATTATCAGAGAGTACCGGATGATGATATGGCCGTATGCCGGCATAAATAAGCCATCATTAAGTATTAACCGCATTTGAGTGCCATTCATATGTTCTGCCAGTGAAATTTTTTCATCGGCCGTTAACATAAACACAGGGAGGTAATCCACCACAAAAATCAATGCCGGCAACAGATGCAGAAGATCAGTATATTTTAGCTTCCCTGGAAAAAGCGTTTGCCGGATATAAAAATAAGAAAAAGGCATTCCCAGCGCTGCACTGATATGGGCCGTTCGAAAGAGATGCGGAAAATACTTTCCGAATCCAAAAACGAAAATAAAAGCAATCAAAATAGTGTAAAAGAAAGACCAGAAATACAGCATAAGGAACTTATCGGGCATTTCAATTGAACGCTGCCTTTTAAACGTGATGATCAGGCAAATGACAAACAACAGGGTGAGCGTAATCAGGTAAATTATCGGGCTGTCAAAATTGGACATACGCATTTTTTATCATCTCTGAATTTCAGAAACTTCCAGGAAATAAATATTTGGAGAAGTTGGTCCGAGTATGTCAAACCAATTTTGAGAGTGAACCTGAATAATCAAAACTATAGAAAAGTTGATTTTTGAATTCGTGAAATTGGATCAGGCTGTGTCATATAAATCAAATGACACAAAAATTGTTTCACTTTCAGACAGAAATATTATTTTGTTGAAGTTAATAGCAAATCGCTGTGAATATTTTAAACAAGCCTCTTGGTACTAATTGATTCCCCCGATATATTCAGACGGGGTCATTCCCTTGGATTTCTTGAAGGCCCGGATAAATGTACTGCGGCTTTGGAAACCGGACTCTTTTGAAAGAGCTTCTAATGTTTTTGATTCGTGTTCTCCGGAATCAATTTTTTGGGTACAATGATCCACCCGAATCTGGTTAATAAAGTCATTAAATGACTGGTTACATCTTTTATTAAAATACGCTGATAACTTATAGGAAATGAAACCGGTGGCAAAGGCCAAATCGGAAATTTTGAGATTAGTATTCAGGTAGAGTTTTTTTTCTTCCATCACTTTGTCAATTGCTATCCCAATATTATCCAGGGTGTGTTCATCGAGGTTAGCAATATAAATAGGAACTTGAGGCCCTTTTTGAATGGTATCTGTCCCTTCTTCCGGATAGTTGTTAATTTCCTTGATATCAGGATCATCTGTTTTTTGAAAGATTGGGTCGGATGGAATTCCGTAGAGAACTTGTGGGTTCATCAGGAGGAAATAACCCTGGATCAATGCCGCAGCCAGCGCGGCAATATTGGCAATAAATGATACCATAAGATCAACACGTCCGAATATAAATGCAATTATTACTGGAAGAAAAATCAGGGGTTCAGAAAAATTCAACCATTTCAGCCATCCGAGATGAACAACAAAATCATTACCCGTTTCATTTGATGAAAGTCTAACGGCCCTAAACAATAAGCGACTCTGAGCTAACCAGTAACCCAGCATCACCGTATACCGGATAATGTTATGGATTCCGGCAGGCATGAACCAGCCTTCTCCAAATTGAGCTTTGACACCATATTCATTTAGATTATGCAGGACATTTAATTTTTCCTGTCCGGGCAGCATGAAAAAGGGGAAGAAGTCAATAATATATATCAATACCGGTATCAAGTGGATCATATCCTTCCATGACTTTTTACCGGGCTGTAATGTCTCTCTGAAATAAAGCCAGGAAAATGGAAGGGTGAGGATAATAAAAATATTTCCAATCCTGAATAAATGAGGCACTTGCTCTATAAGAGGCGATAAAACGATATACGATATGACAACGGATAAAAAGAATGACCAAAAATAGGCTGCTAAAAAAAAACCACTTAAACGGTTTGCATTTTTCCTTCTGAAACTTACCACAAGGGATAAGATCAGTAACATGGTACAAGTAATAAGGTATATAATATTTACGCCTGGGTCTTTCATTAAATGTTTTTTGAAAATACCGATTGTCTATTCTTTCAAAGTTGCCAAAAATCCGACAACATCCCTGATTTCTTTTTTATTCAGCAGATACCTCATTTCAGGCATGCTGGAATTGCCATTAGTTCGTTTAACAAGCTGATCTTTTTTAATGATCATCGGAACCTCATCCCCGGACCGCACTTTTAAAGAAGTATTCGTTTCTTCCTCCAGGATACCGGCAATGGTTTTCCCATCCTTCGTTTCCAAAGTGATCATGCCAAAACCAGGTGCCAGCCTTGCACTGGGCTTGATCAGTGCTTCCAGTAATTGTTCACGAGTCAATCTTGACGCAACACCATTTAATCGGGGGCCGGCATTGCCGCCATAATCATTGTATGCATGGCATTTCACGCATTGTGCCGCCTCACCGCCATAAAAGATCTGCACGCCTTTTTCCGGGTTTCCCCCATACAAGCTACCTGCATAAGCAGCGGTCAATTCATCTGCCGATAAACCGGCACTGATGGATTTATATTTTGATATTAATTCTGCATCTCCAGTACTGTCGATCGCTTCAGACAATTCAATGTACACAGCCTGATCCAGTTTTCCTTTCGACATTTTATCAAGTTGATCAGCAAGTACATTTTTAGCATAAGCCAAGGGCATTTTACCGAGTGTAAGTAAGGCCGCCTGCTTTTCCTCTGCTGATTTTGAATTGATAACCTCCGTCAATAAATTCACCATAAGATCATTCGATACCCGGGATCTTCCCAATAAATCTATACCTGTGATCCGTACCATTTTTTCTTTATCCGACAGCGCCTGTTTGATGGCAAGTCCGAGATCCGCATATTGTAAAGCTGCTAAAGAGATGAGTGCTTCCCTGCGTAATTCCGGCTTTGCGTCTTTCCTGAGTTGATTCATTAAGATAGACGAGGCAGAGGTGATCTGTAATTTGCTTACCGCCTGCGTGGCGCTCAACCTTATTGACGGCTCGGTATTACTTAGTAAACCCAAAAGCACTTTTTCAAATTTCGATTTTAATAATACCGGATCACGCTCAACGGTGCCGCGCAACCGCCCGTCAACCCTGTCGAGTACGGATGGCCTTGCCCAGACACCTAACGCTGCAATGGCTTCCGTACGCATACCTACCGGGCTTCCGGCATTGGCCGCATAGTCAACCAGGTTTTGCATAGCTTTCTCCGTACCTGTCCTTAGATTGGCACTGATACATCTCCTTATCAATGCTTCATTCCGGAAGCTGGTAGTATTCAACATATCGCCAAGTGCGGGCAAAGCAGCTTCTATCGATAAATCATCATTGATCGCCCGGGCAGTTTCAGTTACCACAAATTCATCTGAGTCTGCCAGGAAAACACTGATACCAGGATAGCTCATCCTTCTCAAGGCAACAACAGCAGCTATTCTTAAAGCCCTTGAAGTATCTTTTGATAGGGCAATTAACGGCTCTGCTTTACCTATGCGTGATAAAGCCAGGCTGCCTGCATGTCGTAATAATGCATCGGTATCATTATTGCTGCGCAGCATATCAATTATTGGCTGAATAGCCGGTTCAAAGGCTATCCTGCCCAGCGCTTCCGCCGCAAAAAAACGGGTACGGCTAAACGAATCTTTCAATAAAGGCAGTAATGCTTCTGCTGCCGGTTTGTAGCGTATATCACCCAGCCATTTGGCAACCTGCGCCCTGATCTCTTCATCGGCATCTTTCAGGTATGGCAATAATATGGCTGCCTTATCTTTATTCAGTCGGGCGAGTTGGCTGATACCCCAAATGGCGTGTATCCGTGCCAGTTGAATTTCTCTTTGGGCCAGGGACTGCTGAAATATGTCAATTGATTTATCGCCTCTCTTCACCAGTTCAAACTGTGCCTTCAACCGAACCCGCATATCGGCATGTCCAAGCCAAGTTTTCAGTTTATCAGGTTTAACTTTACCGAAGTCGGCAGACAACAATTCTTTAGTCTCCTTTCTTACAGGCTGGCCGGCGCCTGATTTATCATCAAATTTCCAGATCCGGCCATAAGGACCTGTACCCCATCCTTCAATCCAGTCAGCAGCATACAGGGCCCCGTCCGGGCCAAAATCAAGTCCGGTAGGCAAAATGCCGCTGATTATTTTTTTCGTTTCGCCTAATTCAAAACCGGCGCCTTTTTGCTTCAGCGTAAAACTATGGATACCGGAACCCGGGGCATTGCCCACAAATTCAGCTACAAAAAAATGATTCTTGTACTGAGGGCCGAGAGCGGTACCGGGATTGTACACAAAACCTGCCGGTCCGCTTACATAATTGGCAATACAAGGTGTAATATAAGCGGCTTGTCCTTCAAAACGGGGCAGGTACATCTTTTCATCCATCCACACTTTATAAGTGTTATTATCCGGATCATTATACTTTCCATACTGCCAGTTGGAACGCCAGCCGGCATCTGATCCATTTACTATATAAACAAGCCTTTCTTTTTCTCCTGCATGATCCCCGTCATTGTCTTCACTGATCAGGTTACCTAATTCATCAAAAGCAAATTCATGCGTATTTCTAAGCCCGGAAGCAAATACCTCAAAGTCACTGCCATCAGGGTTTGAGCGAACGACCACCCCACTGTTAGGGTATTCCCACTTCTGACCGTCTGCAGACTGGCCGTTAAAACCTATGTCACCAATCTGCCAATAAATTTTTCCATCAGGACCCATTTCAACGCCCGACAAACCATGCCCACCGAAACCGATATGCACACCATATCCATGTGAGATCGAAGTTTTTTCATCGGCAATGCCATCGCCGTTTTTATCTTTCATCCGCCACAAATCGGGAGCCACAGCTACAAAGAGGTCATCTCCGTTAGATAGTATCCCTCCTGCAACATCCGTCACTTCGTCATGGAAATCTTCAACCACTTTCTGCGATCTGTCAGCAACGCCGTCACCATTGGTATCTTCCAACCTGAATACAAATTCTTTTTCAACGGTGAGGTCTCGCCAATCGTGAGAACTGTCACCATTCAAATCTTTCAGCCATTGATTTTTAAAACTGTTTTCCGGTGACAGCTCGGTGTGCAGAAATTTTCGTCTGTCCTCTACCGTTTGTAAACTGATGGAAGGTATTTCCCAAGTGGTATGACCGCGAATATCAAATTCAGAATTTTTCTGGCGATCGGTTGTGTTATAGTATAAACGACCCTGGTCATCAATATCAATGGCTATGGGAGATTTTACCAGCGAGTCAATACCCCACAAAGAAGCTGTTAATCCATCAGCCAGTTGCGGTTTGACAATGCCACTTACAGAATCAGCGAACCTGGCCGTTACCGCAGGATCAATCTGATATACAGCAGCTTCATTTACTTCTTGCTTACAGGAAAAACAGCTAATTAGAAAAAACAATAACAGGCTTTTATTCATTTCAGACATTTATGAAGGGTTTACCTTATTATGTCCAAAAGATAGTTATTTTTCCTTTGTATTACTTAGCGCACCTGTCGGTTACATTTTATTGCGGCAGTTTTTTCCGTAACAGTCCATAAACATATGTTCCCGTCATAGCCGCAATCAGGTAAACCACAAATACGGTATAACCGCTTCCCATAAGGATAAACATGGGGGCAGGACAAGCGCCAGCCAATGCCCAACCCAAACCGAAAATAAATCCACCGATCAGGTAACGGGGTATACTCCTGTTTTTATCCTTGATACTGATTTCCACGCCTTGCACATTTTTTATATGGCGCTTTTTAATGATCTGCACAATAATGATCCCTGCCACAACAGCAGAACCAATGATACCATACATATGGAAACTCTGAAAACGAAACATTTCATAAATCCGGAACCAGCTGACTGCTTCACTTTTATAAAGAACAAATCCAAGTAGCATTCCGATTAAAATATATCTTGACATCCGAAACATACAAATACGTTTTTAGTAATTAATTAATGGGAAATAGTAGCGGGATAACCACATAGGTCATAAACAGGCCCCCCATGAAAAATCCAATAACGGCAATGAGTGATGGCAGTTGTAAAGCAGACAGTCCGCTGATGGCATGTCCTGAAGTACAGCCCCCGGCATACCGCGCACCAAATCCAATCAAAAACCCGCCACCGGCGATGATGAGCCATCCCTGCCAGGTAAAAAGGCTTTCCCAACTTACAAAATCCGGCACCATCGGTACTGCACCTTCTTTGACCGGAATACCAATTTCATTTAGTTGCTGAACCGTAGCTGCACTGATATGCGCAATATCACCTTGTGAACCTATAAAATAATGTGATACGAGGTAGCCTCCGAATACTGCACCTAAAGCTACCATCAGGTTCCAGCCCCCGCTTTTCCAGTCGATTTTAAAAAATTCATTCATTTCATCGGCACCATCAGCGGCACACATTAAACGAAGGTTATCGCTGATACCAAATTCGTGGCCAAAATAAAGTAGGATGAACATGATAAAAGCCAGGATCGGCCCGGCAACATACCAGGGCCAGGGCTCTGCAATAAATTGTTGGAGTTGTAAGAGTGTTTCTTTCATGACTTAATGTTTAAGCAGATACAAAATAAATTATGTTATGATCAGCAGTAAATGAGTTTGGTCATCCTTCTGCATGAATTTTCATAGTGAATCCTTGCGTTCCTGTTACTTTGCGGTTAGCTCTGTGATTATTGTCACAGACATAAGGATACAATACCTTTGAGAAGATAAAAAAATATTATGGAAATAGGAATCGACAGTTTTGCATCAGCCATATTAAATGAAGATCAAACCAGGGCAGATAATCCCGCCCAGGCAATTGCCGAACTGCTTGAAAGAATTGAACATGCCGATCATTCCGGACTCGATGTGTTTGGCATGGGCGAACATCACCGAAAAGAGTTTCTGGATTCTGCTCCGCATATGATACTTGCAGCAGCAGCTACCCGCACAAAGCATATCCGGCTTACCAGCGCCATAGCCGTACTAAGCGCAGCAGATCCGGTGAGGGTATTTCAAAATTATGCAACGCTCGATTTGATTTCCGGAGGAAGGGCTGAAATGTTTGTTGGTCGTGGTTCTTTTACAGAGGCATTCCCCCTCTTTGGCCTGAGCCTGAACGACTACGATGAACTATTTACAGAGAAGCTTGGACTGCTGCTAAAGATCCGCGATAACGAGATCGTTACCTGGTCGGGGAAGTACCGCCCTGCTTTACGCAACCAGGCAATCTATCCAAGGCCTTTACAAAATCCGATACCCATTTGGATAGGTGTGGGCGGCACACCAGAATCGTTTATACGTGCCGGTATGTTAGGCGTACCTTTAATGGTGGCAATCATTGGTGGAGAAACCCATAGATTCCGGCCTTTGATAGATATGTACAGGAAAGCGGGAAAACAAGCCGGTCATCCGGATGAGCAGCTGAAAGTGGGCCTGCACTCTTTGGGCTACGTGGCAAACACCACAGAGGAAGCGATTGATGATTATTTTCCGGGCTATGCGGAAACCTTTACCCGGATTGGAAAAGAGCGTGGATGGCCACCAGTCACCAGGGCACATTTCCTTGCACAAATAGGGCCGACAGGCGCATTACTTGTAGGAAGCCCGGAAGAAGTGGCTGCAAAAATCATACGGCATAGCCAGGCCCTTGGCGGTATTTCAAGGCTCACGTTTCAAATGGATAATGCTAACCTGCCACATACAAAACTTATGCGATCCATTGAATTGATTGGCAGCCGGGTGGCACCGTTAGTGAAACTAAAGGGGTAATTTATAAATTTTTGAAAGCATAAAAGATCCTCGCGTCATTTATAACTTAGCGGTAAATGTATTATATGAAATATACAAGAAGAAATATCCTTCAGTCAATGGGCGCTTTAGCCGGAGCCTCCATTTTACCTTTCACAGCAGATGGGCATGATGAGCCGGTAAACATGCCGGATGATCTGAAGGATATCATCAATCTGTTTGATTTTGAAAAGATGGCCGCCGGGAAAATGTCCAAAATGGCTTATGAATTTGTGGCCAGCGGAGCGGCAGATGAATTTACAGTGAGATGGAACAGGGAAGCACTGGATAAATTAAAAATTCAAACCCAGGTATTAAATGATGTTGCCCGGCTGGATACTAAGGTTTCATTATTTGGCCAGGAGATGCCATATCCGATCATGATAGCGCCAACCGCTTTTCATAAATTGATGCACCCGGAAGGTGAAATAGCCACGGCTCGTGGTGCAGGTGCTGCCGCCGCAACCTATGTTGTAAGTTCCTTCACGACAACCCCCATTGAAGAAATAGCCAAAGTGGCAAAATCCCCGCTTTGGTTTCAATTATATGTGGTAGATGACAGGGCCTTTGTTAAAGACCTGGTGCAGAAAGTGGAAGCACAGGGATGCCGTGCGCTTTGCATTACTGTTGACACCCCCGTATCAGGTGTCCGTAACCGGCAGCAAAAAGCAAATTTTAAATTGCCGGACGACCTTCATCCGCCATATATGATTGATACCGCATTTGCCGCCAAGGGTGAAGCATTAAAATTTAAAAAATCACTTACCTGGACAGATATAGAATGGTTGAAATCCCTGACTAAATTACCGGTTCTGTTAAAAGGAATATTAAACCCTGATGATGCCGAAAAGGCCATTCAAACAGGATGTTCCGGTATCATTGTTTCCAATCACAGTGGCAGAAACCTGGATACCGTTCCGGCAACTATTGAAGTGCTGCCTTCAATTGCAAAAAAAGTAAATAAAAGGATCCCTGTTTTAATGGATGGAGGCATAAGAAGAGGTACCGATGTATTAAAAGCAATGGCATTGGGTGCTAATGCAGTACTCGTTGGTAAGCCTGTTTGTTTTGGATTGGCTTGCGGAGGTGCCGAAGGGGTAACAAAAGTGATGACAATTCTTCAAAAGGAATTTGAATTTGCCATGGCATTGGCGGGCAGGTCCAGTATAAAGAGCATAGATCAGTCTTTGATCTGGAAAGAGGTTTAATTTTTGTCATTAAACCTGCCATATATTGATTAAGGAAGAATCCGGGTAATGCCAAAATCTAAACTTAAAATATAAAGCCACGTTGGGCCTCAGAGGAAATAGAACCGTACCGGCTATATTCTGATGCACTCCATTTTTCTCTGTGGTTATCTGCGGGTAAAAAAAATCATGAACATGGAGCCCTTAATAGTTTTGAAAACATAGCACCCACTGCAATACTTCAGTCCTGGACATCATCTTGTTGGTTACTATCAAATTCTAACTAAAAGATAATACTAAAAAAATTACCCATTTACATTAGGTTATAACTAATGGTTTAAAAACCCGGTACAAACGCTCCTTTTTTTAGAGGAAATGTTTTAAAATTTATACAAAAAAATAACTTTATATAATAAATCCTATCACTAGCGTTTTGATATTAGTCGAAGATATTCAATTGATTATGATTTAGCTCTTTGAAATTCTGTTGTATTGGGTTTGAAAAAAGCTCTCTGATAGGCACTTTATCCAATGTAGAGATACTGATAACTTGAAGGATTT